>NZ_JBXAFS010000004.1:0-387728 GCF_058793355.1 Afipia sp. MLSD5-FHT05B12
CCCGGAATGACGGGCGAGAAAATCGCGCCGCGCCTATGACAGGGCGTCGATATCGGCGTCGCTGAGGTTGCCGGGCAGGGAAATTGCTGCTCTCGGGGCTACAGGTTCGTTGTCATCCGGAATCTCACCACGTCGTCCCCGCGAAAGCGGGGACCCATACTCCCTGAGCACTCGATTTGATGGAGATGCCGGAGCGATCCTCTCGCCACTATCACGACGTTCGGTGGCTATGGGTCCCCGCTTTCGCGAGGACGACATCATGTGTGTGGCGCTGTCCCGCTAACTCGTAGCCCGGATTGACGGGCAGGGAAATTGCCGCGCTTCATGGAGCGGCCCGGCTGTTCGCTTGTGATTTACCGGCCGGCTTCCAGCCGCCGCAAAATCTCGTCAAGCTGGTCGAGATCGGTGTACTTGATCTGCACCGTGCCGCCGGGATTGCGGTGATCGACGCTGACCTTCAGGCCGAGCACGTCGCTGACGCGCTTTTCGAGCGCGATGGTGTCGGGATCCTTGACTTTGGCCGAGCTGCCGCCGCGCGCCTTCTGCGGCTTGCGCTCCGGTACGCCTTCGTCATGCGCCAGCGCTTCGGTCTGACGCACGTTCAGACCTTCCTCGACAATCCGCTTTGCCGCGGCGACTGCATCGGGCACGCCGATCAGCGCGCGCGCGTGACCCGCCGACAATTTGCCTTCCGCGATGTAGGCCTGAACCTGATCGGGCAGCCTGGTCAGACGCATCATGTTGGCGACATGGCTGCGGCTCTTGCCGACGATCCTGGCGATGTCTTCCTGGCTGCGTTTGAACTCCGCGGCGAGCGCGTGATAGCCCTGCGCTTCTTCCATCGCGTTCAGGTCGGAACGCTGCACGTTCTCGATGATCGCGATCTCGAGCGCGTCGCTGTCATTCACTTCCACCGTAACGATCGGCACATCGTGCAGACCGGCGCGCTGCGATGCGCGCCAGCGCCGCTCGCCGGCGATGATCTCGAAACGATCCTGCGCGCCCTTCACCGGCCGCACCACGATCGGCTGAATCACGCCATGCTGTTTGATCGACGCCGACAGCTCGCCCAGTTCTTCGTCGGAAAAAGTCCGGCGCGGGTTGCGCGGGTTGGCTTTCAGAAATTCGATCGGAACGCGGCGCGGCGCGCGCGCGGGACGATCGACATGCGCCGCCTCGCCGCCCACATCGCCGATCAGACTTGCAAGACCGCGACCCAGTCGCGAACGCTCCTCGGCCATCGCCGCATCCCTCGCACTCAACTCGCACACTCCGAATCTAAAATCTGTTCTGCATGTCATCCTTCGAGGCTCGGGGCCTTGCCCCTCGCACCTCAGGATGACGATCTCTCACCATCCGGAAATGGTGCTTGCGTCGTATCGTTCCGTCATCCTGAGGTGCGAGCCGTCTTCGGCGAGCCTCGAAGGATGACAGCTTGTCTCAATGCGTGCGCAGCTCGCGCTCGCGCTGAATGACCTCAGTCGCGAGTTTCAGATACGCTTCGCTGCCGACGCACTTGAGATCGTAGACCAGAACCGGCTTGCCGTAGGACGGCGCTTCGGAAATGCGCACGTTGCGCGGGATCATGGTGTCGTAAACTTTCTTGCCCATGAACTGGCGCACATCGGCGACGACCTGATTCGACAGGTTGTTGCGCGAGTCGAACATCGTCAGCACGATGCCGTGGATCGACAGCGTCGGGTTGAGTGTCGAACGCACCTGCTCCACCGTCTGCAACAGTTGCGACAGACCTTCGAGCGCGAAGAACTCACACTGCAACGGAACGAGAATGGCGTGCGACGCCGCCATGGCGTTGACGGTGATGAGGTTGAGCGACGGCGGGCAATCGACCAGCACATAGGTGTAGTCGGCGTCCGGCGCGACATTGACATTGAGGTCGGCGATGGCGTCGCGCAGACGAAACGCGCGATCGCGGGTGGTGCCGAGTTCGAGTTCGAGGCCCGACAGATCCATGGTCGAAGCCGCGATGTGCAGACGAGGCACCGCGGTCGGAATGATCGCCTCGCGCAATTTGGCTTCGCCGATCAGCACGTCGTAGGTCGAGCAGTTGCGGTTGCGGCGATCGATGCCGAGTCCGGTCGAGGCGTTGCCCTGCGGATCGAGATCGACGATCAGCACCCGCTCGCCGATGGCGGCCAGCGCGGTCCCGAGATTGATCGCGGTCGTGGTCTTGCCGACGCCGCCCTTCTGGTTGGCCAGCGCCAGGATGCGGGGATGCCCCCGTTCGCCCGTCGCCGTGCCGTTTTCGCCCTCAAAAATTCCGCCGATGCCAACCATGTGCCTGGCCGCCTTGTACCTGTTACTGCCGGACGATTATCGCCGCTCAATTGTCCTGAGCTCGACGATCCAGCCGTGTCCGCCTGTGCGGCTGGGATGAAGAATGGGCTCAATATTCCAGTATTTAGTAGCTTCCGTCAATTCTGACTCTACATCTTGTCCCTTTAGAAAGAGTGCTTTCGCTCCTTGTTTCACCAGAGGCTCTGCATAGCCCAGCAACATATGTAGTGGAGCGACCGCGCGCGCAGTGACGCAATCTATCGGCGTCTGCGAGCTATCCACATAATCCCCGATATCGGCGAGGATAACTGAGCCGGCAGCACCGGTGATCCGCAGTGCCTCGCGCAGAAACGCCGCCTTCTTGGCGTTGCGTTCGACGAGCTGAACGGACGCCCCCTCATGCTCCGCCATTGCGCAGGCCAGCACCACACCCGGAAAGCCGCCGCCGCTACCGAAGTCGAGCCAGCGTTGCGCTGAGGGCGCGAGATCCAGAAGCTGCAACGAATCGGCAATGTGCCGGGTCCAGAGCTGCGGCAGCGTGGAGGGCGAGATCAGATTGGTCTTGGCCTGCCACGCCATCAGCAGATCGACGTAGCGATCGAGCCGGGCTTCTGTTTCACGTGAAACAGGCGTCAGCGCCAATGCCGCCGCCTTGTCCGCGGCCGGAATGGAAATGGGGGCCGTCTTGGCCATGGGATGCCTCAGGCCGAAGCGGCGGACGACCGGCGTGCCTCGCGGCGGAGATAAGCCGCAAGAATTGCCAGCGCTGCCGGGGTCATGGCCTCGATCCGGCCCGCCTGCCCGATAGTCCGGGGCCGGACCTTTTCAAGCTTCTGCCGCGCCTCGTTCGAGAGGCCGGGAACGGCACTGTAATCGACATCGGTCAGGACCAGGCCCTCGTCGCGGCGGAATGCCTGCACGTCGGCGGCCTGGCGGGCCAGATAGACGTCATACTTGGCGTCGATCTCCAGATGGACGGCAATCTTCGGATCAATCTCGTTAAGCTGCGGCCAGATCGATATGACATTGCCCCACTCAACCTCCGGATAGGCCAGCAGCTCGAATGCGGTCCGGCGCTGGCCATCGTGGTTGAGCATCAGACCATGCTTTGCGGCCTCATTGGGCGTCACCGAGAGCGATTTCGCCAATGATTTCGCGATGTTAAGCGCCGCGATCTTGGCAGCATGGCGCCCTGCCCGCTCACCACCGACGCATCCCAGGGCAATGCCCCGGCCGGTCAGGCGCTGATCGGCATTGTCGGCACGAAGGGTCAGGCGGTATTCGGCCCGCGAGGTGAACATCCGGTACGGCTCGGTGATGCCGCGCGACGTCAGGTCGTCGATCATCACCCCGAGATAGCCGTCGGCGCGGTCGAACACGGCCGGTTCACCGCCGCCCGCGAGCAACGCGGCGTTCAGCCCGGCCACAAGCCCCTGCGCGCCGGCTTCTTCATAGCCGGTGGTGCCGTTGATCTGTCCCGCCAGAAAAAGGCCCGGCACGCGCCTGGTCTGGAGGGTCGGGTCCAGTTCGCGCGGATCGACATGGTCGTATTCGATGGCATAGCCCGGCCGGACCATTTTCACGCGCTCGAGGCCCGGAATGGTCGCCAGAATCGCCTGCTGGACCTCTTCCGGCAGCGAGGTGGAGATGCCGTTCGGATAAACCGTGGTGTCGTCGAGCCCTTCCGGCTCCAGGAAGATCTGATGGCCGTCGCGGTCGCCGAACCGGACGATCTTGTCCTCGATCGACGGGCAATAGCGCGGGCCAGAGCTTTTGATCTGTCCGGAATACATCGGCGAGCGATGGACATTGGCCCGGATGATCTCATGGGTGGCATTGGTGGTCCGGGTGATCCCGCATTCGATCTGCGGGGTCGTGATCCGGTCCGTCAGCACCGAAAACGGCTCGATCGGGTCATCTCCGGGCTGCATTTCGACCGCCGACCAGTCGATGGTCGAGCCATCAAGCCGCGGCGGCGTCCCGGTCTTGAGCCGGCCCAAGGTAAACCCGGCCCGCTCGAAGGATTTTGAGAGACCCATCGCCGGCGCTTCTCCGACCCGCCCCGCAGGCCAATTCTTCTCGCCGAGATGGATCAGCCCCCGAAGAAACGTCCCGGTGGTCACAACCACGGCGCCGACGGCAAATTCCCGGCCATCGCCAAGGCGAATCCCGCAGATTCGGCCCTCAGACAGCAAAAGCTCGTCGGCCTCGCCCTCAATCACGGTCAGATTGGGCGTGCCCCGGATTTCCGCCTGCATCGCCGCCGCATAAAGCTTGCGGTCGATCTGGGCGCGGGGACCGCGCACCGCCGGACCCTTCCGCCGGTTCAGAACCCGGAACTGGATGCCACCCTGATCGGCCATCCGGCCCATCAGACCATCCAGGGCATCGATTTCCCGGACCAGATGGCCCTTTCCAAGACCACCGATGGCCGGATTGCAGGACATCGCTCCGACGGTCGCGAACTGATGGGTCACAAGCGCCGTTTTGGCGCCCGCGCGCGCGGATGCCGCCGCGGCTTCACAGCCGGCGTGGCCTCCTCCGATCACAATGACGTCGAATGTCTGCATGGGCAGACTTCTATCGCTTTGGTGCGAAAGCTGAAAGACGGAAATCGATCAGAAGTGTTTCACGTGAAACATGGTAAGGGTTCCATCGATTGTTTCACGTGAAACAGGGCCATTGGCCGACCCGGAACCAGCGATCGGCCAATGGCCTACTTGCCAGCCTATTTGCCGATGCAAAACTCGTGGAAGATCACGTCCAGAATATCCTCGACATCCACCCGGCCCGTCAGTCGACCCAATGAATGAATCGCGATTCGTAGTTCTTCCGCCAGAAGCTCGTCGCCTTTCCCGGCTGAGCGCCCTGCCCGGTCGAGCGCGTCAACCGTTTCCCGCAGCAATGTCCGGTGCCGGGCGCGGCTGACCAGCGCCATCTCGCCCGCTCCGAAATAGTCCTGAGCGTAGGACACCAATGCTCCGATCAACTCCGGAACACCATCGCCCTTTGCTGCGGAAATATCGAACTGCGCCCCCGCCGGACCCTCACCCTCCAAAGCGACCAGATCGACCTTGTTACGGACGATCCAGACCGGCGCATGATCGCCCTCGGTTTGCGGCGATGGTGCCGCCTTGTCGTTGGCATCGACGAGCCACAGCACCAGATCCGATGTGCGGGCGCGATCGCGCGCACGGCGCACGCCTTCCTGCTCGACGGGATCGTGGGTGTCGCGCACGCCCGCGGTGTCGATCAGCGTCACCGGATAGCCGTCGAGATCGAGGTGAACTTCGATCACATCGCGCGTGGTGCCGGCATGGGGCGAAACAATCGCAGCCTCGCGCCGCGCGAGACGATTGAGCAGCGTCGACTTGCCGGCGTTCGGCGGACCGGCGATCGCAACCGTCAGGCCTTCGCGCAGGCGTTCACTTTGTGCCGATGAAATAAGGGTTTCTTCAATTTCCGATTTCAGCGCCGCGATCTTGCGCAGCGCCGGCGCGACAAGCTCTGCCGACACGTCGCCCTCATCGGAGAAATCGATCCCCGCTTCGATCAGTGCCGATGCCTGGATGATTTGTTGTCTCCAGCTCTCCGCCTTCGTGCCGAGCAAGCCTTTCAGGTGCCGCAAGGCCTGACGGCGCTGACGATCGGTGTCGGCATGAATGAGATCGTCGAGGCCCTCGGCTTCGGTGAGATCGAGTTTGCCGTTCTCGAACGCGCGGCGCGTGAATTCGCCCGGCTCCGCCGGACGCAAGCCGTCGATGGACCCGAGCGCATCGAACATCGCCGCGATCACCGCGCGTCCGCCATGGACATGAAATTCCGCGACGTCTTCGCCGGTCGCGCTGTGAGGACCCGGAAACCAGAGCGCCACCGATTCGTCGACGGCGCTGCCATCGAGGTCGCGCAGGGTCGCGACATGGGCGATGCGAGGCGCAGGCAGTTTCCCGCACAGCCGCTCGACCGCCGCCCTGGCTTGGGGGCCGGATACCCGGATGATGGCAATCGCCGACGGGGCGCGGCCGGACGACAAGGCGAAGATGGTCTGGTCGGGGGAATGCATGCCTATTTGTCGGACACTCGTCCGGCAGGCAACGAAAAATCCCAAAGGGTCATGACTTTACAATTGCTGCACCGCAATATGCTGCAACAATGGGTGCAGCAATTCCGTTGTTGCGACGCAACATAACGCGTTACCCGCGCGCAGCTGTGATCATCTCCGAGAGCGACATGCGCTGTTGCCCATCGCGGTCGAAATTCTCGGGCGCCAGCCAGTTCTCGTAAGCGCCTTTCAGCGCCGGCCACTCGCTGTCGAGAATCGAAAACCAGGCGGTGTCCCGGTTGTGGCCCTTGACCACCAGGTGATTGCGGAAGACTCCCTCGAAGCGAAATCCGAGCCGCAGCGCGGCGTGCCGCGACGGCGCGTTGAATGAGTTGCACTTCCACTCGTAGCGCCGGTAGCCGAGATCTTCGAACACATAGCGCATCAAAAGATACATCGCCTCGGTGGCAGCGGGCGTGCGCTTCAGTGTGTCGGCATAATGGATGCTGCCGATTTCAACGACGCCATTGGCGGGATCAGGCCGCATGAATGCACAGACGCCGCCGGCACGTCCCGACGCGCGGTCGATGATGGCGCTGTAAATGTAATCCTTGCTGTTCGCAGCCTCAGTCAGCCAGGTCAGAATCCCGGCGTCATCCGCGAAGGGGCCGATGAACAGATACACCCAAGACGATTCGCCGGTGTGTCTGAACGCCGCCAGCAAATCAGTACCGTGACGCGCAACATCCAGCGGTTCGATGCGGCAGGTGCGGCCGTCGATCGTGACCGGCTGCGGCGACGCACGGCGCGTCCAGCCGGGCAGGGCGACGCCGAGCGGAAGACGGGATTCTGACGACAAGACACAACCTCCCCGCCGCCGCGTCCTGTGCCGGCGCCAGCAGCACAATCATCCTGACGTGACAGGTCAAAAATGCAAATGCCCGGCACATCAATACGAAGACGTGCTTCGCACTGATGGGCCGGGCATTGCAAACAGGCTGACCGCTACTGGCGGTCAGACGTGCATATCAGGTGTTCCTTCAGGTATTCATGGAGTCGAAGAACTCCGCGTTGTTCTTGGTGTTGCGGAGCTTGTCGAGCAGGAAGTCGATGGCGTCCATGGTGCCCATCGGATTGAGGATGCGGCGCAGAACGTACATCTTCTTGAGCAGTTGCGGATCGGTGATGAGCTCTTCCTTGCGCGTACCCGAGCGCGAGATGTCGATCGCCGGGAAGGTGCGCTTGTCCGAGACCTTGCGGTCAAGAATCAATTCCGAGTTGCCGGTGCCCTTGAACTCTTCGAAGATCACTTCGTCCATGCGGCTGCCGGTATCGACCAGCGCGGTCGCGATGATGGTGAGTGAGCCGCCTTCCTCGATGTTACGCGCGGCGCCGAAGAAGCGCTTGGGACGTTGCAACGCATTGGCGTCGACACCGCCGGTCAGCACCTTGCCGGATGACGGCACCACGGTGTTGTAGGCGCGGCCCAGACGCGTGATCGAATCGAGCAGAATGACAACGTCGCGGCCGTGTTCGACCAGGCGCTTGGCCTTTTCGATCACCATTTCAGCGACCTGCACGTGACGCACCGCGGGCTCGTCGAAGGTCGAGGACACAACCTCGCCCTTCACCGAACGCTGCATATCGGTGACTTCTTCCGGGCGCTCGTCGATCAGAAGAACGATCAGATAGCATTCCGGATGATTGGCGGTGATCGAGTGCGCGATGTTCTGCATCAGCACCGTCTTGCCGGTGCGGGGAGGCGCGACGATCAGGGCGCGCTGGCCCTTGCCGATCGGGGCCACGATGTCGATGACGCGGGCCGAGAGATCCTTGCGCGTCGGATCATCGAGCTCGAGACGGAAACGCTCGTCCGGAAACAGCGGCGTCAGGTTATCGAAGTTGACCTTGTGCTTGGACTTTTCGGGGTCCTCGAAGTTCAGCGTGTTGACCTTGAGCAGCGCGAAATAGCGCTCGCCTTCCTTCGGGCTGCGGATATGGCCCTCAATGGTGTCACCGGTGCGAAGTCCGAAACGGCGGATCTGCGACGGCGAGACATAGATGTCGTCGGGGCCGGGCAGGTAATTGGCGTCCCATGAGCGCAAGAATCCAAAGCCGTCGGAGAGAACCTCGACGACGCCTTCACCGATGATGTCGGTTTCCTGGATCGCAAGCTGCTTGAGAATGGCGAACATCAGCTCCTGCTTGCGCATGGTGCTGGCATTTTCGACCCCAAGCTCTTCAGCGAACGAGACGAGCTCCGCCGCAGTTTTGGTTTTGAGGTCTTGTAGTTTGATTTCCCGCATTGGGGTTGTCCTGTGGAGCATGTGGAGAAAAAGAGAGGGGAGGGGAGCGAAAGGTTCAGCCTGCTGACAACCTACGGACTACAAACGCGATCAGAAGTCCGCAGGTCTTGAGCGAGGAAGGTGCCGGGAGGCTTCGAACCTGATGTGGTGGCCGGTCCAACAATGAGACCGGTACTCAACCACATCCGCCTGCGTTCGGTGGGATGACAGGAATATAGAAAATCGTCCGGGTCTTCGCAAGGAGGTCGTTGCCGCATCAACCGGCAACACGTCGTCCTAAAACGGTTTCACGATCACCAGAACGACGATCCCGATCATCAGAACCGTCGGTACTTCATTGATAATACGATAGAATTTCTGACTTCGGGTATTTCGGTCGTTGGCGAAATCCCGCACCCGGGCTGCGAAAAATCCATGAACGCCTGACAGAATCAGCACCAGCAGGAATTTTGCGTGAAACCAGCCTGAAACATACCAGCCGCCCCGCCAAACCAGCCACAAACCAGCCAGCCAGGTCACGATCATCGCCGGATCGATGATCGCCCTGAGCAGCCGCCGCTCCATCACCTTGAACGTCTCGGACTGTTTCGACCCGATTTCCGCCTCGCAGTGATAAACGAACAGCCGCGGCAGATAGAGCATGCCTGCCATCCAGGAAATCACGGCGATCACATGCAGCGCCTTGATCCATTCGTACATCGCGTCTTCTTTTCTGCCGAGCTTATCGTTGCCGTGAAATCGTTTTACAGTTTCGGCATGCCGGAGCTCATTTTTGTCCGGTATGTCGAGCAGCATCGATAGATGACGTGAGAAGGGCTCTGTCCGCAAGCACCACTTGCTTAAAGAATCCTTTTAGATTCTTAAGTTTGATTAAGTGTAGCCGTGATTAGCGCTCGCGCATCTCTCTCCCGTGTTTGTCCAGTGATCGTCCACAAGCCGCCGACTTATACCCGCCCTCGGTCAGTGTGAGGGTGGCGGAAAATACCCCGATGGTTTCAAGCGTTTGCCGGCTATTGGCCTGCCATTATCCCAAGACAAATCCACACAACCCCGCTACCATCCGTGTGAAGGTTAGATTTCATCCCGAAGTCAGCGCTGTGAATGAAGAGGCGAGTTATCCCGGCTGGCGCCGACCGGCGCCCGATCGGGTCAATATGCCCACAGGGATTCACAGCGATTCACAGCCGCCGGATTGAGTGGAAACGGATTCGATACGCCATGGCGCCTACCACCGGCAGTTATTTTCACCTCCATATGATTTCCGATTCGACCGGTGAAACGCTGATCACGGTCGCGCGCGCGGTGGCGGCGCAATACTCCAACGTGTCGCCTGTGGAGCACGTCTATCCACTGGTCCGCAGTCAGAAGCAGCTCGATCGCGTCCTCGCCGAGATCGAGGAAGCGCCGGGAATCGTGCTGTTCACCCTGCTGGAAAAGGATCTGGTCGAGCGGCTGGAGGCCAAATGCCAGGAAATCAACATTCCTAGCCTGTCGATCATTGGTCCGGTGATGCAGTTGTTTCAGGCTTATCTCGGCACTGAAACCTCGCGCCGCGTCGGCGCGCAGCACACCCTCAACGCCGAGTATTTCAAGCGGATCGATGCGCTGAACTATACGATGATGCACGACGACGGCCAGCACGTTGAAGGTCTTGAGGATGCAGACGTGGTTCTGGTCGGCGTGTCGCGCACATCGAAGACGCCGACCTCCATCTATCTTGCCAACCGCGGCGTCCGCACCGCGAATGTTCCGCTGGTGCCGGGAATTCCAATTCCGCAGCAGCTTGAGACGCTGAAAAAGCCGCTTGTGGTCAGCCTTCATGCGACCCCGGAGCGATTGATTCAGGTCAGGCAAAATCGTCTGCTCGGCATCGGCAAAACCGGCGACGATACCTATATCGATCGTCAGGCCGTGACCGAGGAAGTTGCCTTTGCCCGCAGGCTGAGCGCGAAATTCGACTGGGCTCTCCTCGATGTGACGCGGCGCTCGATCGAGGAAACCGCCGCGGCCATCATGAAGCTCTTTGCCGATCGCCAGCGCCAGAAAGCATCGCAAACGTGACTGTCTGGCGTGAGCGGCAACCTTTGATTCTGGCATCGCAGAGCGCTGTGCGGAAAAGCCTGCTTGCGAATGCCGGCATCGCGGCCGAGCCGATCCCGGCTGACATTGACGAACGCGCTGCTCAGGACAAATCAGGTCTGAAGAATCCAGGTGAGATCGCGGCGTTTCTTGCCGGCGAGAAAGCGAAGTTTGTCTCCCTGAAACATGCGGGCCGGTATGTCGTCGGCGCGGACCAGACACTGGCGCTGGGCCAGCGGCTTTTCAGCAAGCCGGAGAATCGCGCCGCGGCATCGGCGCAGATCGCAGCGCTGTCCGGGCAGACCCACGAACTGCACAGCGCGGTCAGCGTGACAAAGGACGGTGTGCCGCTGTTTTCCCATGTCAGCGTGGCGCGCATGACGATGCGGCCTCTGACCGCACGCGAGATAGACGCCTATATCGCAGAGGCTGGCGACGCAGTGACTGCAAGCGTTGGCGCCTATCAGCTGGAACGGGCCGGCGTGCATCTGTTCGAGCGTATCGACGGCGATCATTTTACGATACTGGGATTGCCGCTGCTGCCGTTGCTTGGTTTTCTGCGCAGCCGCGATCTGCTGACTGTTTGATGAAAGAAGTGCCGATGCTGCTGCTGGGTCTGACGGGTTCGATCGGGATGGGAAAATCCACCACCGCGAAACTGTTCGAGGAGGCCGGGGTGCCGGTTTATGACGCCGACGCCACGGTCCACAAGGTCTACGAGGGCGAAGCCGCGCCGGCCGTCGAAGCCGCGTTTCCGGGCAGCACGGTGAACGGCAAGGTCGACCGGCAAAAACTGTCAGCCATGGTTGTGAACAACGCCGATGCCATGAAGCGGCTCGAGACCATTGTGCATCCGATGCTGCGCAGCCATCAGCTCAAGTTTCTCGACGATGCGGAAAAATCCGGCGCGCCCGTGGCGGTACTCGACGTGCCTTTATTATATGAGACCGGCGGTGAGAACCGCGTCGATGCGGTGGTGGTCGTGACCACGGCGCCGGAGATCCAGCGCGAACGCATCCTGGCGCGGGACAACATGACGCCCGAGAAGCTGGATGCCATCCTGGCGCGTCAGCTTCCTGATGCCGAAAAGCGCAAACGGGCGGATTTTGTGGTGGACACTTCCCACGGCCTCGAGCCGGTGCGGCAGCGGATCGGTGAAATCCTCCGCGAAGTCGTTAAAATGCCGAAACGGCGAAGCTGATTCGCAAAACCAACCGGCATTCTCATGCGCGAAATCGTTCTCGATACCGAAACCACAGGCCTCGATCCGCTGCGCGGCGATCGGCTGGTTGAGATCGGCTGTGTCGAGATGATCAACCGCATGCCGACGGGACAGACGTTCCACGTCTATCTCAACCCTGAACGCGATATGCCGCAGGAAGCCTTCGCGGTGCATGGGCTGTCGAGCGAGTTTCTCGCCGACAAGCCGCTGTTCGCGGCGGTGGCTGAGGATTTCCTAACCTTCATCGCGGACGCGCCGCTGGTCATCCACAATGCATCGTTCGATATCGGCTTCATCAATGCCGAACTGACCAAGGTTTCGCGCGCGGCAATTCCGCGCGACCGTCTGGTCGATACGTTGACGCTGGCCCGCCGCAAGCATCCCGGTGTCTCGAACCGGCTCGACGACCTGTGCTCGCGCTATGCCATCGACAATTCCCGCCGCACCAAGCACGGCGCGCTGCTCGACGCCGAATTGCTGGCGGAAGTCTATATCGACCTGATCGGCGCGCGGCAGTCGCAGCTTATTCTGTCGGAGACGCGCCAGTCGTTCAGCACGGGACAGACGGACGCGCCGCGCCGGCAGCGTGAGGTCCCGCTTGCGCCGCGGATCACCGAAGCGGATGCCGCCGCGCACGCAGCCTTCGTTGCGACGCTGGGCGGCACGCCGGTCTGGAACGAATTCTCGAAAGAAGACTGAGCGAAGCGATTTTCGCTTCGCGTGCAACCCGGGATGCCTTAGCTCGGCTTGACCTGCTGTTGCTGCTCGGCCTGACGCGCCATGTTCTGGCGGTAGAGGCCGACGAAATCCACCGGATCGAGCATCAGCGGCGGGAAGCCACCGGAGCGCACCGACGTTGCGATGATTTCCCGGGCGAACGGGAAGAGCAGCCGCGGGCATTCGATCATGATGAACGGATGCATGCTGTCCTGCGGGACGTTCTGAATACGGAACACGCCGGCATAGATCAGCTCGAACGCGAACAGCACAAGGTTGTCGGTCTCGGCCTTGCCCTCGATGGTCAGCGCGACTTCAAAGTCGTGTTCGGCAACCGGGTTGGCGGTGACATTGATCTGAATGTTGATCGTAGGCTGCTTGTCCTGGGCCGCCAGCGAAGCCGGCGAGTTCGGATTCTCGAACGAGAAGTCCTTGATGTACTGCGCCAGGACATTGAACTGAGGCGGGGCCGCGTTCTCGAGAGGTGCGCCATTGCCGTTGGTCATAAGTCGATCTCTCCGAGAAAGCGGAAACGGAATCGCCAGGATGCGATCCGGCCCGGGAACTGCCTGCGAAAGGCCTGGGCGGCGGAAACGTCCGCTTCTGCCATGGGCAGGCCTTCGTTGGGGCGAGTGGCTATCATAGCCTTGCCTCATTCCACAAGGACGATAGGCCCCATTCTGCGGCGTTTCGGCTGGCCCTGACCGCTGGATCGGGTAGAATTAAGCTAAACAGGCGCCATGAATGCCCTAAACCCTGTCTTTCGGGCACTTCAAAGCGCGGCATAGTGCGGTGTTGGCTGGATCGGGTTTCGTGCCTACATGTGACAGGCGAATTCCTGGGTGACCCCTTGTGTGAACAGGGTTATCCCTCAGGCGGCTTGAAGCACCGATCAGAAAGTGAATGCGACGTGGATATTTACACTATCATTTTTCTGGCTCTGGCCGTCTTCATCTTCCTGCGGCTACGCAATGTATTGGGACAGCGCACCGGTGACGAACGTCCGCCGTTCGATCTGCCAGCCCGCGGCAGCGCTCGTGTGTCCGACAATGTCGTGCCGCTGCCCGGCAAAACCATCGATCAGGCGCCGCTGGCGCCGTCGGCGGAAGCTGCGGTCGCGCCCGACCGCTGGAAGGGAATCGCCGAATCCGGTTCCGCGCTTGCGCGCGGTCTCGATCAGATCGCCGTCTCAGACCCATCCTTCGACGCGCAGCATTTCATCAGCGGCGCAAGGAGCGCCTATGAAATGATCGTACTTGCGTTCGCCAATGGCGATCGGCGCGCGCTGAAGGATCTGCTGTCGTCCGAGGTCTATGAGGGATTCGAGGCCGCGATCAAGGAACGCGAGCAGCGCGGCGAAAAGGTCGAGACCCGGTTCGCATCGATCGACAAGGCAGAGATTGTCAACGCGGAAACGCGCGATCGCTCCGCCCAGATCACCATCCGGTTTGTGTCCCAGATGATCTCGGTCACGCGCGACAAGGCCGGCACCGTCGTCGATGGCAACGCGGAAAAGCTCACCGATGTCACAGATGTCTGGACGTTCGCCCGTGACATCGCGTCGCGCGATCCGAACTGGAAGCTGGTTGGGACGGAAAGCGGACAGTAACGAGGCTGCCGCGTCCGGCGCGCGGGCCGGGCGCCTTGGCGCGTGGCTGAAAGCCGGAACCGCCGGATTTCTCGTTGCCAGCCTTGCTGTCGCGGACGCCCAGGCCAGGACGGCAGGCCGTCATGCCGCGCACAGTTATCATGAACATCCGAAACGCGGGCCGGTTGTCTGGCCGCTGGAATTTCCCGGCGCCCAGTATGCGCCGCTGAAGTGGAACGAGGTCGCCGGTTGGGCCGACGACGATCCGCTTCCGGCCTTCAAGACGTTTCGGGCAAGCTGCAAGCCGATTGCCGCGCAGAAAGGCCCGCTCGCGGAGAGCAAGGCGCTCGGCACGTCGCTGCGCGATTCTTGCATCGCCGCCAGGGCCGAGGATTTTTCCGACAGCACCAGGGCGCGCGAATTCTTCGAGCGGAATTTCACGCCGCTGCTGATTTCGCGGATTGGCGACGATGCCGGCTTTGTCACCGGCTACTATGAGCCCGTCGTCGATGGCTCGCGCGTTCAGACCGATGTGTACAATGTGCCGGTCTATCGGCGTCCGTCGAACCTGTTCGTGCGCGGATATTCGCAGGCCAACGCTAGCATGCCGAACAAGGGGCAGGTGTTCCGCAAGATCGGGCGGCGCAAGCTGGTGCCCTATTACGACCGCGCCGAGATCGAAGACGGGGCCATCGCGGGGCGGGGACTCGAGGTGGTCTGGCTGAAGAGCCAGACCGATTTGCTGTTCATCCAGATTCAGGGTTCGGCGCGAATCAGGCTGGAGGATGGTTCGATGGTGCGCATCAACTACGATGCACATAACGGCTATCCCTACATGCCGGTCGGCCGCATCCTGATCGAACGCAACATCATTCCCAAGGATCAGATGTCGATGCAGAAGATCCGGGAATACATGGAGCAGAGCCCCGACGCTGCGAAGGAGTTGCGCCGGCAGAATCGCTCTTATGTGTTCTTCCGCGAGGTGAAGCTGGCGGCGGACGACGAAGCGGTCGGCGCTCAGGGCGTGCCGCTGACGGCGGGACGCTCGATCGCCGTCGACAAATCGCTGCATGTCTATGGCACGCCGTTCTTTATCGAAGGCAATCTGCCGATTGAATCCGAGACATCGAACACGCCGTTTCGCCGATTGATGATCGCGCAGGACACCGGCTCCGCGATCATTGGTCCGGCGCGCGCGGACATCTACTTCGGCGCGGGCATCGACGCTGGCCGCGTCGCAGGCCGCCTGAAAAATCCGGCACGCTTTGTCATGCTGCTGCCGAACAGCCTCGATCCGGTGCCGCGCGGCAAGACGATGCCGCTGCCGGAAGACCGGCCATCGGCCACCATCGCAAAACTGTTTCCGCAAAACGACCCGGTCAAGGAAGCTTCCAAGGAAGCAGTCAAGGACGCGCCGAAAGAGCAACCAAAGGACTCACCCAAGAACCAGTCCGAGAGCCCGTCCAAGGATCAGCCCGCTGCGGCCCAGGCGCCGGTTACGCCGGCAACACCTGCCGTAACCGCCCCGATCGCGCAGGCGGTGCCGTTGCCGGAAGCTCGCCCGAAAACCGCGCCGGATGCGGCATCGACCGCTGCGGCCAAGCCTGAGCAGCCGCGCCGCACCCGGCATCACCGACGTTACCGTCATCGCCAATGAAACGTCCGCGCAATCTCGATCCACCTCCGATGTCACGGCGAAAGCGCGCGCTCAGCCGCGAAGAAGCCGAACTATGGGAAAGCGTAGCCAGGCAGGCGAAGCCGCTGCGCAAGAAGCCGCGTTCGCCGAAGGTATCGGCTGAAGCGGCGGAAGAATCGCCGGTTGCACCGAAGCTGGCGCCGGTGTCGAAGCTTCCTGCGACACCTCGAAAGATTCCGGTCACCCCGCAGGCACCGCCGCCGCTTGCGCCGCTCGGGCGGCGGGAGCGCTCGCAGCTTTCACGAGGCCGGAAGGAGATCGACGCCCGGCTCGATCTGCATGGGATGACGCAGACAAAGGCGCATCGTGTGCTGCTGAACTTCCTGCATCACGCGCACGAGAGCGGCATGGCGTTCGTTCTCATCATCACCGGCAAGGGCCGCACTGTCGGGCCGGAATCGGAGCGTGGCGTGTTGCGCCGTCAGGTCCCGCAATGGCTCGGGCTGCCGGAATTCCGCAGCTTTGTGATCGGCTTCGAGGAAGCGCATATCGGCCACGGCGGCGAAGGCGCGCTGTATGTGCGCATCAGACGGGCAAGGTAATTATAGTCGTCGGTGCAACGCATACGGCGTCGTCCCCGCGAAGGCGGGGACGACATCCAAATTGTTGTGAAGCGACCGGACCAAAACTCGCGGTCAATCTCTACAGAATAAACCGGCTGAGATCCGTGTTCTTGGCCAGATCGCCGATGTGCTTCTGCACATAGGCCGCATCGATTGTGATGGTCTGGCCGTTCATGTCCGGCGCGTGGAACGACGCCTCGTCCAGCACGCGCTCCATCACCGTCTGCAAACGCCGCGCGCCGATGTTCTCGATGGTTGAATTCACCGCGACGGCGATATCGGCGAGGGCATCGATGGCATCGTCGGTAATGTCGAGGGTCACACCCTCGGTCTGCATCAGCGCGACATACTGTTTGAGCATCGAGGCCTCCGGCTCGGTGAGAATGCGCCGCATGTCGTCGCGGGTCAGCGCCTGCAACTCGACGCGGATCGGCAGGCGGCCCTGCAATTCCGGCAGCAGGTCCGACGGTTTGGCGATGTGGAACGCGCCCGACGCAATGAAGAGAATATGATCGGTTTTCACCGCGCCGTGCTTGGTGGAGACGGTGGTGCCTTCGATCAGCGGCAGCAGATCGCGCTGCACGCCTTCGCGCGACACGTCCCCGGCGCGCACGCCGTCGCGGACACAGATCTTGTCGATTTCATCGAGAAAGACGATGCCGTTGTTTTCGACAGCCTGAATGGATTCCTGCACGACCTGGTCGTTGTCGAGCAGCTTGTCACTTTCCTCGTTGACGAGAATTTCGTGGGAATCCGACACGCTGAGCCGCCGCGTTTTGGTGCGGCCGCCCATCTTGCCGAAAATGTCGCCGATGGAGATCGCGCCGACCTGCGCACCCGGCATGCCGGGAATCTCGAACATCGGCGTGCCGCCGGACGACTGCGTCTCGATCTCGATCTCCTTGTCGTTCAGTTCGCCAGCCCGCAATTTCCTGCGGAACGAATCGCGCGTCGCGGCGCCGGCATTGGCGCCGACCAGCGCGTCGAGCACCCGTTCCTCGGCGGCCAGTTGCGCGCGCGCCTGCACGTCCTTCCGCTTGCGCTCGCGGGTTTGCATGATCGCGACCTCGACGAGATCGCGCACGATCTGCTCGACATCGCGGCCGACATAACCGACCTCGGTGAATTTCGTGGCCTCCACCTTGATGAAGGGCGCATTGGCCAGCCGCGCCAGCCGCCGCGCGATCTCGGTCTTGCCAACGCCGGTCGGCCCGATCATCAGGATGTTTTTCGGCAACACCTCTTCGCGCAGCGAACCGGTGAGCCGCTGCCGCCGCCAGCGGTTACGCAATGCGATGGACACCGCGCGCTTGGCGTCGCCCTGTCCGACGATGAAACGGTCGAGTTCGGATACGATTTCGCGGGGAGAGAAGTCTGTCATGTCTCTTAGCTATTGTTGAATGGACTGTATCGCAAGCGGTTAGGCTGGCGGAGCTAGATGATCGGGGGCCCGCTTTGCCATTGCCGTATCGCATCGAACGGATGGATCAGCATGATGATGTTCAGCGTCAGGTTGTCGCGGATGTGCAGGCCGACGGCGATCTCGAAGACAATCGCCAGCATGACGGTTGCGATCACCGGCAGTTTCCGCGCGGCAATGAAGCCCGCGATCATCGCCAGCGTGTCGGACACCGAATTGACGATGCTGTCGCCGTAATAATCCAGCGAGATGGTGCCGGCGCGATAGCGCTCGATGATGAGCGGCGAATTCTCCAGCAATTCCCAGCCGCCCTCGATCAGCATCGCGATCAGAAGACGCGCGATCCATGACACGCGCGGCAGCAGCAGCCAGGTCAGGCCGTAGAACAGGAAGCCGTGGATGATGTGGGAGAACGTGTACCAGTCGGCGATGTGCTGCGAATTCTCTGAACTCAGCACCACGCCGTGCCAGAGCTTGACGTAGCCACAGGTGCAGATCGGCACGCGGCCCATGGCGTAGAGGATCGCCGCCTGCAACAGAAGCAGCCCCGCCGCGATGATGAAGCCCCGGCGCGGCGAAAGCCCCGACCTTGCAGACAAGGCTGCCTGGCCCGATGTCGCGCTCATGCGGTCAGCGTTTCAATGGTGATGCTGCGGTTGGTATAGACACAGATGTCGGCCGCGATATCGAGCGAGCGGCGCACGATGGTCTCGGCGTCCTTGTCGGAATCGGCCAGCGCACGTGCCGCAGCCAGCGCATAATTGCCGCCGGAGCCGATCGCCATCACGCCATGTTCCGGCTCCAGCACGTCGCCGGTTCCGGTCAGCACCAGCGAGACGTCCTTGTCGGCGACGATCATCATGGCTTCGAGGCGGCGCAGATAACGGTCGGTGCGCCAATCCTTTGCCAGTTCGACCGCGGCCCGGGTCAGCTGGCCGGGATACTGTTCCAGCTTGGCCTCGAGGCGCTCGAACAGGGTGAAGGCGTCGGCGGTGGCCCCGGCGAAACCGCCGATGACGTCGCCATTGCCGAGCTTTCGGACCTTCCTGGCGTTGGATTTGATGACGGTCTGGCCGATGGAGACCTGCCCATCGCCGCCGATAACCACCTTGCCGCCCTTGCGGACCGTGAGAATGGTGGTCCCGTGCCAGATCTCAGGCTGTGATGCTTGCATGAATACCTCGTTGAGGGGTCTGATCTAGGCACTGGCGCCGCCGGTTGCAATCGGCCCGCCGGGCGGCGAATTCCAGTCACCATATATGAAAACTCAGGCAAAAATCGCGTCATCCCGCAGTAGCGAAGGCGTCATGTGCCTGTTAAAAGGGCGCGTCTTCCGGCTTCTGGAGAGCACTTTTCATGCGCACGGCCACCATCAAGCGCAAGACCAAGGAAACCGACATCATGGTGTCGGTCAATCTGGATGGGACCGGCATTTCCAATGTCGCGACCGGCATCGGATTCTTCGATCATATGCTGGATCTTCTGGCGCGCCATTCGCGCATCGATATCACCGTGCAGGCCGACGGCGATCTCCATGTCGATTACCACCACACCACGGAAGATGTCGGCATCGCGCTCGGGCAGGCCGTGAAGCAGGCGCTCGGCGACATGAAAGGCATCACCCGCTATGCCAGCATCCACATGCCGATGGACGAAACACTGTCGCGTGTCGTGATCGACATTTCGGGGCGTCCGGTGCTGGTGTTCAAGGCCGAGTTTCCCCGCGACAAGATCGGTGAGTTCGACACCGAGCTGGTGCGCGAATGGTTCAACGCCTTCGCGATCAATGCTGGCGTGACGCTGCATGTCGAGACGCTGTACGGCGAGAACAACCATCATATCGCCGAGTCGTGCTTCAAGGGCCTGGCGCGCGCGCTGCGGGCGGCGGTTGCGATCGATCCGCGCGCTGCGGGCGAAATTCCCTCGACCAAGGGCACGCTCGGCGGCTGATTTGACCTGAAGCGCATGCCGGTCATGCGCTGGAATTCACTTTTGGACCAGCGAGCGACGCACGATCTTTGCCGGATCGTGCTGAACGAGGTTCCGGAGAACGATCATGGCGGTTTACACGGTTCACGGGCCGGCGAGCTATTACGGCACCGATGTGCGCACGGCGCCGGACCAGCTCGTGTTCGTGCGGGACGGATTTTATGTCTGGGCCTTTGTGGCCGCGCTCTTCTGGCTGATCTGGCACCGGCTGTGGCTGGCGCTGCTGGGCTATGTCGCGCTGATGATCGTCGCCGAAATCGCAATGTCGGCCGCGGGCGTCGGGTCGGGTGCGCGTTTTCTGGTGATGGCCGTTATCGCATTGCTGGTCGGGCTTGAGGCCGGATCGCTGCGCCGCTGGAAGCTGTCGCGCCGCAAGTGGCGTCAGCTCGACGTTGTCGTCGCGGACTCGGAAGAAGCCGCGGAGCGGCGGTTCTTCGAGCGCTGGAATGCCAAGACGGCGCGTGACGGCAATCGCGGCAGCGCGAGTTCCCCGCCGCCGTTGCCGCGCGCGTCGCTGAAGCAATCGGAGAGTGTGATCGGCCTGTTTCCTGAACCGGGAGCGTCGCGTTGAGCGTTGCGATTATCGATTACGGCTCGGGCAATCTGCACTCGGCAGCGAAGGCTTTCGAGCGCGCCGCGCGCAGCATGGAGCAGCCGCAGAAGATTGTCGTGACGCGCGATCCTGAAACCGTGTTTCGCGCAGATCGCATTGTGCTGCCGGGCGTCGGCGCGTTCGCGGATTGCCGCAAGGGCCTCGACGCGCTGGATGGCATGGTCGATGCGATGACGGAAGCGGTGCGCGACAAGGCGCGGCCGTTCTTCGGCATCTGTGTCGGCATGCAGTTGATGGCAACCCAGGGCAAGGAATACGTCACGACACCGGGCTTCGACTGGATTTCGGGCGACGTCGTGAAGATTTCGCCGCGCGAGGAAGACCTGAAGATTCCTCACATGGGCTGGAATACGCTCGATCTGGTGCGCGAACACCCGGTGCTGGAGCGGCTGCCGCTCGGCGACAAGGGCCGCCACGCCTACTTCGTACACTCCTATCATCTGAACGCGGCGAATGAAGCCGATGTCGTTGCGCGCGCCGACTATGGCGGGCCGGTGACGGCGATCGTCGCCAGGGACACCGCCATCGGCACGCAGTTTCACCCCGAGAAGAGCCAGCGCTTCGGTCTGGCTCTGATCTCGAACTTTCTGAAGTGGAAGCCGTGATGCTCATGGCTTGTGTTGCTGATTCATCCCTCCCCCCGCGCGCTCTTGCGCGTGGTGGGGAGGGTCGACGCCATAGGCGTCGGGGTGGGGGGTCTTTCCTGATAAATGCCCCCCACCCCCGACCTCTCCCCGCCGCGAGGCGGGGGGAGGGGAGAACCCACTCACGCGTGCCTCACCTTACTTTCAGAAACTGCCCATGATTCTTTTTCCCGCGATCGATCTCAAGAACGGTGAGTGCGTGCGCCTCGAACAGGGCGACATGGCGCGCGCGACCGTGTTCAACCTCGATCCCGCCGCGCAGGCAAAAACCTTCGAGACGCAGGGTTTCGAGTATCTTCATGTCGTCGATCTCGACGGTGCGTTTGCCGGCAAGCCGATGAATGCGCAGGCTGTTGAAGCCATGCTGAAGGCCGTGAAATTTCCGGTGCAGCTCGGTGGCGGCATCCGCGATCTTGCGACCATCGAGGCGTGGCTCGCCAAGGGCATTCGCCGGGTCATCATCGGCACCGCAGCGGTGCGCGATCCTGCGCTGGTCAAAGAAGCCGCGAAAAAGTTTCCGGGCCGGGTCGCGGTCGGTCTCGATGCCCGCGACGGCAAGGTCGCCGTTGAGGGCTGGGCGGAAACCTCGACAGTGACGGCGCTCGATATCGCGCAGCGCTTCGAGGATGCCGGCGTCGCCGCCATCATCTTCACCGACATTGCGCGCGACGGCCTGCTCAAGGGGCTCAATCTCGACGCGACCATTGCGCTGGCCGAGGCGATTTCAATTCCGGTGATTGCATCGGGCGGTTTCGCGTCGATCGCCGATGTGAAAGCGCTGCTCGAGCCCCGCGCCAGAAAGCTGGAAGGCGCGATCTCGGGTCGCGCGCTGTACGACGGCCGCCTCGATCCGGCCGAGGCATTGACGCTGATCCGCAACGCGCGGGCGGCGGCTTAAGGGCAGGCAACGATGTTCAAGGTTCGCGTGATCCCCTGTCTCGACGTCAAAGACGGCCGTGTCGTCAAGGGTGTCAATTTCGTCGATCTGCGCGATGCGGGCGATCCGGTCGAGGCCGCGATTGCCTATGACGCGGCCGGCGCCGATGAGCTTTGTTTTCTCGACATCACCGCGACGCATGAGAACCGCGGCACCATTCTCGATGTGGTGCGGCGGACGGCGGAAGCCTGCTTTATGCCGCTGACCGTCGGCGGCGGCGTGCGCACCGTGGACGACATCCGCACGCTTCTGACGTATGGCGCCGACAAGGTATCGATCAATTCGGCGGCGGTTGCCCGGCGCGAATTCGTCAAGGAAGCCGCGGAGAAGTTCGGCGACCAGTGCATCGTCGTCGCCATCGACGCCAAGCGCACCGGCTCCGACCGATGGGAGATTTTCACCCATGGCGGCCGCAAGTCGACCGGCATCGACGCGATCGAATACGCGCAGGAGGTGGTCTCGCTGGGCGCGGGAGAGATCCTGCTGACCTCGATGGACCGCGACGGCACCCGGCAGGGTTTCGATATCCATCTGACCCGCGCCATTGCCGACAGCGTCAAGGTTCCGGTCATCGCCTCGGGCGGTGTCGGCAACCTCGATCATCTGGTCGCGGGCATCCGCGAGGGACACGCCACCGCCGTGCTGGCGGCTTCGATTTTCCACTTCGGAGAATTCACCATCCGCCAGGCCAAGGACCACATGGTTCGCGCGGGATTGCCGATGCGGCTTGACCCATGAGCGCCGCCGTATGCCAAATACCTGAATCCGATCAACTCTTTGTCCTCCCTACCGGGGTACGGAAGTGATAGAAGGCGCTTTATGAGCCGTTTTACGATCCATGATCTGGCAGCCACCATCGATGCCCGCGCGGCGTCGGGCGGCGATGCGTCCTATACCCGCAAGCTGCTGGACAAGGGCCCGGATCACTGCGCCAAGAAGCTGGGCGAGGAGGCGGTGGAAACCGTGATCGCCGCCATTGAAAACAATCGCGATCATCTGATCGCCGAGAGTGCCGATCTCGTCTTCCATCTTCTGGTGCTGCTGAAGTCGCGCGGCATCAGTTTCACGGATGTCGAGGACGCGCTGGCGCGGCGAACCCAGATGTCGGGCCTTGAAGAGAAAGCTGCGCGCTAGTGGAGTGGATTTGACATTCGCACCCTGCTGGCGGCGGATTCAGCAAAGCGAATGTCAAATCCAAAACTCCACTAGAATCTATAATTGCTAGTGGTCCGTCGATTCTAACATTCGCAAGAATGTCTGCCGAAACGGGATGCGAATGTTAGAATCGGACCACTAGCGCGAGTAGTTCAAATTCCGGCAGACGTGGGGACACGCGGGCGCCGGGCAGGAGGGAATGGCTCATGGATGTGAGAGCCGACCAGGTTCAGTACAATCCCTACCGCGTTTTCTCGCGCGCGCAGTGGGCCGCGCTGCGCGACGACATGCCGATGACGCTGACCGCCGATGAAATCGCGCGGATGCATTCGATGCATGATCGCCTCGACATCAAGGAGGTCGAGGAAATCTATCTGCCGCTGTCGCGGCTGCTGTCGTTCTATGTCGCAGCCGCCCAGCGACTGTTCGTTGCGCAGCGTCACTTCCTCGGCATCGAGGACCGCAAGATGCCCTACATCATCGGCGTCGCCGGATCGGTGGCGGTGGGCAAGTCCACCACGGCGCGCGTGCTGCAGGCGCTGCTCGCGCGCTGGTCGCCGCGGCCCAAGGTCGATCTTGTCACCACCGACGGCTTTCTGTTTCCAAACGAGGTTCTGGAACGCGAAGGCCTGATGCAGAAGAAGGGCTTTCCTGAAAGCTACGATCTTCCCGCGCTGCTCGGTTTCCTGTCAGACATCAAGGCCGGACGCCGGCCGGTGCGCGCGCCGGTCTACTCGCATCTCACATACGACGTCATTCCGAACGAGGGCGTCGAAATCGACCGGCCCGACATCCTGATCGTCGAAGGCGTCAATGTGCTGCAAACCGGACGCCTGCCGCGTGACGGCAAGGCCGTTCCCTATGTATCGGATTTCTTCGACTTCTCGGTCTATATCGATGCGGAGGAGCCGATCCTGCGCGAGTGGTATGTCGAGCGCTTTCTCACCCTGCGCGACACAGCGTTCCGCGATCCACGGTCTTACTTCAATCGCTATGCGAAACTGTCCGACAAGGAAGCGACCGACCGGGCCCTTGAGCTCTGGACCACCATCAACCTGGTCAATCTCGAAGAGAACATCCTGCCGACCCGGCCTCGCGCGACGCTGATCCTGAAGAAGGGCAGCGACCACATCATCGAGGATGTTCAGCTGCGCCGGCTGTAGAGCGCAACACCAGGTCCGCCGCCCAGCTTTTATTTCGGCATGATCTATTCCGAAAACCGGTTCCCACTTTTCGGGATCATGCCGCGTGCCGCGTCGCGTCGGCACCGAAGTGATCGAGATAGCGCCCGGAGATGGCCGACACCGGCATGACAACCAGTACATCCGTGGTGCCAAACTGGTGGTCGATCACCGCGCCGTCGCCAATGAAGGCGCCGACCCGAAGATAGCCCTTGATCAGCGGCGGCAGCATCCGCAGCGCCGCCCTGGTGTCGATGTTTTCTTTCGCGATGCGGTTCATTTCCACCCGGCGCGATGGATGCGCGCTGGCGCGCCAGCCGTCCGGTGCCGCCGCGAAGTGATGCAGGAACGACAGCGGCAACGCGAGCCGCTCGGGATCGGTGCCCTCGAAGCTGGCGCAGCCGATCATCACATCGAGATTGTGCCGGCGCACATAACTCCACACGCCGTGCCACAACAGCTCAACGGTTCGCTTGGTGCGATAGGGCGGCAGCACGCAGGAGCGGCCAAGCTCGAGAAACTTCAGGCCGGATTGCCGTTCCATCATGTTGGAAATGTCGAACTCGTCGCCGGTATAGAAGCCGCCGTGTTTTTCGGCGACGTCCTGGCGCAGCAGGCGATAGGTGCCGACCACGGGCTGCTTGCCGCTCATCGTCGGCTTGGCGGCATGATCGATCACCAGCAGGTGGTCGCAGATCTTGTCGAACGCGTCCTTGTCGCGCTGCGCCAGCATGGTCGCGGCGTCGGCAATGGCGGAGCCGTTTTTATAGAAGACCTTGTAGCGCAGCTTCTGCGCGCGCTTCACGTCGCTCTTGGTCTGCGCGAGACGGACTTCCAGCGAACCGATCTTGCCGAGACGCGCCGGCTGCATCATTTCCGGCACGGCTTCGCCACGCAGTCCCGGCATCAGCCAGGTGGCGGCGGTCGTTGCGGCCGATTTCGCGTGCGCGGGCCGGAGCATTTGAACCAGCGGATTTTGGCGAAGCGCTTCAAGCGGGCTTCGAACGGCCTGCCGTTCAAACAGTCTGGAATTTGCATCCGGCTTTGCAGGCGCCGGTTTGTTGCCGCTCATGGCTTCCTCGCGGCCGCGCGCATTGATTCGCCAAGCGCAGCCCTGAGGCATCAATAATCATGGTCGTGATACGGATTTATGACATCGGCGCGCATGCGGCGCGGCGGAGTCAGGCGACGATGCTGCGTGCCGCGGGAATGGCGGCCAGCGCATCCATGAGCTTGTCGCGATCGAGCGGCTTGACCAGAAAGCCGTCCATGCCTGCCTCGAAGCAGGCATAGCGATCGTCCACCAGGGTGTTCGCCGTCAGCGCAAGGATTTTCGTTCGCCGCGGGCTGCGTTCCGCCTCAAGTGCGCGAATCCGCTTTGTCGCTGCGATGCCGTCCAGCTTCGGCATCTGGATGTCCATCAGCACCACATCGTAAGGCGTACCTGCGCTGTCCGCCGCGAGCCACGATTCGAGAGCTTGTTCGCCGTCGGTGGTGATGACAGGGCGATGGCCCATGCGTGTCAGCAGCGACCGGATCAGGAGCGCATTGATCTCGTTGTCTTCCGCGACGAGAATCGATAGCGCGCGCGGCGTGACAGCCTGCGGCGCAACGACGTCCAGCGGCCCAATCGCAGGCTCGTTGTCGCCGGGCATTTCCGGCACCAGCGCGGCGCCGGATGCCGACAGGCGCGCGGCCAGCGACGTCGCGCGCAGCGGCTTCACCAGATACCCGGTGAACAACGCCATGACGCCGGTCGCGATGTCGCGCCGCGCAGATGGCGTAAACATCGCGATCCGATGGGCGGCATGGCGTGAGGCTGCCTCGGCGAAATCCTGCAATTGCGGATCGCCGCTCGTGCAGTCGACCAGCACCGCGTACCATGAGCGTTCCGGCAGCAACGCACGCGCGATGTCGGCATCGGCTATTGTGCAGGTCTGCGCGCCCCAGCGTCCCAGCCGCCGCGCGATCAGCGAAGCTTCAATCGTCTGCGGCGCAACCAGCATCACGGACTTGTCTGTCAGATCGGGTGCAAGGAAGGGCGAAGCGGAGCTGCCGCCGCGATCCGCCGCGGCAAGTGGAATCGAGAACGCGAAGGTCGCGCCGTTGCCCTCGGTGCTCTCCAGCGTGATCTGTCCCCCCATACGCCGGACGATGCGTTCGCTGATGCTGAGACCGAGGCCGGTGCCGCCGTAGTTGCGCGCAGTTCCATCGGAGGCCTGCTCGAACTCGCGGAAGATTCGCTGCTGCGCTTCCGGCGCAATGCCGATGCCGGTGTCGCGGACGAGGAAGGAGATTTCGCCGGGCCAGATTCCCGGCTCCACGATCAAGGCAACACCGCCGGCCGGTGTGAACTTGATGGCGTTGCCGGCGAGATTGAGCAGCACCTGCCGCAATCGCGCGGCGTCGCCGATGACTTCCGCCGGCAACCGCTCATCGACATAGGATGCGATCTCGAGCTTGCGCGCCTGCGCGCGAGGCGCGAGCAGTTCGGCGATCTCCTCGATCATGGCCGCCAGAGCGAACGGCCGATATTCAAGGTCGATCTTGCCCGCTTCGATCTTGGAGAAATCGAGCAGTTCGTCGATCAGGGCCATCAGGGCGTCGCCGGATGTCTTCACGGCCTTCGCGTAGGTCGTCTGTTCCGCGGTCAATGCGGTGTCGAGCAGCAGGTTGCTCATGCCGATAATGCCGTTCAGCGGCGTGCGGATCTCGTGCGACGCCATGGCAAGGAATTTCGATTTCGCCCGGTTGGCGGAGTTGGCGAGGTCGCGCGCCTCGGCCAGGGCGCGTTCGGTCTCGGCGCGGTCCGTCACATCGCGGCCGACACATTGCAGGTCGGCGGGCTGATGGGCGTCGCCGCGGACCAGGTCTTCGCGCCATGCGATCCAGCGCGGACCTATCGCGCTGTCGATCTTCTGGTCGTGAACCCGCGTGCCGTTCGGCTCGATCGCGATGGCGCCCTGCTCCAGCACGGGTAACGTGAAGCGCGTTCCGATCAAGGCCTCGCGCGGCTTGCGCGCGAGCGCGCAGTAGGCGTCATTGACCGACGTGACCAGGCCGTCGCTGTCGCGCAGGACGATCAGATCGCTCTGGGATTCGAACAGGCTTCGGGCATGCTCCTCGGCGCCCTTCAATTCCCAGTTGCGGTCGGCCAGCGCTTCATTGTGCAGTTCGATCTTGCGCATCTTCTTGCGCAGCCAGCGCATCCGCATGCTGAGTGTCGCAAGCGCCAGGCAGGCCAGTGCGAACAGGAAGCTCGCGCCAAGGGCAAAGCTGTGCGGATCGTAGGTTTCGCTGCGGCTTCCGGTAATGAACCCATAGGCTCCGCCAAAGGCGGCGGAGAAGATCGTCACGGAGCGGATCGTGACGCTGATCCAGGGATGCCGGCGGGCAAAACGGCGAAGCCGGGATCGGATGCGCAAGGCTCGCAGCATTATTGTCCGCTCCACGGTTGAGGTCGTGCGTGAGGAAAGCCCGCGCAAGAATGTGTTGGGGATGTTTCGAAGAGTTTGAAGCGCGGATGGATCGTCAGCGGCGATACAAACGTGGCTAATGAGATGTTAACGCCGGGGTTGCCGCGGCGTCACATCGATCGCTCGGCGAGGCGGACGTTGTGTCCGGCGCTGACCACGAGCGCGGCTGCGTCGCGCGGGCTGAAGGTGCGCGACTGCACGAAGATCCGGTAATCCGCGCCAGCGGTCCGCGACAGGTAGATCAGCGGCTCCGACGCGGAGGCATGATCGGAGATGCTGACAAACATCGTGTTGCGGGTGACGGTGCAGCTGTCGGTCTCGGCGGTCTGCACGTCGTCGATCACCGTGAAGTCCGCCATGTCCGCGCTGTCGACGATCTGAACCCGCACAGTGGCCACTTCCGGATCGTCGGTGAAGCCGACGTGAAGCGGATTTTGCCATGGAGCGGTTGCGATCTGCATCGATGCGCGGCCCAGCGCGATGCAGGGACTTGCGCTCGGGATCAGTTCGCCGCCGGCAACCACGCCGGCCAGCAGCAACGGAATGGTCGAGGCCAGGATCTTCACACGCAACATCGGACGCCACTCACAACACAGTTTACCGCCAATGCCGCCACGACAGGGCGGCTTATGGTTTTTGAAGTGTAAAGAGAGATCGTTACTGAAGGGTTTGCGGGGATGAAATGAGGCCCTGAAAGCGCACGACTG
Source organism: Afipia sp. MLSD5-FHT05B12 (assembly GCF_058793355.1). Lineage (NCBI taxonomy): Bacteria > Pseudomonadati > Pseudomonadota > Alphaproteobacteria > Hyphomicrobiales > Nitrobacteraceae > Afipia > Afipia sp. MLSD5-FHT05B12. The sequence goes on from NZ_JBXAFS010000004.1 coordinate 28,634, forward strand.
CTCAATATGAGCTGAGAAGATCGACCTTGGCGTTGGCAAGCACGAGGCGCCGGGCAAGCAAGGCGGACAGATTGCGCGCTATGTGCAGCCCGATGGTCGGAAACAGCATTCCGTAATCGACCAGTTCATCCAGCGGCACTTCAAGGCACTGCACCAGGGTGTCCGCCCAGACATCCGCTGTCCGCTCGCGGTTGATCAGCGCCATCTCGCCGAACTCCATGCCCGGCCCGAGCGAGGCGAGGCGCACTCCGCTCGGGAGTTTGACGCTGACCATGCCGCGTTGAATGAAGAAGATCGAATTGGCAGGCTCGCCCGCGCCAATGATTTTGGCGCCTGCCTGATAGTGACGCGTGGTCGAGAATTTGACCAGGGTGTCGACTTCCTCCGTGGTCAGGTTGGCGAGCAGCGCCTGCTCGCTGAGATGCGTGGTCTCCGTCGTGTTGGTGAATCCGCCATATCTGTAGATCACCTGATCCTCGGCCCATTCGATCGCGTTATCCAGCGATGCGAACCGCCGGACCTTCTGGGTCTCGGCCGAAGCATAGATCGCCTTCAGGACCTCGGACTCCGGTTCGAACCCGGTCAGGATCACCGTGACATCGATGCTTGCGAGAATCGTGAGGTTCTCTCCCAACAGCCGGATGCCGGCCGCGGTGACGTCCGGCACGCGCCGGAAATCCAGAATGAGCAGCGGCGCATTCGGCAATGTGCTGGAGAGCCGGCGGGTGATGTAGTCGATCGCGGCGAAGTTGAGCGCGCCGACCAGCTCGATGATCCGGATGTCGTCGTGCCGCTCCTCGAGGATCTGCTGCTCATGCGGCTGACGGCTGCGGCGGGATGATACGCTGGAAATATCATAGTCGGCGATAATGCAGGCGCGGACATCCGCGCTGCGATTGAACATGTGAAGATTGAATCGTTCCGACAGGGCTTCGCAGACCTTCAGGCCGCGCACGCTGTTGCCGTGGCTGTCGAGACGCGGAGAGAACGTGCCCAGCCCGATCTGCGAAGGGAGCGCCGCGACAATACCGCCGCCCACACCGCTCTTTGCGGGGATGCCGACGCGGTAGATCCATTCGCCGGCATAGTCGTACATGCCGGAACTCGTCATCACGGACAGGACGCTTGCAACGGTACGCGGCGCGATCACCTGATCTCCGGTGACGGGGTTGATGCCTCTGTTGGCGAGCGTCGCCGCCATCACTGCCAGATCGCGCGCAGTCACCAGCACGGCGCACTGGCGGAAGTAAGTGTCGAGAACGGCGTCCACGTCGCGCTCAACGACAGCGTAGTTGTGCAGCAGCCATGCGATGGCACGGTTTCGGTTGCCGGTCGCGCGCTCGGATGAATAGACCGATTCATCGACGGCGAGGTCGCGGCCGGCAAAGCGCCCCAGCGTTTGCCGGATGCGCTCAAAGGCATTAGCGCCTTCGACCCGGTAGATCAGGCCGGAGCAGGCGATGGCTCCAGCGTTCACCATCGGGTTGAACGGCTTGTTGTCGAGCGTGAGACGGATGGAATTGAAGGCTTCGCCGCTGGGCTCGACCCCGATCGCCGCGCCGACACACTCCGGTCCAAGCAGATCGAGCGCCAGCGCGAACACGAAGGCCTTCGACACCGACTGGATCGTGAAAGGCACCGCGCTGTCGCCGACTTCGTAGACGTACCCGTCAATGGTGGCGACGGCGACGCCGAAATGCTCCGGATTCGCCCGGGTCAGTTCGGGAATATAGTCAGCCAGCGCGCCGGAACTGTCGCCTTTGAACTCTTCATGGCAGCTGGCGAGAAACTGCTGAAGCGGAGGCTTCGTGCCGTAGCCATTCTGTCTTGCTGAGTTGTCGCTGCTGATCGAACGAGTTGGTATGGCGTCCACGGATTTGTCCTTGTTTGCCGCGATTCAAAGCAATCCCCGTGCCATGATTGGGAATTTTTGGCGCGCAGGAGGATGGCATCGCTGCCATACGCGAGAAAAAGGGAGATGGTCCGGATTTCGTGATTGGTTGAGCGAGGCCGCGATTGCGAAGATATGGCTACGCCGCGCGGCGCAAATCTTCCGCCAGCGCGCGGTAGGACAGCGCTTCGGCGAGATGAAGCCGTCCAATGGCGTCAGCGCCGTCGAGATCCGCGAGGGTGCGCGCCACCCGCAACACGCGATGATAGCCGCGCGCCGACAGGCGCATGGTTTCAGCGGCGTCGCGCAACAGCTTCTGCCCTTGCGCATCGGGCTGCGCGATCTCTTCCAGAACCGCGGCCGGTGCTTCCGCATTGGTGCGAATGTGCGGCAGGCCCAAAGCCGCATAGCGCGCGATCTGAACGGCGCGAGCCGCGGCGACGCGCGCGGCGACTTCGGCGGAGCCCTCCGCCGGTGCAGGCAGGATCAGATCGGAGGCCGTGACTGCCGGCACTTCGATCCGCAGATCGATACGGTCCATCAGCGGACCGGAAATGCGGCCCTGATAATCCGCCGTGCAGCGGTCGATGCGTCCGCGCTTGCACGCATAGCCGGGCTCGTAAGCATGTCCGCAGCGGCAGGGATTCATCGCGGCCACCAGCATGAAGCGCGCCGGATAGGTGACACGATGGTTCGCGCGCGACACCGCGACCTCGCCGTTCTCCAGCGGCTGACGCAGCGAATCCAGTACGCGCGCATCGAACTCCGGCAATTCATCGAGGAACAGCACGCCGTGATGCGCCAGCGAAATCTCCCCAGGTCTGGCGCGCATGCCGCCGCCGGTCAGCGCGGCCATGCTCGCGGAGTGATGCGGCGCGCGAAACGGACGCCGCGCTGTCAAAGCGCCGCCTTCGATTTCGCCCGCGACGGATGCGATCATTGAAATCTCGAGCAGTTCGGACGGCGACAGCGGCGGCAGGATTGACGGCAGCCGCGCCGCGAGCATGGACTTGCCCGCGCCGGGCGAGCCGATCATCAGGAGGTGATGCCCGCCGGCGGCGGCGATCTCCAGCGCGCGCTTGGCGCTTTCCTGGCCCTTGATATCGCGCAGGTCGAGCAATGCGGTCTGCCGTTCGGTGATCTTCGGTTCGGGCCGTGACAGAACCTGTGTGCCCTTGAAGTGATTGGCGATCTGAATCAGCGACGCCGCCGCGACGATCTGAATCTCGGGACTGGCCCATGCCGCTTCCGCGCCGCAGGCCGCGGGACAGATCAGCCCCTCGTCGCGCGCGTTGGCGCCGATGGCTGCGGGAAGCACGCCGGCGACCGGCGCAATCGAGCCATCGAGTCTCAGTTCGCCGAGCACCGTAAATCCGCTCAGCGCATCGGGCGGGATCGCGCCGATCGCGGCCATCAGCCCGAGGGCAATGGGGAGATCGTAATGACTGCCTTCCTTGGGCAGGTCGGCAGGCGCGAGATTGACGGTGATTCGCCGGGCGGGCAGCGCGAGGCCCGAGGCGATCAGGGCGGAGCGCACCCGTTCGCGGGCCTCGGAGACCGCCTTGTCCGGCAGGCCGACGATGGTGAAGGCGGGCAATCCCGGCGCGACCTGAACCTGCACGTCCACCGCGCGGGCTTCGATGCCTTCAAATGCCACCGTGGAAACGCGTTGAACCATTGCGCCCTCGCCCCCACCGCAACCCTAGCAGGAACCTTTCCGAGCGCAAGAACATTCAGGGAACAAGGGCGGGGACCCACGGCCGCGCAACGGGACGGCGACAGCGTATAGATAGACACATATTGTAATTTATACTTATATTATACTTAGATTTATATGTAATTGAGAGGTATTTTATCCTTAACCAAGTATTAATACGATTCTTTACTTGCTCCTGGTTCCGTTTACCTTGTTTCCATCGCCGGAAATCGAGGAACAAGAAAATGCCCCGCCCGCGCCGCCGAACTCCGTGTCGGCCGTCCCTTCTGCTGCCGTCGGCGGCTTTCCTTGCATATGCCCTGCTTGTCGCGCCCGAGGCCCGACCCGATCCGGCCGATGGTCTGTTCGCGCAATCCGTCCCCGCGAGGAAGGACAGCGCAAAGGTCCTGAGACATGAGAGGGCCGCGAGCTGTCCTCAGCCGTCGCCAGCGGCGGAATCCCTCGATCCACCGACGACAGCCGCTTTGGCCGAGATCAAGACATTTCGCGCGGGCGATCATTTCAGGGAAGACTTTACATCGCGGGCGGAGGTCAGGATCACGTGGCTGGGCGCAACATTCCTGCGCCGCTTTGCCGCCAAAATCGAAGACGCGGCGGGGGCAGGCGTGCTTCAGTCCCACATACTGCACGCGCCCGCCCCCGACAGCTGGATCATCGACGAGCTTGGGGATGAGCATGAGACCCGGCTGGCCGACCTGTGGTGCCTGCTGAAGATCCAGGCGGGAGGGGAATCCGGAATTCTCCTGGTCAATGCCAGGCCGAATGTTTTCTACATGCGCGACGTGTCAGGCGAACTCGGTGCCGTCGATATCGTTTGGGGTGGCGCGGGCTGGGAGATCGGAGCGAGCGCGATCAACGGCGATCGTGTCTGGCCCGCCGGCATCCGGGTGCTGTCGCGCTGAAGTTCGCAGATGGAGCGCCTTTGGCAGCGGAGATGAAGCCGCCGCCAAAGGACGTGAGCAAGTCTCAGAGATTCATGATCATCGGCTCGGGGATGTAGCGGAAGCCGTCGCCCGCCTTCACCACATGGCCGTAGCCCGGCCACGGGAAGTGATAGGACATCACCGCCGTCTTGTTGGCCGCGATCGTGTCCAGCAGTTTGACCCGCGTCGCCGCTGCCATCTTGGGATCGGAATCGTAGGCGAACTCCATCTTCGGCCGCTCCAGCAGCAACACCTGATGGTGGGTGAGGTCGCCGAGGAAGGCGAACGACTTTCCACCCGACTGGATCATGAAGATGTGGTGGCCGAAGGTGTGGCCGGGCGCGGCGATCGCCGTGATGCCCGGCAGGAATTCCTGTCCGTCCTTGAAGAACACGATGCGGTCGCGCACCGGCATCAGGTTCTTGCGGGCGTGGACGATGAAATCCTTGAGCGGCCCGTCCATCTTCTTCTCGTCGGTCCAGAACTCGAGATCCGTCTGGCTGATGTAGACCTGCGCGTTCGGAAACAGCGGCTTGCCGCCTTCATCGACGATGCCGCCGATATGGTCGATATGCGCGTGCGAGCAAACGATCGCATCGACATCTTCCGGCTTGAGGCCGGCTTCGGTGATGCTTTTCTGCAGACGCCCCGTGGTCGGCCCGAACAGTTTCGATGTGCCCATGCCGGTGTCGAACAGCACCACGCGCTCGCCGAAATTCACGATCGGCGCGTTCTGTTCGAGAATGACGTTGCTGGGGCTGAGGAAATTATCGCTCAGCATCTTCTGCACGTCCTCCTTCGGGACGCCGAGGAATGTGCCGGATGGATCGCCGAGCGGCAGCGGTCCGTCGGACACCACCGTGACTTCGGCCTCGCCGAGCTTGAAGCGATGATAGTAGGGAGCCTGCGTGCCGAGCTTCGGCGCGCGCGCCATGGCGCCGCTGCTTATCATCGTTGCGCCAAGACTTGCGCCAAGTCCGGCGCCAAGAGCAAGGAGAGATCGTCGCGAAACATCGATCGTCATGCATTCCTCCATTGAATTTTGTTGTTGTCGCTTGCCGTCGCGGTTCCGATTATGCGGTCCGTTTCCGTTCGCTGGCAAGGACGGGCATATGCAGGCACGCACGCGTGACGTCACGCAGCTGTCATTGCGGCTTCAAGCCAGGATGCCTTGAAAGTCAGGCGGGCTGATTGACGCCGTTGGCGTCGCTGCGCGGAACCAGCGTCGCGTCCCTGTCGTCGAGCTTCGGCGAAATGCGAAGGCCGAACACATGCGGAAAACGCATGATCTCGACGTTGAAATCCGCGGTGGTCACCGGCGTCGCCGCGGCGGCGGATTTCGGAGCATAGAGCCGGCCCCAGATGTCGACTCCGGCGAATTGCGGCAGCTGAGTCAGGCGCAGGTTGCCGACGGTGCCGTCGAATCTCAGCAAATGGCGCGCGCGGTCGTTCATCATCAGGACCCAGCCGTCGATGGCGTGCCCGGCATCATTGGTGATGGGGCAGGCGATGATCATCGCGTCCGGCGCGGTGCGGAACAGATGATCGTAGATCTCGGTCTGATGGTTGATCAGCTCGGAGTAGACCACAAGAATAACGGCGCCATCGGCGACCTTGATCGGCAGGATGAGGCGCTGCCAGAGCTGGCCGGTTTGCGACCAGGTTGCGGTAAAGCGAACGAAGGCCGGTGTGAGGCGCCTGGTCACCTGACGATAGACGTCGGCGAATTCCCGCTTGAGAGGGTTGATCTGCTGCGACAGCAAGGTGCCCGCCAGGTTTTCGCTGGCAGCGGCCTGAACCGCCTCGCCGACGTACATGTAGACGAAGTCGTCGTTGATCGTGAGCAGGTGAATGGAATTGGCGCGGAGCTGATAGCTGCATTCCTCAGTCAGCCGCTGCAACGTCAAGTCGTTGGTATCGTTAAGAGTTTTCCACTTGACCCACAGGAATTCCATCGCGGCGGTGGTCAGCTCGCGCGGAATCGATGTGCCGTTGAAGACTTCAATTGCCATTAGTCAGCTCGTTTCGGTGCGCGCATACCGTGTATCCGGCGGCGGCGCACTCCCCCGCCGCGAGATTGGCAGAAGGTGGTCAGCAATTGATTAACCTGTCGCGGGGTCGCTAAGCGCGCCTGGCGGCGATGGCGTCCCAGATCTTCGCCGCGACGTCGGGGCCGCCGAGCCGGGCGATCGCCCGGATGCCGGTCGGCGAGGTGACGTTGATTTCCGTCAGGTGACCGTCGATCACGTCGATGCCGACGAACAGCAGGCCAAGCTCGCGCAGCGCCGGTTTCAGCCGTTCGCAAATCTCGCGCTCGCGCGGCGACAGATCGGTGGATTGCGCGGCGCCTCCGCGCACCATGTTGGAGCGCAGATCGTCCGCCGCCGGCACGCGATTGACCGCGCCGGCGAATTCGCCATCGACCAGGATGATGCGCTTGTCGCCGTGCTTGACCTCGGGAAGGAAGCGCTGGATCACCCACGGTTCGCGGAACGTCACCGAGAACATGTCGTAGAGCGAACCGAAATTCATGTCGTTCGGCGTGATGCGAAACACCGCGGCGCCGCCATGTCCGTACAGCGGTTTCATCACCACGTCGCCTTGCTCGGCGCGGAACGCATTGATCTCGTCCTTGTCGCGCGAGATCAGCGTCGGCGGCATCAGGTCTGCGAACTCCATCACGAAGATTTTTTCCGGCGCATTGCGCACGCTGGCCGGATTGTTCACGACCAGCGTTTTCGGATGAATGCGTTCGAGCAAATGCGTGGTGGTGATGTAGGCGAGATCGAACGGCGGGTCCTGCCGCAGCAGGATCACATCGAAGGATGCGAGATCGACGCGCTCGGCATCGCCAAGCGTGAAGTGATCGCTGTCCTCATCGCGCACCTTGAGCGGCTGGACCATGGCGACCAGTTGCTTGCCCTTCAGGGATAGTTTTTCGGGCGTGTAATAGGACAGCGCATGGCCGCGCTTCTGCGCTTCGAGCAGAAGCGCGAATGTCGAGTCGCCGCGAATGTTGATCCGCGCGATGGGGTCCATCTGGACGGCGACTTTCAGCTTCATGAGTCAAATCCGGCTGTTGATCTGTTGCGGCGGCAATCTGTGCGATTTCAGCTTCCGTTGCCAGAGGTTTTGCATGCAACCCTGCTGTTCATGCGCCAGCGTCGAATGCGGCCGTGAGGTGTTTGGGCAGGTGTTTCGGCGCAATCAGCACCACATCGAACCGCATGTCGAAACCGGCGTGTTCGGGATGCGCCATCAGCCAGGCCTGGGCCGCGGCGACGATGCGGTGCTGCTGCCGGGGCGTCACCGAATAGGCGGCCTCGTCGAGATTCGCGCGGGCCTTCACTTCGATGAAAGCGAGCAAGTCCCGCCGTCGGGCCACGATATCGATCTCGCCGTAGGGTGTGCGGAAGCGCCGTGCCAGAATGCGATAGCCCTTGGCGATCAGGTAAACGCAGGCTTTGCTCTCGGCGGAAATTCCGGTCTGAAACGCCGCAACGCGCGCCGGGGAGGGGATGTTTGCGCGAGCCTTCGGCAATTTTGGCGGATCGCTATCCTGCGTCATCGCCGTCCTTTGAAAGCTCGAGCGCGCGGGCATAGATCTCGCGGCGCGGCCGTCCGGACACTTCAACCGCATGCGCGACCGCATCCTTGACGCTGCCGCGCGTCAGCGATGTCCGCAGCAGATCGTCGAGCGCGTCGTCGCTCATCAGTCCGGCATCGGCGGCGGGTGGACCGATCACCAGCACGAATTCGCCGCGCGTCTCGAGTGTATCGGCAATCGCCGCGAGTTCGGAGACAGTCGCGCGGCGCACCTCCTCATGCAGCTTGGTCATTTCGCGGCAGATCGCGGCCTCGCGCTCGCCCATGACGCCTGCAAGATCGTGCAGGCAATCCTGCACCCGTGCGCCGCTCTCGAACATCACCAAGGTGGCGTCGATACGTGCGAGTTCACTAAGGCGTGTGCGGCGCGCATTCTGTTTCGAGGGCAGAAAGCCCTCGAAAAAGAATCGATCGGTCGGTAATGCTGCGACCGAGAGCGCCGCCAGCACCGACGATGGTCCCGGCAATGCGACCACCGGAAAACCCGCCGCGCTGACTTCGCGCACCAGCTTGAATCCCGGGTCGGAAATCAGCGGCGTTCCGGCGTCCGACACCAGCGCGATGGACGCGCCTTGCGCGAGCTTCTCCAGAATCTTCGGCCGCGCCACCGTGGCGTTGTGTTCGTGATACTGCATCAGCGATGCGGCGATGGAGAACCGTTCGATCAGCCGCCGCGTGATGCGGGTGTCCTCGCAGGCCACGATGTCGACGCCGGCGAGTGTCTCAAGCGCGCGCAGTGTGATGTCGCCGAGATTGCCGATGGGCGTTGCGACCAGATACAGGCCCGGAGCGGCCTTGGGTGCATGAACGAGTTGTCCTGCGACCGCGAAAGTGCGGGCGGAGCTGTCGGAATCAGGCGAAGAAGCGGGGGATGGTTTGGTGCGCATTGGAACAATCTAACGCCGAAGCGCCGCCTCGTCTTGTTCGCATCCGCAATAGCTGTTCATGTTCGGTTGTGCTGAAGTGTGCGAAAGGCCTTTGATCCGGCTAGCTTATAGCCGACAATATGCCTGAATCCTCGTCCAGACGTGGCCCAGGATCGATACCCGGAAGACAATGATGGTTGCGCCGTTCACTCCAAAGCCTCCACGCATCGGCGCGACCCGCCGCGGCGCTGTCGGCCTGATTCTGGGTGCGCCACTCGTTGCCGGTTGCGCCGGCATGCAGTCTCCGTTCTCCGGTGGCGAGCAGCCGGCCGGCCCGCCACAGCAGCCGTCGGCGGTGGGCAGCGGCCAGGTCAAGGTCGGGCTCTTGCTGCCGTTGTCGGCGTCCGGCAATGCCGCCGTCGCCGCGCAATCGATGCGCAACGCCGCTGAACTGGCGCTCGCTGAATTTCAGAATCCGAATATCCAGCTGCTGATCAAGGACGACAACGGCACCGCGCAAGGCGCACAGCAGGGCGCGCAGCAGGCTGTCGATGAAGGCGCTGAAATTATTCTCGGGCCTTTGTTCGCTCAGTCGGTTCCGGCCGCCGCGCAGGCCGCGCGCAATCGCGGCATCTCGATGATCGCGTTCTCGACCGACTCGAGCGTTGCCGGGCGCGGCGTCTATCTCCTGAGTTTTCTTCCCGAGTCGGACGTCAGCCGGATCGTCGAATATGCGGCAGGGACCGGCAAGCGATCCTTCGCCGCCTTTCTGCCGGAGAATGCCTACGGCAATGTGGTCGAAGCCGCCTTCAAGCAGGCGGTGCCGCGCAGGGGCGGGCGCATTGCCGCGTTTGAAAAATACGGCGCCGATCGCGCGCAACCCGCGGCCGCCATCGGCCAGGCGCTCGCCAATGCCGATTCGCTGCTGCTCGCCGACGACGGCGATGCGCTGGCCGGCGCCGCGGATGCGCTTGCCGCGGGCGGCGCCAATCTCAAGCGCGTGCAGTTACTCGGCACTGGCCTGTGGGACAATCCCCGCGTGTTCGCGAACGCCAATCTGCGCGGCGGACTTTATGCGGCGCCCGATCCGGCCGGCTTCCGCAGTTTTTCCCAGCGCTACCGTGCGAAATACAGCGGCGATCCGGTCCGCACCGCGACGCTTGCCTATGACGGGGTCGCGCTGGTTGCGGCATTGGCGCGAACGCAAGGCGGCCAGCGGTTTTCACCGGAGGTCCTGACGAATCCTTCCGGCTTCGCGGGCATCGATGGGCTGTTTCGATTCCGCAGCGACGGCACCAATGAGCGCGGTCTGGCGGTGATGCGCGTTGGGCCCGGCGGCGGACAGATCGTTGCCGGATCGCCGAAGAGTTTCGGCGCGTAGCGCTTTCCCTCTCCCCTTGTGGGAGAGGGTGCCCGAGTGAAACGAGGGCGGGTGAGGGGTGTGCTCCTTATCGCGATGCCAGCAACCCCTCACCCGGCTCAGTCTCGCCTTGCTCGACTTCGCCACCCTCTCCCACAAGGGGAGAGGGAAAAGAAGTGACGGTGGCTACGCCGCGAGATCCGCGACCACGGCATCCAGCACCGGAAATCCCTGCATCGTAACTCTGACACGGCCATCGGGATCGACCGTGATCGCACCCTCATCCCGCAGGATTTCGATCCGCCTCGGATCGAGCGCGCGTCCCGACAGCGCCTTGTAGCGCACCGGATCGATGCCTTCCGCCAGACGCAGCCCCATCAGGAGATATTCGTCGGCGCGCTCCTCGCTGTTGAGAAGCTCGTCGCTGGTCACGCCGTGGCCCTGCGCCTCGACGCGCATCAGCCAGGTCTCGGGCCGCTTCTCGGTCGCGACGGCGTGACGGATGCCGTCGATATCGAGGCGGCCATGCGCGCCCGGGCCGATGCCGGCATATTCCTGTCCGCGCCAGTAGACGAGGTTGTGCTTGCACTCCGCGCCCGGCCGCGCGTGATTGGAAATCTCGTAGGACGGCAGACCGAGTTCGGCGCAGACATCCTGCGTCACGTCGTAAAGCGCGCGCGCCACTGCCTCGTCAGGAATCTTGAGTTTGCCGGCGGCATGCAGCCCGAAGAACGGCGTTTCCGGCTCGATGGTGAGCTGGTACAGCGACAGATGCTCAGCGGCTTCCGAGATCGCGAGCTTCAATTCGTCTTCCCACATCCGCGGGGTCTGGTCGGGCCGCGCGTAGATCAGATCGAACGAATAGCGGTCGAACGCGGAGCGCGCGATCGCAACCGCATCGAGCGCCTCGCGCGCGGTGTGCAGGCGTCCCAGCGCTTTCAGCGAGGCATCATCGAGCGCCTGCACGCCGAGCGACACGCGATTGACGCCGGCGTCGCGATAGCCGCGGAAGCGCGTGGCCTCGACGCTGGTCGGATTGGCTTCCAGCGTCACCTCGACATCGCTGGCGACACGCCAGTGCATGGCGATGGAGTTGAGAATCGCACCGACAGTCTGCGGCTGCATCAGCGAGGGCGTGCCGCCGCCGAGAAAGATCGACGTGACCTCGCGGCCAGGGGTGCGCGCGGCGGTGGTCTCGATCTCGCGCTCGAAGGCGCGGGCGAAACGAAACTCGTCGATCGGCGCGTGACGCACATGGCTGTTGAAGTCGCAATACGGACACTTCGACAGGCAGAACGGCCAGTGGACGTAAACACCGAAGGCTGCGGAGGGCTGAATCATTAATGCCATATTAAGCTTTTAAGGCCGCAACAACACGCCCTTTTTCAGCACTTTCCTCAATCGCGTTCGTTAAAATTTTAACGATCCATCATTTCTTTTCCTCCTCCCCCGCAAGCGGGAGAGGTGCAAAAGCGGGCTATTGAATTGCGTCGCTCATGCGAGACACATCTGCGCGAGCTTCACGAAAGCTTTCGCGCGATGGGAAAGGCCTAAGCCATGCGGCGGCAGGCCGTGCTTCTCGATGCTGGTCATCTCGCCGAAGGTGCGGGTGTAACCGTCGGGCAGAAACGCCGGATCGTAGCCGAAACCCGCGGTGCCGCGCGGCGGCCAGACCAGTGTGCCGTCGACGCGCGCCTCGACGTCTTCCTGATGTCCGTCCGGCCAGGCGACACAGAGCGCCGAGACGAAATGCGCCTTGCGCTGCGCGGGCTCCTTCGCGCCGCGCTCCTGCAGCAGTCGCTCGATCTGCGTCATCGCCGCGAGAAAATTCTTGTCCTCTCCGGCCCAGCGCGCCGAATGGATTCCGGGCTGGCCGCCGAGTACATCGACCGCGAGGCCTGAATCGTCGGCGAAGGCCGGAAGTTTCGCCGCCTTCGCGGCTGCCATGGCCTTGATGCGGGCATTGGCCTGAAATGTGGTGCCGGTCTCAATCGGCTCGGCGAGGCCGAGTTCCGCCGCCGACACCGCTTCCACGCCGTAAGGCGCAAGCAGTTCGCGCATCTCGGCGAGCTTGCCGGGATTGTGGGTCGCGATCACAAGGCGGCCGGTGATTCGGCGATGTTGAGTCATGACTACTTATAACCGATCCGTCATTCCGGGGCGCGGGCGCCTTTTGGCGTACGCGAACCCGGAATCTCATCATGTTCATCTCGACTGGATTCCGGGTTCGCATGCGGCATGGGCCGCCTGCGCCCCGGAATGACAACCTTGTTTTACGCCACCGCCATTTTTTGCAGGTCGACCAGCCGGGCGATGCCCTTCTTGGCCAGCGCCATCAGGTTGAGAAACTCGTCCTGCGAGAACGGCGTCTTTTCGGCGGTGCCCTGAACCTCGATGATACGGCCGTCGCCGGTCATGACGAAATTCGCATCGGTTTCGGCCTCGGAGTCTTCCGCGTAATCAAGGTCGAGCACCGGCGTGCCGTTGTAGATGCCGCACGAAATCGCGGCGACATTGTCGCGCAGCACGTTGTCGTTCTTGAGCATGTTGCGCGCCTTCATCCATTGCAGGCAATCCGCCAGCGCGACCCATGCGCCGGTGATCGACGCGGTGCGCGTGCCGCCGTCGGCCTGAATGACATCGCAGTCCACTGTGATCTGGCGTTCGCCCAGCGCAACAAGATCGACAGTGGTGCGCAGCGAGCGGCCGATCAGGCGCTGGATCTCGACGGTGCGGCCGCTTTGCTTTCCGGCGGCGGATTCGCGGCGCATGCGCTCGTGGGTGGCGCGCGGCAGCATGCCGTATTCGGCGGTGACCCAGCCGCGGCCCTGACCCTTCAGCCACGGCGGCAGGCGATCTTCCAGCGTGGCGGTGACCAGCACGTGGGTGTCACCGAATTTCACCATGCAGGAACCTTCGGCGTATTTGACCACACCGCGTTCCAGCGTGACGGGGCGCAGTTCGTCGGGCGCGCGACGGCTTGGCCGCATGAAAAACCTCCTGAAATTCCGGGAAATCCTGATTTGGCGCTGCTTTTAGGGGGCCGGAAGCGTAGCGGCAAGGGCAGATCAGGGCGGCGGCAAAGATGTGGGCAGAAACCCGCTTGTCATGATGCCGGACGATGGACAATTGTAGCGATATCAACCCCGTTTGGAGCCCGATTTTGGCCCACCACGACCCGATAGGCCATCTGATCACGCCGAACGCCGGGCTGGCGCAGCTCAACGAACGGTCGCGGGATATCTTCCGTCAGATCGTCGAGAGCTATCTGGCCACCGGCGAGCCGGTGGGCTCGCGCAACATCTCGCGCCTGATCACGATGCCGCTGTCGCCGGCTTCGGTGCGCAATGTGATGTCGGATCTCGAACAACTGGGACTGATCTATGCGCCGCATACGTCGGCGGGGCGACTGCCGACTGAGTTGGGATTGCGCTTTTTTGTCGATGCGCTGATGCAGGTAGGCGATCTGACCGAGCCGGAGCGCCAATCGATCGAAGGCCAGCTCAAGTCCGTGGGCGGAGCAACATCGGTCGAAGCCGCGCTGAGCGAAGCCTTGACGCGGCTGTCGGGTTTGACGCGCGCCGCAGCCGTTGTGCTGACGCAGAAGTCGAACGTGCGGCTGAAGCATATCGAATTCGTTCGCCTTGAACCGGCGCAGGCACTGGTCGTGCTGGTAGCCGAAGACGGTCAGGTCGAGAACCGCGTGCTGCCGCTGCCGCCGGGCGTGCCGTCATCGGCGCTGACCGAAGCCTCGAATTTTCTCAATGCGCGAATTCGCGGGCGCACGCTGGCCGAGGCGCGCAGCGAACTTGAGGTTGCGCTGACCGCGGGCCGCAGCGAACTCGATCAGCTCACGCAGAAAGTCATCGCAGCGGGTATCGCAAGCTGGTCGGGCGGCGCCAGCGACGAGCGGCAACTGATCGTGCGCGGTCACGCCAATCTGCTGGAAGACCTTCACGCGATGGAGGATCTCGAACGGGTGCGGCTGCTGTTCGACGACCTTGAAGCGAAGAAGGGCGTGATCGACCTGCTTGGCCGCGCCGAGCGCGCCGACGGCGTGCGTATTTTCATCGGCTCCGAGAACAAGCTGTTCTCGCTGTCCGGCTCCTCGACCATCATCGCACCTTATCGCGACGGCGCGGGTCACATTGTCGGCGTGCTCGGCGTGATCGGCCCGACGCGGCTGAACTATGCGCGGGTCATTCCGACGGTCGATTACGCCGCCCGGATCGTTAGCCAGCTGATCGGCAAATAGTGCGTTTGCGCTTGATTTTCCGCCTCTAAACAACGATATGCGGGCTAACAATCCCACATTCGTTATGACGATTTGCTGAAAAGGTGAGTTATGGCCAATTCCAATGGGCAAAAGGAACCGCAGGACAAGTCTGCGCCGGAACCGGCGAACGACAAGGAGCCTGTGGTCTCAAAGCCTTACGTGATGCCCGACGATCCTGAAGAAGGGTCGGTCGAAGCGCTCACCAAGGACGTCGCCGAGGCCAAGGACCGGATGCTGCGCACGCTCGCGGAGATGGAAAATCTGCGCAAGCGGACCCAGCGCGAAGTCGCCGACGCGCGGACCTATGGCATCACGGCTTTCGCGCGCGACGTCCTCGACATCGCCGACAACTTGCAGCGCGCGCTGGACGCGGTGCCGATGGAAGCGCGCGAAGCCGCCGATCCTGGCCTCAAGGCGCTGATCGAAGGCGTCGAACTGACCGAGAAGTCGCTGCACAAGGCGCTGGAGAAAAACGGCGTCTCGAGGCTCGATCCGCTCGGCGAGAAGTTCAATCCGAACTTCCACCAGGCGATGTACGAAGTGCCGGATTCCTCTGTGCCGGCGGGCACTGTCGTGCAGGTCGTGCAGGGCGGCTACACCATCGGCGAACGCGTGTTGCGGCCGGCGCTGGTCGCGGTCGCCAAGGGCGGCGCGAAAAGCTGAAATCGTTCCGGCGTCATTCCGGACAGTCCGCAACGCGGACTGATCCGGAATCCTTCAAAGTTCATCCAGTACGATTTTCGGATTTCGGGTTCGCTCGCAAATGCCCGCGCCCCGGAATGACGGTCTTTGGATCATCGCGGATCGATGCCGTCGCGGACCGCGCGGAATCGCGGGAACGCTTTCGGCCATTCCTCGCGCGTCGCGCTTGCGATGATCCGCAGCGATGAGCCGCCGCCGAATCTCAGCCACTGCACCACGGTCACCGGCGTATCGTTCTTGCCGGCGACGGCGTCGATCCGTGTTTCGAATCCGGGCGTACCTTCGATCCGCATCGGCTCGTTCGAGGTGATGCGCGCATTGCGCAGGCCCGGAATCGTGGCGGCGCTCTGTTGCGCGAAGCGCGCGCGATCGTCTGGCTTTTCCGGACCCGTGCCGATCAGGCCGATCACCATGTAGGGCGCGCCGTCCAGCGTTGTGTCCTCGGTGCCGTCGGTCAGCAGGATCGACGAGCGCGGCGCCAGGGTGCGAACGGTTTTGAAGTCGCCGAGGTCGCCGATCTTGAAGGGCAGCAGACCGAGTTGCTCGTTGACCGGCACGTCCTTGCGCAGCGTTGTCGACGCCAGCATCTTGCGCATGGCGCCGTCGGAAAGCGGCTTCGCCGCGTCCTCGCGCGCCTGCGCGATGACGTAACCGGTGAACTTGTCGCCGGACACGATCAGGGAATACATCCGGATCGTGGTTGCGCCATCCTTGCCGGTGTCCGAAGTGATGAAGGCCTTGCCCGCGGTGGTGTCGAAGGCTTCCGGCTTCGCGCCGGTGGGTGGGGTCTTGCCCTCCTTCACAGCCGTCTCGACCGTCGCGAAAGCCTCGGGCGGAATCTCGGCCAGCCCGATTTTGATCTTCTGATCTTCCGATTCGAAACCCAGAAATTCCCTGGCGACCGTTAGCCCTTCGGCGGGCACCAGCCCGACCCGCGCGCCCGGCGGGAACACCGGATCGGCGGCCAGGGCCGGTGAGGCAACAGCGACGGAGACGACGGCGAGAATGCGGGCGATTGTTTTCATGAAACCTGACTGATGTCGTATTGAGGCCGTTCGATGGTCGCGAGCGGCGCGAGGTGGTCTCGTTGCGAGGGCTTGACTGTTTCCGCGCCGGGCCAACAGATCAAGGCCCGAATCGTTGCAAATTGACGCATTGACCGCTGCTCCCCGTACCCAGGGCAGTCCCCCAGGGGCGCTTGCGGAAATTCATTTTCCCGGCGGTTTACAAGGGCTGGTCCTTGCGGCCTCATGCCCCCCTCCTATATGAGGCGGAGCGTCGCGACGTCGCGAAGTTTTGATACTTGGGGGTTTGGATTGGTGCGCCGTCAGGGCCCAGCCAACCTGCCGCAAAAAGAAGGACTAGAGGACCATGGGAAAGGTCATTGGGATCGATCTCGGCACCACGAATTCGTGCGTTGCCGTGATGGACGGCAAATCGCCGAAAGTGATCGAGAATGCCGAGGGCATGCGGACGACCCCGTCCATCGTTGCCTTCACTGACGACGGCGAGCGCCTCGTCGGTCAGCCCGCCAAGCGCCAGGCTGTCACCAATCCGGAAAACACCATCTTTGCCGTCAAGCGCCTCATCGGACGCCGCTACGACGACCCGACGGTCGAAAAGGACAAGAAGCTTGTCCCCTACAAGATCGTGAAGGCGTCCAACGGCGATGCCTGGGTCGAAGCTGACGGCCAGAGCTATTCGCCTTCGCAGGTCTCCGCTTTCATTTTGCAGAAGATGAAAGAGACCGCGGAAGCCCATCTCGGCCAGAAGGTCGATCAGGCGGTCATCACCGTTCCTGCCTATTTCAACGACGCCCAACGTCAGGCCACCAAGGACGCCGGCAAGATCGCCGGCCTTGAAGTGCTGCGCATCATCAACGAGCCGACCGCGGCCGCGCTCGCTTACGGTCTCGACAAGAGCAAGAACGGCACCATCGCGGTGTACGACCTCGGCGGCGGCACCTTCGACGTGTCGATCCTCGAGATCGGCGACGGCGTGTTCGAGGTGAAGTCCACCAACGGCGATACGTTCCTCGGCGGTGAAGACTTCGACATGCGTCTTGTCGGTTATCTGGCGGATGAATTCCAGAAGGAGCAGGGCATCAACCTGCGCAACGACAAGCTGGCCTTGCAGCGCCTGAAAGAGGCCGCTGAAAAAGCCAAGATCGAACTGTCGTCGACGACCCAGACCGAAATCAATCTGCCGTTCATTACGGCGGACGCCTCCGGTCCGAAGCATCTGACGATGAAGCTGACCCGCGCGAAGTTCGAGGCGCTGGTGGACGATCTGATCCAGAAGACCATCGAGCCGTGCCGCAAGGCGCTGAAGGATGCAGGTCTGTCGGCGGCCGAGATCAACGAAGTCGTTCTGGTCGGCGGCATGACGCGCATGCCGAAGGTGCAGGAAGTCGTGAAGCAGTTGTTCGGCAAGGAGCCGCACAAGGGCGTCAATCCTGACGAAGTCGTCGCCATCGGCGCCGCGATTCAGGCCGGCGTGCTGCAAGGCGACGTCAAGGACGTGCTGCTGCTCGACGTCACGCCGCTCTCGCTCGGCATCGAGACGCTGGGTGGTGTGTTCACGCGCATCATCGAGCGCAACACCACGATCCCGACCAAGAAGGGCCAGGTGTTCTCGACCGCCGAGGACAATCAGGGCGCGGTGACCATTCGCGTGTTCCAGGGTGAACGCGAGATGGCGGCCGACAACAAGATGCTTGGTCAGTTCGACCTGATGGGCATTCCTCCGGCGCCGCGCGGCATGCCGCAGATCGAGGTCACGTTCGACATCGACGCCAACGGCATCGTCAACGTGTCGGCGAAGGACAAGGCGACCAACAAGGAACAGCAGATCCGCATTCAGGCGTCCGGTGGACTGTCTGACAGCGACATTGAGAAGATGGTCAAGGACGCCGAGGTCAACGCGGCCGAGGACAAGAAGCGCCGCGAGGCGGTCGATGCCAAGAACCATGCCGACGCGCTGGTGCATTCCACCGAGAAGGCGCTGGCCGAGCACGGTGCGAAGGTCGGCGAGCCCGAGCGCAAGGCCATTGAAGACGCGCTGGCGGATCTCAAGGAAGCCTTGAAGGGTGACGATGCGGAAGCCATCAAGGCCAAGACCAATACCCTCGCCCAGGCTTCGATGAAGCTCGGCGAGGCGATGTACACGCAGCAGGCCGAGGCGGATGCCAAGAAGGATGCTGCGAAGGACGATGTCGTTGACGCCGAGTTTACCGAAGTCGACGACGATAAGACCAACAAGAAGTCCGCGTAACCATGCACGACCGGCCTCCCCTCAAGGGGAGGCCTTTCGTGGCGAACCGAACCGCTTACAGATCCAGACTCGCATGACCCAGATCAGCCATGTCTAAGGCCTGCTATTACGAGACGCTGGAAGTCGAACGCTCCATCGACGAAGCCGGACTGAAATCGGCCTTCCGCAAGCTCGCGATGAAATGGCACCCGGACAAGAATCCGGGCGATCCATCCTGCGAGCACAAGTTCAAGGAAATCTCCGAGGCCTACGAAATCCTCAAGGACGGCAACAAGCGTGCCGCCTACGACCGCTACGGCCATGCCGCGTTCGAGCAGGGCAATGGCGGCGGCCATGGAGCCGGATTCGGCGCCGGCTTTGCGTCCTCGTTCTCCGATATTTTCGAAGACCTGTTCGGCATGGCCGGACAGCGCGGCGGCCGTGGCGGCCGCGAGCGCGGCGCGGACCTGCGCTACAATATGGAAATCACGCTGGAGGAGGCGTTCTCCGGCAAGACCGCGCAGATCAATATCCCTGTCGCGGTCACCTGCGAAACCTGCTCCGGCACCGGCGCCAAGGCCGGCACCAAGCCGAAGACCTGCTCGATGTGCGGCGGCGCCGGGCGTGTTCGCCAGGCGCAAGGCTTCTTCACGCTGGAGCGCACCTGCCCCGGCTGTCAGGGCCGCGGCCAGATGATCGAAACGCCGTGTCCGTCCTGCTCGGGACAGGGCCGCGTTCAGAAGGAGCGCTCGCTGTCGGTCAATATCCCGCCGGGCGTCGAGGACGGCACCCGCATTCGCCTCGCGGGCGAAGGCGAGGCGGGCGTGCAGGGCGGTCCTGCGGGCGATCTTTATATTTTCCTGTCGCTGGCGGCGCACAAGTTCTTCCAGCGCGACGGCGCCGATCTGCATTGCCGCGTTCCGGTGTCGATGGTGACGGCGGCGATGGGCGGCGAGTTTGAAGTGCCGACCATCGACACAGGCAAGACCAAGGTGAAGGTGCCGTCCGGTACCCAGTCCGGGCGCCGCTTCCGCGTTGCTGGCAAAGGCATGCCTGTGCTGCGTTCCCGGCAGACGGGCGACATGTACGTGCAGGTCGTGGTCGAAACGCCGCAGAACCTGACCAAGAAGCAGAAAGAGCTGCTGGCGGAGTTCGAAAAGCTGTCATCGGGCGAAACCCAGCCCGAGGCGGCTGGATTCTTCAAGATGGTCAAAGATTTCTTCGGGACTCGGACCAATACGCCGTAACCGGCCTCCTTGACGCTTTTTGCTTGCGTCTGTACCCCTTTGTGAAGGAAATTTGACGCCTCGCCCGTCCCCGGGCTCCGCTGGAAGTATCATGGCTCCCCAATCCACTGCGCGTGCGTTGAAAAAACCGCTTCGTCTTGACGACGAAGTCCGTTTTCTCCGCTCCTGGATTGAAAAGCCGCTGCACATGGGCGCGGTGATGCCCTCCAGCAAGGTGCTGGCGCGCACGGTCGCGCGTTATGTCGATCCGCATTCCGACGGACCCGTCATTGAGCTTGGACCGGGCACCGGCGCGATCACCGATGCGCTGATCGCGCACGGCGTGGCCGAAAAACGTCTGGTGCTGGTGGAGTTCGATCCGGGTTTCTGCGCGCTGCTGCGCGAACGCTATCCGCAGGCGACCGTGATTCAGGGCGACGCCTACAGTCTCGATCAGACACTGTCCGACTGGAAAGAGCCCGCGGCAGCAATGGTGTCGGGCCTGCCGCTGGTCACCAAGCCGATGCTGGTCCGCCTGAAGCTGATGCGCGACGCATTCCTGAAAATGGAGCCGGGCGCGCCCTTCATCCAGTTCACCTATTCGGTGGCGCCGCCGATCCCGAAATCGCTGCCGGGAATCCATACCCAGGCCTCCGAGCGGGTCTGGATGAACCTGCCGCCGGCGCGGGTCTGGGTCTACCGCAAGGGCTGATCGGCTTTGCGCCGTCATTCCGGACAGGCCGCGTCAGCGGACTGATCCGGAATCCAGAAGAGTTCATTCCTGACACCTCTGGATTCCGGGTTCACTCGCAAGGGCTCGCGCCCCGGAATGACGCCAGATGCTAAACCGGCTTTCCCTACCCCGGAAAACGCTTTAGTGCTGACCTTATGTCCGCGCTGAAAATCCTCGTCATTCCCGGCTCAACGCGCACAGGCTCGTTCAACGCACGGCTTGCCGCCGTGGCGGTCAAGGAGCTGGCGCTGCTCGACGTCGATGTCACGCTGATCTCGCTCAATGATTATCCGCTGCCGATCTATGACGGCGACCTTGAAGTGAAATCCGGCGTACCAGCCAACGCCGTCGATCTCAAGCGCATGATCGGTGCGCATCACGGCGTCCTCATCGTCAGCCCGGAATACAATTCGTCGGTGCCGCCGCTGCTCAAGAACGCCATCGACTGGGTGACGCGGGTGCGCGACCGCAACGAGACGTTCGGTCAGGTGTTTCGCGAGCGCGCCTTTGCGATCGGAGCCGCATCCGACGGAAAGTTCGGCGGGCTTCGCGTGCTGATGGCGCTGCGCCAGATCCTGGCGCTGGGCTGCGGCGCGACGGTGGTCCCGAAGCAGATGGCGCTGTCGTTCGCCGATCAGGCCTTCGACGACATGGATCGCCTGAAGGAGCCGGCGGATGCCGAGCTGCTGCGCGGAACGCTGCGCCAGTTGATCGATGCCGCCCAACAGATGATGTGAGACCGCATGAAGCCCACCCACGTTGAAACCCGCGACCGGCTGATCGTCGCGCTCGATCTCTCCAGCGTCGAGGCCGCGGAAGCGCTGATCGCGCGGCTCGGCGACAGCGTGACGTTCTACAAGATCGGGTACCAGCTCGCTTATGCCGGCGGACTTTCACTGGTGCCGAAGCTGGCGGAGCGCGGCAAGAAGGTTTTCGCCGACCTCAAGATGCACGATATCGGCAACACCGTTGCGAAGGGCGTCGAGAGCGTTGCGAAGCTTGGCGCGACGTTCCTCACCGTGCATGCCTATCCGCAGACCATGAAGGCGGCGGTCGAAGCGCGCGGATCGTCGCTGAAGATTCTCGCGGTCACGGTGCTGACTTCCTACGACGATGACGATTTGCACGCAGCAGGTTTTCGCTTCGGCGTCCCGGATCTGGTCGAGGCGCGCGCCTTGCAGGCGCAGGCGCTCGGCGTCGATGGTCTGGTGTGTTCCGGCGAAGAGGCCGCCACCGTGCGCGGCATTGTCGGCGCACAGATGGCGCTGGTGACGCCCGGCATTCGCCCCGCAGGCAGCGCGGTGGGCGACCAGAAGCGCATCATGACGCCGGGCCGCGCCATTGCTGCGGGCGCGGATTATCTTGTGGTCGGCCGGCCGGTGGTGGAGGCCGCCGATCCGAAAGCGGCGGCGGAGGCGATCGTTGCTGAAATCGCACAGGCGGGCGGCTAGTGGCTCACAACACTCCGCCGTCATGGCCGGGTTTATCCCGGCCATCCACGCCTTCATTGCTGGGAGAGGTAAGACGTGGATGCCCGGAACAAGTCCGGGCATGACGAAATGAGAGTTCAAAAGACTTGTAAGCAAGAAGAAGGAGAAACCAATGCCCAAGGGTTACTGGATCGCACGGGTCGATGTGCATGACCTCGATGCCTACAAGCGTGACTACGTCGCGCACAACGGCGCGGTGTTCAAGAAGTACGGCGCGAAGTTTCTGGTGCGCGGCGGCGCTCATGAAGCGCATGAAGGTCCGGCGCGCTCGCGCAATGTCGTGATCGAATTCAAGGACTACGCGACTGCGCTCGCCTGCTATCACTCGCCGGAATACGCAGCTCTCGTGAAAGCCCGCGCACCGCATTCCAAGGGCGAGATCGTGATTGTCGAAGGCTACGACGGCGATCAGCCGTAAGCCTGTTTTATTTGGGCATGATCCGATCCGAAAACCGGTGTCCACTTTTCGGGATCATGCCCTACTTCCCCATCCCGTTCTCAGGGACGATCAGCGGCACGAATCCGAACACATTGCTGCTGTCCGGATCGACCAGCACGCGCACGGCGTGGACCAGCGTATCGCCGTAGACCATCAGCTTGTTGACGCCGGGGATCGGCCTGCCCTTGCTGTTGCGCAGCGGCGCGATTGAAAAAAAGTGCTCGTCGCCATGGATGAGCAGCACGGGCTTGCCGAAGCTTTTCGCGCCGGCCTCGATGGCGTCGAGCGTGTTGGCAAAGCCGGACTGGCGCGGCATCGCGCCGTTCGGAAACCGTGCCTCGTTGAATTCCGCCTGCATGAAAATCACCAAAGCCTTGGCCTCGTCGGCTTTCGCCTTGGCAAAACCCGCCTCGATCCATGCGACGTTGGCCTTGTCGCGGGCGAAAAATTCAGTCACGCCGCCCGGGTCCTGCGCCTCGAAGCCGTTGTTCGACCCCACGACATGGGCGGTGAGGAACATCACGCCGTTCTTGGTGAACCGCGTGTTCTCCACATAGGTTGAGAATTGCGGCATCAGCAACGCCTGACTCTCGACATCGAGCGGTGTCTTGCCGAGTGATTTTGACGGGGCCGCGAAAAACATCTCGCGGACTTTCGCCAGCCGCTCGCGCGGGTCGTAACCGCCGGCGGCCTTGCGGTGGCAATCGACCCATTCGTTGTCGCCGATGGTGTAGACCAGCGCGCCCTCGAAGGTCTGGATCTGGTCGTAGGACTTCTTGAGAACTTCATCGGTGCAGGGAAGCGCGCCGGACTTGATGTCGCCCATATGCAGGGTGAAGGCGGGCTTGAGCGCGTTGACCGCGGCGATCAGCCGGTCGAACTTCGCATAGTCGTCCGGCAGGTTGTAGGGCATGTCGCCGAGCGCCACGAAAGAGAACGCGTTGTCGCCGCCGATGCGCTCCGCGGCGGATGCAGGTACGGAAAATGTGATCGCAAGGATCGCGGCGAACGCGGCAGGCAGCAGGCGCATGGTGGTGTCCTTCGGAGCGTTTGTGTCACGCAGAACTAGGTTCTCCGCGTGACCCTTGCATGACCTCCCATAAGTCTGTCCAGACGCGAGGCAGGAGGGTGTGGCCTCCGGTTGCCGCCGTGGCCCCGCGCCGCTATACCGCCAGTGTGGTGGTCGGACTTGCGAACCAAACCACACTGGAATCATAGTTTTCTGGTTTGAGGGCTGGAAATGGCCGATATGCGCCTGATCGTTGCTGGAGCCGGTGGCCGGATGGGGCGAACCCTGGTCCGCGCCATTGCCGAGACTCCTGGGACCACGCTGGCCGGGGCGCTGGAGGCACCGGGTTCTGAGTTGCTCGGTCAGGATTCCGGCGTGCTCGCCGGGCTTCCCGCCAACGGCATCGAACTCTCCGGCGACCTCTGGACCTTGTCGAAGAACGCCGACGGCATCCTCGATTTTACTGTTCCCGCCGCGACCATCGCCAATGTCGCCATCGCGGCCCAGCGCGGCCTGGTCCATGTCATCGGCACCACCGGCCTCTCGGCGTCGGACAACGCGGTCATCAAGAGCGTGACCTCGCAGGCCATCGTCGTGCAGTCCGGCAATATGAGCCTCGGGGTCAATCTGCTGGCGGCGCTGGTCAGGCAGGTGGCGAAGTCGCTCGACGAGGATTTCGACATCGAGATTCTCGAAATGCATCACAGGCAGAAGATCGATGCGCCGTCGGGCACAGCCTATCTGCTCGGACAGGCGGCGGCGGACGGGCGCGGCGTCAATCTCGAGCAGCGCTCGGTCCGCGCCCGTGACGGTCACACCGGCGCGCGCATTCCGGGCGACATCGGATTTGCGACGCTGCGCGGCGGCACAGCCACCGGCGATCACACGGTGATTTTCGCAGGGCCCTATGAACGCATCGAACTGGCGCACAAGTCGGAGGATCGCATGATCTTCGCGCGCGGTGCGCTGAAGGCGGCGATGTGGGCGCAGGGCAAGAAGCCCGGCTTCTACACCATGGCCGATGTGCTCGGCATTGGCGCCTCTTGAACCCATCCTCGAAATCGGAATTGAAAGAATGAGCGACCGTCTTCTCGTGCTCGTGCGTCACGGCCAGAGCGAATGGAATCTGAAGAATCTTTTCACCGGCTGGAAAGATCCCGGGCTCACCGAGCTCGGCGTCAAGGAAGCCGTCGGCGCGGGCCGCAAGCTGAAGGAGCAGGGCCTGACCTTCGATGTGGCTTTCACGTCGGCGCTGACGCGCGCGCAGACCACGCTCGATCTTGCGCTCAAGGAAATGGGCCAGACCGGGATTCCGATCACGAAGAATCTTGCGTTGAACGAACGCGACTACGGCGATCTGTCGGGTCTGAACAAGGACGACGCCCGCGCCAGGTGGGGCGAGGAGCAGGTGCTGGTCTGGCGGCGGTCCTACGACGTGCCGCCGCCCGGCGGCGAGAGCCTGAAAGACACGCTCGCCCGCACGCTGCCTTACTACGTGCAGGAGATTCTGCCCTGCGTGCTGCGCGGCCAGCGCACGCTTGTCGCGGCCCACGGCAACTCGCTGCGGGCGCTGATCATGGTGCTGGAAAAGCTCACGCCGGAGCAAATCCTGAAGCGTGAACTCGGCACCGGCGCGCCGGTGGTCTACCGGCTCAACGCCGATTCGACGGTTGCGTCGGTGAAGGATTTGGCGGGGTAGTTCTTACCCTCTCCCCTTGTGGGAGAGGGTGGTGAGATCGAGTGAAACGAGATCGAGCCGGGTGAGGGGTGTTCAAGCACGTAGTCGAGGACCCCTCACCCGCCCTCGCTTTGCTCGGGCACCCTCTCCCACAAGGGGAGAGGGAAGAAAGGGCCATCACTCCCCCGCTGCCTGTCCGCTTTCCCAGCCGAGCATCGCGCGCTTGCGCGTGATGCCCCAGTGATAGCCGGTGAGCGCGCCGCTCTTGCCGATCACACGGTGACACGGCACCACGAACGAGATCGGGTTCCGGCCGACCGCCGCGCCGACCGCGCGCGACGCTTTCGGCGAGGAAATCCTGCAGGCGACATCCGAATAGGTGGTGGCGCGACCCATCGGAATTCTCAGCAGCGTTTCCCAGACGCGGACCTCGAAGTCGGTGCCGATCAGCACCACGCGCAGCGGCTGATCTTCGCGCCACTGCGAGGAATCGAAAATCCGTTTCGCCAGCGGCGCGGTCTCGGCGAACGATTCGATGTAGGTCGCCAGCGGCCAGCGCTTCTGCATGTCGGCCAGCGCCGGCATCTCCTCGCCTTCGTCGGCGAACGCCAGACCCGCAAGCCCGCGCTCGCTGGCGATGATCACCGCCATGCCGAACGGCGAGGGATGAAAACCGTAGCGTAGCGTCATGCCCTCGCCGCCCTTCTTCCACTCGCCCGGCGACATCGCTTCATGGGTCACGAACAGATCATGCAGCCGTCCCGGCCCGGACAGGCCGGAGTCATACGCCGCATCGAGCACGCTGGCGGAATCGCGCAGCAGACGCTTGGCGTGGTCGAGCGTCAGCGCCTGCATGAAGTCCTTCGGCGTCAGTCCCGCCCATCGCCGGAACAGATGATGAAGTTCATCGGGCGTCAGATGCGCGGCGTCCGCCATCGCCTCGATGGTCGGCTGCGTGCGCCACTGCTCGGAGATGAATCCGATCGCGCGGCGCACCGAATCGTAATCGCGCAGCGCCGCGCCCTGCCTGGACGGCTTTGCGAGCTTCAGCTCAGTGAGCATGGATTTCATCGCAGATACTTTGGCGGCGTTCATCATGGCGGCGTCCGTTATGCGGTGTCCATCATGATCTAGGCTGCTCGTCCCGCGCCAGCCACCCGTTTCCCGACCTGTGTTCAGGTCACCGGATTATAGGTCGGGCCGCGTTTGGCGGTCTGAAGCGCTGCGGTTAAGGCTTTGGCAAAGCTGGCTTTTTCGTCTGGTCCGAGAAAACTGCCGATCGAGAGCCGCCGTCCTCTTGAGACGAGATAGAGCTTTTCGATGCCGAATTCGGCATGCGATTTCTGCTCGAGCTGGACCCACAGCGGATTGAGCGTCCATTCGGCAACATGTCCGCGATGGCTGACGCGCCGGACGCGGATTTCATACGGCGTGACGACGATATCCTCGGTCGCGTCGGCGCGGCGGAAGTTCAGCTTGAACGCCCAGTAGATGATCAGTGCGTCGAGCCCGAAGAAGGCCAGCACCGGCCACGCGCCCATCATCAGGAACATGATGCCCGCCGCGAAACTGACGGCGATGACAATTCCCATCAGCACCAGAAAACCGTGGCGGCTGAGCGAACGATGCGGCGTCAGCCGCGCGCTGAACAGCGGCGCGTCCGCGATCTGCTCAAGATCAAAATCGTTGCGCTCATCCATGGCGCCTTACTATACCGGGATCATGGCAAAAAAGGCGATCACGTCCCGTTCAAAATCCAAAGCGAGTCCGGCCAGACCGGCAAAGCGGTTATCGAAAGCCGCCAAGTCCAGGCTCAAGCCGATAAAGTTCAAGCCCTGGACGCAGGCCGAAGTGGTCGAGGCTTTCAGCCGTTTCCGCAAGGCCAATCCCGAGCCGAAAGGCGAACTCGAACACCTCAATCCCTACACGCTGCTGGTGGCGGTCGCGCTGTCGGCGCAGGCGACCGACGCCGGTGTCAACAAGGCGACGCGGCATCTGTTTCCCGTGGCCGACACGCCGGAGAAAATGGTGACGCTCGGCGAGGAGAGGGTTCGCGATTATATCAAGACCATCGGGCTCTATCGCAACAAGGCGAAGAACGTCATCGCGCTGTCCGAGCAGTTGATCGCGCTGCACGGGAGTGAAGTGCCGCGCGATCGCGCGGCGCTGGAGGCTTTGCCGGGCGTCGGACGCAAGACGGCGAATGTCGTGCTGAACATCGCGTTCGGGGAGCCGACCATCGCCGTCGACACCCATCTGTTTCGTGTCGGCAACCGCACGGGATTGGCGCCTGGCAAGACGCCGCTCGAGGTAGAACTGGGATTGCTCGAGATCGTGCCGCCGGAATTCGCGCGTCACGCCCATCACTGGCTGATCCTGCACGGCCGCTACACCTGCGTGGCGCGCAAGCCGCGCTGCGAGGTGTGCATCATCAACGATCTGTGCCGGTGGCCGGAGAAGACGGTCCCGGTCTAGCTTAGGCCATCGGCACGCTGGTTTTGCGCAACGGCTGAAGCAATTCAGGCCGCGGGCCCGACAGCCGCTTGTGCATGTGGACCATGAAGGCCATGCCGAACAGCGGTGTTGCGAGGTTCACGATCGGGATCGACACGAACGCTGCGATAAAGAGTCCCGCCGCGAACACGGTCGCGCCGTTCTGCCTGCGCATCAGCTTGGCTTCCTCCGGCGTGCGGAAGCGCATCGCGGCGAGTTCGAAATACTCGCGGCCAAGCAGCCAGGCGGTGGCGATGAAAAACACAATGAAGCCCGCACCCGCGAGCAGCACAAACGGCAGCGCGATCAGGTAAACCAGAACGGTCAGCAGCGCCGTCTTTGAGCCCTCAATGACGGCGCGTCCGACCGGAAGCGCGACGCCCGGCTTTTCCGCCGGATAGTGCTCGCGCTCGACAATGTCGGCGACATCGTCCACGAACACGCTGGCGACCAGCGAGGTGATTGCGGGCATCAGGAACACCGCGCCGACCACGATGCCGAGACCGGCCGCGATCGAGACGATCCACGCGAGGATGTTGATGAGGGTGTGGTAGTCGGAGCCGACCATCGTCTCAGCCCACAGCTCTCCCGATCCGGCGAGCCAGCTCAGCAGCCGTTGCAGCGCGACTGCGGTCGCGACGATCAGCACCAGCGCCAGACCGGCCGACTTCCACAGGATGGAACGCATCGGCGGCGACAGGATTTGGGACAACGCCTTGAGCGCGGCGTCAAGCATGGGCAACCCTCCATAAAACCTGGCGAGAGTTAAGTACGGGAAGGGTGTCTGGCAAGTGGCGATCTTGCAGCATGTTGTCCCCGCGCAGGCGGGGACCCATAACCGCTGTGTTCACGTTGAACGCGATGTTTGAAGACGTCGTTTCCGGTGGTTGAGGTTGAACCGATGATCCAAAAGTCTGGGTCCCCGCTTTCGCGGGGACGACATCTTGGATTTATCGCGGTTTATCCGCTTCGCTCCAGATCGGATTCTGGTTCAGGCTGCGAGGTCGCGCGCCGGCTGGTTTTCCGCCGGAGCTTGCTCAAACGGCGCAACAGGCGCGAGCGGTGCCTCTGGCGTTTCGAAGACTCCCTCTGGAAAGGGATCAGTTTCGTCCGCCACCTCCGGGGACGGCTTGGTCGTATCGGCCCAGTGCAGCGCCGTGTAGTCGAAGCCGCGGACGATGGTCGGCTTGACGATCTCGAAATAGGGCGAGATGTCGAAGTCGCGTGGCATGTAGAGCGAGGAATCGCGGATGTGCAGGATTTCGCGGCGCGCCTGGCGGCTCGCGGCCTGCGTGATCTTCGGCAGGATCGGATAGCGCACCGCGCTGAATGCCTGGGCAATCAGCGCCGAACAGATGATCTTGGTCGGATCGCCGGACCCCAGCGAAATCATCCGCCGCCGCCAGCGCTGCGGGATCGGCAGCGGGATGAGGTAGCGCATCAGGTCCAGAATATTCTTGGTGTCGTAGCCGAAGCCGACGCGATTGATCGCGTAGCGGCACACCGTGGTGCGGTCCTCATAGGACAGCCCGACGGGGCGGCAGAGGCGGGTGTGATAGGGATAGTACTTCGAGAGCGGCGCGGTGGTGACGCCTTCGCCGATATTCGCCTCGATCAGCACATGCGGTTCGCCGTCCGGCTCATTCGCGCCATCGATCGCGCCGACATACAGCGCGGCGTGAGACCATGTCGATTGCGTGAGATATTTGATGATGCCGGAGACGCGGTTGTTGCCCTCGACCAGCAGCACGTCGCCGGCCTCGATCAGCCCGCGCAGCCGCTCCGGATCGCTCGGCGTAAAAGGCTCATAGCCCGGAACCTCTTTCTGGAGGTAACCGGCAATGATCTTGCCGACGGTATCGAGCACGAAGCCCATGGTGTCTTCCCCCCGGGCGGCGCATTCCGGCCGCTTTCTTGTTGGTTTAGTTTTGTCGAAAGCAATTTCAATTTAGTTCATGCGTCAAGGGTGCTGCTCATCAAACATTCACCATGACGGTTGCCGGAAGCCTTATGATACGGCAATTTCGCCTCAAGCCCCCGTTTTTGGTCGAATTCTGGAAACCATGACATGACAATTACCCGGCGCGATCTTCTGGCCGGTTCTGCGGCGGTGGCGCTGTCGCCATTCGCGGCGCGTGCGGTGGCCGCGCCCTTGCCGCGCGATGCTGACATTGTCGTGATCGGCGCCGGGGTGGCCGGCATTGCCGCTGCGCGCCGTATCGCCGCGGCCGGCCGCAAAGCCGTTGTGATCGAGGCTGCCCCCAACATCGGCGGGCGCTGCGTCACCGACGCGGCCTCGTTCGATGCGCCGTTCGACCGGGGCGCGCGCTGGCTCTACAACACGGAGACCAGTCCGGTCGCGAAACTGGCGCGCGGTGTCGGCATGGACATGCTTCCCGCGCCGCGCGGCCAGCGCATCCGGATCGGCCGCCGCAATGCGCGCGCCGGCGAGAGTGAGGATTTTCTCGCCATGCTGGTCCGCGCCAATCGCGCGATGGGTGATGCCGTGCGCGGCAAGGCCGATATGCCGGCAGCCGCCGGATTGCCGAAGGATCTCGGTGTGTGGGCGGGGACGACGGATTTCCTGCTCGGCGCCACCGCCACCGGCAAGGATCTGAAGGATCTCTCGGCGCTCGATCTTGTCGCGATGGCGCAGCGCGACGGGCCATCGGCCTGCCGTCAGGGACTGGGCACGCTGATCGCGAAGCTTGGCGATGGACTTCCGGTTATGCTGTCGACGCCGGCGACGCGCATTGTCTGGAGTGGGCGCGATGCGCAGGTTGAAACATCGGCGGGCACGATCACCGCGAAGGCCGTCATCATGACGGCCTCGACCAACGCGCTGCTGTCCGGGAAAATCAAATTCGCGCCTGAGCTGCCGAAGCGCCAGCAGGATGCGGCGTCGAAGCTCACCCTCGGCAGTTACGACCACATCGCGCTCGAATTGCCGGGCAATCCGCTCGGGCTGTCGCGCGACGAGATCGTGATCGAGCAAAGCGCCGACCGCGGCACCGGCTTTCTGCTCGCCAATCTCGGCGGCTCGTCGCTGTGCCAGGTCGATGTGGCGGGCTCATTCGGTGCTGAGCTCTCGGCGCGCGGCGAGGCGACGATGGTGGCGTTCGCGGCGGACTGGCTGACGAAATTGTTCGGCGCGGACGTCAGGAACATCGCCAAGCGCACCACTGCGACACGATGGAATGACATGCCCTACATCTACGGGGCGATGTCGGCGGCCTCGCCCGGCGGCCAGCCCGCGCGCAAGGCTTTGATGGAGCCATTGGGCAGCCTGTTTTTCGCAGGCGAAGCCGCGCATGAAACCCAGTGGGGCACCGTCGGCGGCGCATGGGAATCCGGTGAGCGCGCCGCGGACGCAGCCCTGCGCAAAATTGGCGCGCTGAAGGATGCGCCGGTCGCCGAGAAATCCGGCAAGAAGCCGAAGCGCGCGCAATCGCGTGCCACGGTGGAGCCTGCCGCGCCCGGCGGGCGCGGTCTGAACTGGCCGCGCTGATCGATGCTCCCATGAAGGCGATGATCTCCTGGTCAAGCGGCAAGGACAGCGCGTTCGCGCTCCATGAAGTCCGTCAAGCCGGTGCATTCGATGTTGTTGGTGCGCTGACGACCGTGACCGAAACATTCGGGCGCGTTTCGATCCACGGCGTGCGCGAAGAGATTCTCCGCGCCCAGCTCAATGCCGCGGGCTTGCCGCCGCTGATCGTGCCGATCCCGTATCCCTGTCCCAACGAGATTTACGAGCAGCGCATGTCAGCGGCGTTGGCGCGGGCCCGCGCCGACGGCGTCACGCACATGATCTTCGGCGACCTGTTTCTGGAAGACATTCGTGCTTACCGCGAGGCGAAACTGGCCGGCACCGGCATCACGCCGGCGTTTCCTCTGTGGCAGCGGCCGACCGCGGAGCTGGCGCGCGATATGATCGCGAGCGGGTTGAAGGCGCATATCGCAACTGTCGATCTTGCGAAGCTGCCCGCATCATTCGCCGGACGCGCATTCGACCACACGCTGCTGGCGGACCTGCCGCCGGGCGTCGATCCCTGCGGCGAGAACGGCGAATTTCACACCTGCGTGGTGGATGGACCGATGTTCAGAGATGCCCTGCGCGTCGTGCCGGGTGAGTGTGTCGAGCGCGATGGCTATGCGTATTGCGATCTGGCGGTGGAGCATGAACCGTAAGGTTCGTCATGGCCGGACTTGTTCCGGCCATCTCCGCGTGTTTGGCGCCGTCGTTCAGGGGGCGGGATCACCGGGGACAAGCCCGGTAATGACATTGCCAGAGACGACGCAAACGCGCCCCGTCACGAAGGCCAGGCTTCACGTTCTGCAATCAGCCCCGCAGCACGCCGCCGGTCTTTTTCGTCACCTCTGCGATGATCTTTGCCGCGACCGCGTCGATCTCCTGATCGGTCAGGGTCTTTTCGCGCGGCTGCAAAGTCACGGCGATGGCGATTGATTTCTTGCCGTCGTCGATGCCTTTGCCTTCATAGACGTCGAACACCGTGACACCCGTGATCAGCTTCTTGTCGACGGCCTGCGCAGTGCGCACGATGTCGCCGGCCTTGACGCCGCGATCGACAATGAAGGCGAAGTCGCGCGACACCGGCTGGAACGGCGACAGCTCCAGCAGCGGCTTGGCGCGGGTCGGCTTTGCCTTGGCGTCGGGAATACGCTCGAGGATGACTTCGAACGCCACCAGCGGACCATCGGCCTTCAGGGCCTCCAGCGCACGCGGGTGCAACTCGCCGAAATAGCCGAGCACGTTCTGCGGCCCGATCTGGATCGCGCCGGAGCGACCGGGATGCAGCCAGGCCGGGAAGTTCTTCGCTTCCTTGCTGCCGGCGATTTGTAGTCCCTGCATCGGCGCGCCCGCGGCGGCCAGCACGGCGAGCGCATCGGCCTTGGCGTCGAGCGCATCGACGGTGAAGCTGCCGGACCATTGACGGCCAATGCCCTTCGATGAGGCCAGTGCGCGGCGCACGCCGCTCGCGGCCATGAACTGGTCTTCGGGGCGGTCACCCTTGAAGATCTGCCCAACCTCGAACAGCGCCACATCCGCAAAGCCGCGGTCCGCATTGACCTGTGCCGCAGCGACAAGTCCCGCGATCAGCGAAGGCCGCATGTCGGAGAGATCCGACGCGATCGGATTGGCCAGTGTCAGCTCGGGCTGGCCGCCGCCGAACAGTTCGGCCTGCGGTTTGGAGACGAATGACCATGTCACCGCCTCAAGCATGCCCCGCGCCGCCAGCGCGCGCTTGGCGCGGCGGGTACGCAATTGAAGCTGGGTCAGCACCGGCTTGCGCGGCGCATCTCCGCGCTCGAACGGCGTCAGCGGCACGCTGTCGACACCGACAATGCGCACGATCTCTTCGACGATATCGGCTTTGCTATGGACGTCGCTGCGCCACGACGGCACCGCGACCTTCACGACGGGCCCGGTGCCTGCGACCATGAATCCCAGATGGCCGAGAATCATCCGCATTTCCGGGAACGGCACCTCGACTCCGGCCAGCCGGTTCACCTCGCTGATCGGGAACTCGATAATCCGGTCTTCGCCATGGGACTGACCGGCGACCACGACCTCGGACGGAGACCCGCCGCACAGATCCATCACCAGCCTGGTCGCCATCTCAAGGCCCGGCACCATGAAAGCCGGATCGACGCCGCGCTCGAAGCGATAGCGCGCGTCGGAATTGATGCCGAGCTTGCGGCCGGTCTGGGCGATATTGATTTCGTTCCACAACGCCGATTCGATCAGCACGTCGGTGGTGGTTTCGTCGCAGCCGGAGGCTTCGCCGCCCATGATGCCAGCCAGCGACTCGACACCGTGCTCATCGGCGATCACGCACATCGTGTCGTCGAGGGTGTAGGTCTTGCCGTCGAGCGCCAGAATGGATTCGCCGTTCCCGGCGTGGCGCACGGTGAGATTGCCCGTCACCTTCCTGGCGTCGAACACATGCAGCGGCCGCGCGCGGTCAAAGGTCATGAAGTTTGTGATGTCGACCAGCGCATTGATCGGGCGCAGCCCGATGGATGTGAGGCGCCTTTGCAGCCATTCGGGCGAAGGCCCGTTCTTGACGCCGCGCACCAGGCGCAGGGCAAAGCCCGGACACAGCTTCTCGTCCTCGATCTTCACCTGCACGGGACAGGGGAATTCGCCCTTGATCTGCTTCGGAGCGCTGTCCTTGAACTTGCCCATGTCGGCGGCGGCGAGATCGCGCGCGATGCCGTGGACGCCGGTGCAGTCCTGACGGTTCGGCGTCAGGTTGATCTCGATCACCGGATCGCCGAGACCGGCCCACTCCGCGTAAGGCTTGCCGACGGGCGCATCGGCGGGAAGCTCGATGATGCCGTCGTGATCTTCCGAGAGTTCGAGTTCCGCGGCCGAGCACAGCATGCCGTGGCTTTCGACACCGCGAATGGTGCCGACGCTGAGCGTGATGTTCTTGCCCGGAATGTAGGTGCCGGCCGGCGAGAACACGCTGATGAGGCCCGTGCGCGCGTTCGGCGCGCCGCAGACCACTTGCAGCGGCTTGTCGCCTTTGGCGACCTGGCCGTAATCGACCATGCAGACCCGCAGACGGTCGGCGTTGGGATGCTGCTCGGCCGAAATCACTTTCGCGATGACGAACGGCGCCAGCGCCTTCGCCTTGTCGTCGATATGCTCGACTTCAAGCCCGATCATGGTGAGCTTGTCGGTGAGCTTTTCGAGCGGCGCGTCGGTGTCGAGATGCTCTTTCAGCCAGGAGAGAGTGAATTTCATTTTGGTTCTCCGCCCTCAGTTTCTTCTCCTCCCCCGCTTGCGGGGGAGGTCAGGGAGGGGGCCTTTGTCTGTAATGCGGTGGTGATGGTTTCGAGGACGCCCGCTTTATTGGTCAGGACGTCATGATTGTTGAAACGCAAAACGCTGTACCCCTTGAACGCCAGATAGCGATCTCGTTGTGCGTCTCTCTCAATGCCTTGCGGCTCATAGTGTTGCCCGCCATCGATCTCGACAATTAGGTTTCCCGCGTCACAGACGAAATCGACGATGTAGGGACCGATTGGCTTTTGACGCCGAAAGCTTGCGCCATTCAGCCGGTGAGCACGCAACTCTTTCCAGATCGCGCGCTCGGCGTCGGTCAAAGTGCGACGGAGACGGCGAGCGTTTGCGCGCGCGCTGGCTTGGACATGCCACGAAGGATGTTTGGGCTCGTCTGCCATTGAGACCCCCTCCCCAACCCTCCCCCGCAAGCGGGAGAGGGAGTCCGCACGCACTGAGTGGCGTGCGCCGTGCGCCGCATTTGATTTCCAGGGAAAACGTCGTGAAATCGATTTTTCACCCCAGCACGTTCCGCCCCCTCTCCCGCTTGCGGGGGAGGGTTGGGGAGGGGGAGCCAGGGACGCAGGTGTTGCGCTCACGAGCTCAACCCTCCCGCCAGCGTCGGGACATCGAGCGGCTTGAAGCCGTAGTGATTGATCCAGCGTGTGTCGCTCTCGAACATCTGGCGCAGATCGTTGATGCCGTATTTCAGCATCGCGATGCGATCGATACCCATGCCCCAGGCAAAACCCTGATAGACGTCGGGATCGATGCCGCAGGCGCGCAGCACATTCGGATGCACCATGCCGCAGCCGAGAATCTCCAGCCAGTCCTCGCCCTCGCCGAAGCGAATTTCGCCCTTGTCGCGGCGGCACTGGATATCGACTTCCAGCGACGGCTCGGTGAACGGGAAAAACGACGGGCGGAATTTCATGTTGACGTTGTCGACCTCGAAGAACGCCTTGCAGAACTCCGCGAGAATCCATTTCAGGTGGCCGAGATGCGAGCCCTTGTCGATGACAAGGCCTTCGACCTGATGGAACTGCGGGGTGTGGGTCGCGTCGCTGTCGATGCGATAGGTGCGGCCCGGGCAGATCACGCGGATCGGCGGCTTCTGTGACAACATCGTGCGGACCTGCACCGGCGAGGTGTGGGTGCGCAGCAATGGACGCGAGCCGTCGGCCTTGCGGTCGAAAAAGAACGTGTCGTGCATTTCCCGCGCCGGATGGCCCTCGGGGAAATTCAGCTTGGTGAAATTATAATCGTCGGTCTCGATGTCCGGGCCTTCGGCGATCGAGAATCCCATGTCGGCGAAGATCGCGGTGAGTTCGTCCATCACCTGGGAGAGCGGATGGATGCGGCCCTGCTCGGCGGGCGTCTCGCGCGTCGGCAGCGTGACGTCGATGGTCTCGGAAGCCAGCCGCGCATCGAGCGCGGCGTTCTTCAAAATGTCGCGGCGCGCGGTGAGCGCCTCGGTCACCTTGTCCTTGGCGAGATTGATTTTCGCGCCCTCGGTCTTGCGCTCGTCCGGCGACATCTTGCCGAGCGTCGCAAGCAGCGCGGAGATCGAGCCCTTCTTGCCGAGCGCGCCGACGCGCACGGCTTCCAGCGCGGCTTCATCGGAAGCGGCGGCGATCGCGCCGAGAATTTCGGTTTCGAGTTTGGCGAGGTTGGACATTGCAGAAAGCCCCATCGGAACGGTTTCATCTAAACCGTCCGGCGGGGATCAATCAGCCCAGCCGAACGGAGCGGGGCGTGTTACGCCCCGGTCGCATCGGCCTCGTCCAAGAAGGGCAAGCTCAGGCCGCGAGTGCGGCTTTGGCCTTTTCAGCAATCGCCTGGAACGCCGCCGGCTCGTGGATCGCGAGATCCGACAGCACCTTGCGGTCCACCACGACGCCCGACTTGGCGAGGCCGTTGATAAACACGCTGTAGGTCATGCCGAACGGGCGCACGGCCGCGTTGAGGCGCTGGATCCAGAGCGCGCGGAAGGTGCGCTTCTTCAGCTTGCGGGCGCGGAAGGCATACTGGCCTGCCTTGTCCACGGCTGCCTTGGCGGCGCGGATGGTGTTCTTGCGGCGGCCGGAAAAACCCTTGGCGGCCTTGTAGACTTTCTTGTGCTTGGCGTGAGCTGTGACGCCGCGTTTAACGCGAGACATGATGAATGTCCTTCATCTGGAAAAGTGAAACAGGCGGCCGCGCGAAGGCGGCCCGGTGAACCGCTCAGGCGTTCGGCAAGAAGTACTTCTTGACGTTGTCGCCGTCGGTCTTGAACAGGATCCGCGTGCCACGGAGCTGGCGAATCTGCTTCTTGGTCCGCTTGATCATGCCGTGGCGCTTGCCTGCATGGGCGGACACCACTTTTCCGGTCCCGGTTACTTTGAAGCGCTTTTTGGCGCCCGATTTGGTCTTCAGCTTGGGCATTTGGCTCTCCTGTTGCCGCAACAAAAAACCGCCCCGAAAGGCGATCTGGCGGCTGAAATGCTCGTTAGAGCGTTGAAAATGCTCAACTTAATCCCGTGTGGACAAAGTCGGCACTGGCGTCGCCACGGCAGCCCTTAATCAGCCGGGCGACGAAGGTTGGGCTTATGGCAGAGGATTGCCGGATTGGCAACGATTAACGGCGTCTCTTGAACGGAGGAAACCCTTTCGGCGACTATTGGAAGACCTCTGCGCCCTCACACTGGAAAGCCAGTCCCATGAATTTCAGCAGCCTGAAACGGTCAGTCCCACTCGCCTTCGCGGCAGCGGTCCTGTTTGCCGGATCTCCCGGCCAGGCGGCCTCCTTCGACGGCCCCTGGACAGTGATCATCGTCACCCAGTCCGGCAATTGCGACGCGGCCTACAGCTTTCCGCTGCAAGTCAGCGGCGGCCGGATCGTCTCGGCCGGCGGCGCCACCATCACCGGGCGCATCAGCGGTGGCGGCGGGGTCAATGTCGCGATTTCCAGCGGCAGCTCCTCCGGCCGGGCCAGCGGGCGGCTGTCCGGCTATTCCGGGTCGGGCCGCTGGAATGGCATTCTGAATGGAGCGAGGTGCAGCGGACGCTGGGAGGCACATCGGTAATATAATATTGGAACAATTAGATATTTTCAAAAGCGCCGGCCAATTGCTGCGCTGCGCTAGAAGTCCGGACGAAAATCTGCCTATATCCCTCGCAGCACCCACCACATGTGAGAGATCCAAATGGCCGTGCGCGCCAAGACGACTGCCTTGTCCTTGAATCCAGCCGCCCGGCTGTTCGCCGTGGCCGCCTTTGCCGCCGCGGCTCTGACAGCGGCTGTTGTCCTGTCCGGTGCGGCCAGGGCCGGCTCCTCGTTCGACGGGTCGTGGAAGGTCACCATCATCACCCAGTCCGGCAACTGCGATCCGGCCTACAGCTATCCCGTGAAGGTCGAGGGCGGCCGCGTGAGCTATTCGGGTGACGGCAGCTTCGATATTTCCGGTCATGTTGGCGACGCCGGCGCGGTCAATGTCACCATTGCGCGCGGCGACCAGAAGGCCAGCGGCAGCGGCAAGCTCTCGGCCAATTCCGGCTCTGGGCAGTGGAGCGGCAAATCCTCGAGCATGACATGCTCGGGCCGCTGGGAAGCCACCCGCGCTTCGTGATTTTTTTCAGCGGCATTCGCTGCAAATGAAAAGCGCCGCTCTCCGCGGCGCTTTTTGTTTGCAGGAACGGCGCGAGGCTACGCCCCTCGGACGATCAACGGGGGCATCGGGTTTTCCTGAAAACTAAAAACGAAAACGGCCCGTCAGGTATCCCGGCGGGCCGTCAGCATCAACAATATCGATACGAAAGTGCAACAGACTTTTTAGCGCGGCGCCAGAACCATGACGACCTGTCGGCCTTCGAAGCGGGCGTCCTGTTCGACCTTCGCGACTTCGGCGACGGCGGCCTTCACCTTGTCGAGCAGCTTGGTGCCGATCTCCTGATGCGCCATTTCACGGCCGCGATAGCGCAGCGTGATCTTGACCTTGTCGCCTTCCTCGAAGAACCGCAGCATCGCGCGCATCTTCACGTCGTAGTCGTGATCGTCGATCATCGGGCGGAGCTTGATCTCCTTGATCTCGACGACCTTCTGCTTCTTGCGGGCTTCGGCGGCTTTCTTCTGGGCGGAATACTTGTACTTCCCGTAGTCCATGATCTTGCAAACGGGAGGATTGTTGTTCGGCGATATCTCCACGAGATCCATGCCGGCTTCCATCGCCATCTTCACCGCAACCGCCGTCTCGACGGTGCCGTGGTTGACGCCGGTCTGGTCGATCAGCTGGATGGTGAGATTGCGGATTTCATCGTTGGTGCGCGGCCCGTCTTTTGCTGCGACGGGCGGGGCTCTGTTGGGACGGCGAATGGGGTAGTCTCCGATGTTGTTAAAGAGGCAATCAGTTTGAAGGATTAAGGCCTGCCGGGCAAGCACGACAACGCCGCGGGGCGCATTTTCCGGACGCTGCCGCAGGACATCGGGATCGGCCATAAAACCGTAAAATGCCCGACAAATAACCGGCCCGGCGCGCTCCGCAGCCCGCTTCACATAGAGGTATGGCGTCCGGTTCGCAAGCGCGCCCAGAGCCCTGTGCGTTGACGGAATGCGCCATCGGCCTCCATAACAGCGAGTGGAGCGGATTTGACATTCGCGGCCAACCCAGCCGCCAGTTCGCATCGCGAATGTCAAATCCAAAGCTCCACTAAAGACTTACAATTACTAGTGGTCCTTTGATTCTAACATTCGCAAGCCTGCCTGCCGAAACGGGATGCGAATGTTAGAATCGGACCACTAGGACGG
This sequence comes from Afipia sp. MLSD5-FHT05B12, assembly GCF_058793355.1. Classification (NCBI taxonomy): domain Bacteria; kingdom Pseudomonadati; phylum Pseudomonadota; class Alphaproteobacteria; order Hyphomicrobiales; family Nitrobacteraceae; genus Afipia; species Afipia sp. MLSD5-FHT05B12. The sequence goes on from NZ_JBXAFS010000004.1 coordinate 67,889, forward strand.
GGCAATATTTCCATGACGCAGACATCCAACGGTTCCGCTGTGCCGGAGCTCAGCTTTATCGACGTGGGTGACACCGGCGCAACGCGGCGCATCGCGGTTCGCCGGCGGGCGGGAGCGCTGCCGGGCGTGTTCTGGCTTGGCGGCTTCAATTCCGACATGAAGGGAACCAAGGCGCAGGCGCTCGATGAATGGGCTGCCGAATACGGGCGGGCCTGTGTGCGGTTTGATTATTCCGGACACGGCGAATCCGGCGGCACGTTCGCTGAAGGCACCATCGGGCGATGGCATGAAGAGAGCGTTGCGGTGTTCGATGCCTTTTGCGAAGGCCCGCAGATCGTGGTCGGATCGTCGATGGGCGGCTGGATGGCGCTGTTGCTGGCGCGTGCGCTGGCGAAGCGCCGCGGAACGGCGTCCCGCGCCACGCTCGCGGGGCTGGTGCTGATCGCGCCGGCGCCGGACTTCACCGAAGATCTGATGTGGAAGGGTTTCTCGCAGGAGATCCGCGATGAGATCATGACCAAGGGCGTGTGGCACCGGCCCTCCGACTACGGCGAGCCGTATCCGATCACCCGCAACCTGATCGAAGAGGGCCGCAATCATCTCTTGCTTGGCGGCACCATCGATGTCGGATGTCCGGTCCGCATTCTGCAAGGTGCCCAGGATCCCGACGTGCCGTGGCGTCACGCCTTCGCGCTGACGCATTGCCTGCCCAGTGATGACGTGGTGCTGACGCTGGTGCAGGATGGCGATCATCGCCTGTCCCGCCCGCAGGACATCGCGCGCATGCTGAGCGCGGTCAGTGAGCTGTCGAGCGGATAGGTGCGCGGTCAGGCCAGGGCGGCCGTCCATTCGCCGCGCACATCTTCATCGGCATCATTCGCCTGCGCGGCGAGTTCGGAAAATTCGTGATGCGGCAACAGCCGCGACAGCGCCCACACCGCGGCGCCCCGCACCAGCGGGTTCTCGTCGCCGAGCAGACGGCGGGCTTCGGGCGCGAGTGATGCATCGTTGCTGTTGCCGATCGCGGTCAGCACATTGCGCAGGAACCTGTCGCGGCCAATGCGCTTGACCGGCGATTTCGTGAACAGCGCGCGGAACGACGCGTCGTCGAGTTTCGCCAGTTCGGCGAGCGGCGGCGCGCGCAATGCATCGCGCGCCGCGAGCTTCGTTTCATGGCCTTCCTGCGCGAACTTGTTCCAGGGGCACACGCTGAGGCAATCGTCGCAGCCATAGATGCGGTTGCCGATGGCTTCTCGGTACTCGCGCGGGATCGCGCCCTTGTGCTCGATGGTGAGATACGAAATGCACTTGCGCGCATCGAGGCGATATGGCGCGGGAAACGCGCTGGTCGGACAGATATCGAGACAGGCCTGACACGATCCGCAGTGATCGATGTCGGCGGTGTCGCGCGGCAGGTCGAGAGTGGTGAAGATGGCGCCGAGAAACAGCCATGAGCCATACTCGCGCGACACGAGATTGGTGTGCTTGCCCTGCCAGCCGAGACCGGCGGCCTGCGCCAGCGGCTTTTCCATCACAGCGGCGGTGTCGACGAACACTTTCACGTCGCCGCCGGCGTGGGCGATCAGCCAGCGCGCCAGCGTCTTCAGACGCTTCTTGATGAGATCGTGATAGTCGTCGCCGCGCGCATAGACCGAGATCGCGCCGTGCGTTTTCTGCTCGAGTAGCGCCAGCGGATTCTCGTCCGGCCCGTAGTTCATCCCGAGCATGACGACCGAGCGCACATCGCTCCACAGCACACGCGGACTGGCGCGGCGCGCGGGCTCGCTGGCGAGCCACTCCATGTCGCCGTGCGAGCCGGCATCGAGAAAGGTTTGCAGCCGTTCGCGCGCGCCTTCGATAGCGTCAGGATCGGTGATGCCGATGGTGCCGAAGCCGGTGGCGCGGGCCTGTTCGGTCAGCGCGGCCTTGATCGCGGCGGCGTCTGTCGCGTGCGCGGGTGTCAGAAGTCGAGATCGATGTAATGCGCCGAGGCCGGGACGCCCGCCATCCACTCGTTCAGCAGTGGCCGGAACGACGGGCGGGATTTGATCCGCACGTACCACGCCTTGGCTGCGTCGTCCTCGTTCCATGGCACATCGCCCAGATAGTCGATCGCCGACAGATGCGCTGCGGCGGCAAGGTCGGCAAATGTCAGCTGGTCGCCGGCGAGAAAATTCCGCGTCCGCGCCAGCCAGCCGATATAGGCCAGATGATAGCGCACATTTGCCTTTGCCGCGCGCAGAACATCGGTGGATGGCGCGCCGCCGCCATGCTCGGGCTTCATGAAGCGCTTGTAGACGCGCTCCGTCACCAGCGGGCCGCTGGCCTCTTCGAAAAACTTGTCGTTGAACCACGACATCAGGCGCCGCACCTCGATGCGGTCGTTCATGGCCCGCGGCAGCAAGCGATGATCACCCAGCGGTGCGCCATGGATCTCGTCGAGAAACTCGGCAACCAGGCCCGGTCCCGGCATCGCGGGTGTGCCCTCGGCGATCAGAACCGGCGTATCGCCTGCCGGATTGAGCGCGAGAAAGGCTTCGCGGCGATCCCAGACCAGTTCCTCCACAAGCCGCATGTCGAGCCCATGCTCACCGAGAGCAAGGCGCACGAAACGCGATCGGGGACAAAACGGATGATGGAACAGCGTGAACATGAATCTTTTGATAGTCCGGTTAGGTTTAACAAAGGGTCTCGAAGGGCGGTTAACGCGTCAGGACCGCCTGTTGGGCGTTCCTCAGGCAAAAGGCCATTTGCCAATCTTCAATTTCACGGATTTGCCGTTGCGGCAACACGGCGAATGGGCGACAAGAACGCGGGTTGAGGAACCCGCTGGTGGAGTGGATTTGACATTCGCTACCCGTCTCCCAACGAATGAGGCAAGCGAATGTCAAATCCAAAACTCCACCGGAAATTTAACATTTGCGAGTGGTTCCTCGATCCTAACATTCGCAAGATGGCCTGCTGCAATGGAGTGCGAATGTTAGGGTCGGACCACTTGCACTTCGGATTATCCCCAGATGTTAGCTGATCTTTTGAAGGCCCTCGTTCTCGGAATCGTCGAGGGCGTGACCGAATTCCTGCCGGTGTCGTCCACAGGACATTTGCTGCTTGTGGAACGATTCATGGATCTGGATCGGGATAATTTCTGGAAGACCTTCGCGGTGATGATCCAGCTCGGCGCGATCCTCGCCATTCTGGTGATCTATTTCGGCCGGTTGTGGCGTATCGCCCTCGGCATGTTTTCCGATCCGGCGGCACGGCGATTCGTCATCGGCGTATTGCTGGCGTTTTTTCCCGCGGTGGTTCTCGGACTGATTTTCGGAAGCTTCATCAAGAGCGTGCTGTTCAATCCCTGGGTGGTCTGCTTCACGCTGATCGCCGGCGGCGCCGTGTTGCTCTGGGTCGATCAGCAGGATTTCAAACCGCGCTATCATGACGCCACGGCGTTCTCGCTGCCGATGTATCTCGGCATCGGCGTCGCGCAGTGCGCTGCGATGATCCCCGGCGTGTCACGCTCGGGGGCGTCGATCGTGGCGGCGATGCTGTTCGGCGCCGACAAGCGCGCGGCCGCGGAGTTTTCGTTCTTCCTTGCGATCCCGACCATGGTCGGCGCGTTTGTGTATGATTTCTACAAGAACCGCGGCGAGATGACGATGGACCACGGCCTGATCATCGCATTCGGATTCGTGGTGTCGTTCATCACGGCGATCATCGTGGTGAAGACGTTTCTGGGCTATGTCACCCGCCACGGCTTCGCGCTGTTCGCATGGTGGCGCGTCATCGTCGGCTCGCTCGGACTGATCGCGCTGGCGCTCGGGAAGTAGTTTTCAAACATGCCCGAAGCGCGCTCTGCCTGCCCTCTCCCCCGCTTGCGGGAGAGGGAAAGAGATCACGCGTCCTTGTGCGCGAACTGTCCGGTTTTGCGGTAGCGCCAGAGATAGGATGGCGCGACAGCTTCGAGCGAATCCGGCGTGATCCCCAAGCCTTCCAGCGTCAGCCCCGCCGCTTTCGCAGCCTCCGACACCACGTTGTTGCTGCGCAGAAGCTCGACCTGATCCGGCGTCAGCTTCAGGTCGCCGGGCGCGAATTGCAGGAAGAACGCCTGCAATTTGGCGAGCGGGAACGGCAGCGACACCAGCATGGTGTCGCGATAGGTGATTTTCACGATGGCCTCGATGATCTCCCGCATGGTCATCACTTCGGGGCCGCCGAGTTCGTAGGTCGCGCCCGGCCTGGTCTTGCCGTCGACCGCATCGGCGATGGCATTGGCAACGTCACCGACATAGACCGGCTGCAATTTCGTCAGTCCGCCGCCGATCAGCGGCAGCACCGGCGAGATGCGCGCGAGGCCCGCGAAACGGTTGGTGAAATGGTCTTCGGGGCCGAACACCACGGAGGGACGCAGAATCGTCGCCGCCGGCGCAGCCGCGAGCACAGCCGCTTCGCCGGCGGCCTTGGCGCGCGCATAGCGCGAAGTTGAGTTCGCGTCCGCTCCGATCGCCGACACATGCACCACGCGCGCGCCGATCTCGCTCGCCGTGCGTGCCATGGTCTCCGCGCCCTTGGCCTGAACCGCGTCGAAGGTCTGCGCACCGCCCTCGGACAGAATGCCCACCAGGTTGACGACCACGCTCGCGCCGCGCGCCGCCGCCTGCACCGAGGCCGGATATCGCAGATTCGCCTGAACGGCGTGAATCTGGCCGACCCTGCCCAGGGGTTGCAGATGACCGGCCAATTCCGGCCGCCGGACCCCGACCCTGATGCGATAGTCGCGCTTGGCGAGCGCCCGGATCACATGCCGGCCGAGAAAACCCGATCCTCCGAAGATCGTGACAAGCGTATCGATACGGGCTGACATGGGCTGGTTCCTGCGCAAATAAACGAAGCGGGGACGGTGGCCCCGCCAATTTCCGCGATACGCCATCATCCTCGCGCTGTACAGGCTAATCCCGCATCACCAGCCCAATTTGACAAGCGCGCGCCCTGTCCTTAGTAACCGCACCCAATGCCCAGGTGGCGGAATTGGTAGACGCGCTGGCTTCAGGTGCCAGTGGCTTAACGGCCGTGAAGGTTCGAGTCCTTTCCTGGGCACCATAGATTCGAAAACGGCCTCCTCCCCGGAGGTCAGGTTTTCCGAAACGGTGCATCCTCATCCCGCGTTTCGGTGGGCTTTTGTGAAAATTAACGCCGTTGTCCTGATCGCCGCGCTGTTTCCGGCCGCTCCGTGTCTTGCGATGGACGCGCGGTTCGCAGCAAGCCTGAAGAAGCTCGATCCGCAAACACGGCTGGAACAGGTCTGCGATCTTGAGGCCATGAGCCGGATCAACCGCGACGCCAATTCCTATCGTCCCGACCGCGCCAAGACAGACGTGCTGTCCCATCCGCGGCATGCGGGCGACACCGTCACCGGCAAGGGCGGCGCCTTCCGCAGCAAGGGGCGATGGTATTCGTTCTCCTTCGCATGCAAGGGATCGCCTGACCACATGAAGGTGCTGTCGTTCAGCTACAAGATCGGCGAACTGATTCCCGAATCGAAGTGGGCGGCGCTGGGGCTGTGGCGCTGACGATTTTGCGCTGCCGGCTGCCGGCTCAGGCGACCTGATAGGCGTAAACGCCAAGGCAGACGAAGCCAAAGAACCCATCGAGGGTCGTGATCATGGCAAGCCGTGGCCTCCAGCGGCCGGTGGAATGAGCATGCATATCCTTGGCGAACTGCGACAGGTTGGCAACCGCGACGATCAGCAGGACGGCGGTCTGGACCGCGGCGCCGCCGATGAGTCCGTAAATGCAGGCGACCAGAATCGAGACGTTCATCGCGCCGAGGAATTGCATCATGTCCTGCGCGACGACATTCACGGGCCGCTCGAATGTGTGCGATCCGAGCATCCGGCCAGTCAGGCCCAGAAAATAAAACGCAGCCGCGGCGTGCCAGAGGGCAGCCAGTCCCAGCAGAATGTTGGTCCACATACCGAGATCCTTCATTTCCCGTAGAACGCTTCGCTGCGGATCACGCGATCGTCTGGCCCGAAGTCCATGAACTCGCTGGCGCGGACATCGTCGAGCTGCCACCAGATGGTGAGACGCGATAACTCGTCGTCCCAGCTCGATGACAGCACCCGGAGATCGGCCTGCCGGATGTGGCCGTAAGCTTTCCGCCAGTAACTGCGAATCTCCGGCGCGCCCTTCACGACCGCCGATCCCGTGAGGGTGACGGCAAGCGGGCTGCGCATTTCCGCATCGTCGGCGAGGTGAGAAACGACGGCGTCGATATCGACCTTTCGCCAGCTGGCTTCCCAATGCCGGGCAAAATCCCTCGCGGCAGTTCTGTCCATGCGCGTCTCTCCCCGGACGATGTCTAGAAGATACTGGCAGCGGGACATCCTCATGTCAACATAGTTGACCTTAGGATGTAAGGGCGCCGGAGGGCTGGCGGCGAACTGCGCCGTCAGGTGCTGTCGGCGATCGATGCCATTACCCGCATCCATGCGGATGCGCCGGACGCGCCGGCTTCTGAGAAAGCTTTCTTCATCACCCGGCGCTCGAGCTCCGACGCGCGGTGTTCGATCTTCTCGCCCGCCGAGGTCAGGCCGAGGATCTTGTAGCGATGCTGATCGGCATCGCGCCTGGAGACGACAAGGTTCTGGTCCAGCAGATGCTTCAGGGGGCGATGCAGCGCCTGCTTGCTGATGCCCAGAATGTCCTGGAGCAATCCGACCGTCACATCAGATTTGCGCGCGATGACGTACAGGATGCGATGATGGACCCGCGAAAGCCCGACCGTCGCCAGATACGCGTCGGCCTTTTCAGTCATTCCGCGCCAGCCGAAAAACATCAGTTCGAGCGCGGGATCGAGTTCGTGAATCGTCGCAAGCCCGGCTTGATGGGCGGATGCGCGGCGGCGTTTTGTGACCATCGCGGCAGCATATCTCCTGCGGCAGGCGCTTCAACCCGGTCCATCGTCATTGCCAACGGGGACGGGCGCGGTTATGCGGAGCGGATTGGGCCCGTCCTCCCCCTCGTCGGCAGGGGATTTGGGCGGTAGTTTAGGCCCGTCGATTCGAACACTCTGCAAAGGTTTTGACAGACCATGACCATCCGCCTGCATCGCGGCGACCTGCCGGATCTTTCGCGCTACACGCAGTCGGTGGCGATCGACACCGAGACGCTGGGGCTCAACCCGCACCGCGACCGGCTCTGCGTGATCCAGTTGTCGAACGGCGACGGCACCGCGGACGTGGTGCAGATTCCTGCCGGCCACACCGATGCGCCGAATCTGAAGAAGCTGCTCGGCGATCCCAAGGTCACCAAGATTTTTCATTTCGCGCGGTTCGATCTCGCCGTGCTGTTTCATGCGTTCGGCGTGATGCCGGAGCCGGTCTACTGCACCAAGATCGTCTCGCGGCTGGTCCGCACCTACACCGACCGTCATGGGCTGAAGGACCTGGTGCGCGAGGTGCTCGGCGTCGATCTGTCGAAGCAGCAGCAGTCGAGCGACTGGGGTGCGGCGTCACTGACCGATGCGCAGCTCGCCTATGCGGCGTCCGACGTGCTGCACCTCCACGCGCTGCGCGAAAAGCTCGATGCGATGCTGGCGCGCGAGAACCGCGAGGCGCTCGCCGCCGCCTGCTTCCAGTTTCTGCCCGCCCGCGCGCGGCTCGACCTTCAGGGCTGGGAAAACGACGACATCTTCGCCCATTCATAATCCTGCCGTTTGCGGCCCAATCCCGCCATTTGCAGCGAAGTTTGCCCGGTTTCCGTCACTTTTTTGCTCTTTGCCAAGTGCTTGGTGGGCCAAGACAAATGCCGGGCTGCAAAATGGTGCGTCATTGCGTAGAATGACGGCGCCATCCCGGCGTTTCGGAGCATGTTTTGTCGGTTCAGGGCCAGAGCTATCAGGCTGGAGCGGATGCGCGCTATGCGAAAGCGCGGCGTCATAGCCGCCGCGTGCGCCAGATGCGCCTGGCCGTGCCGGTGATGGTGGCCGCCGCGATGCTGACGATCATCGGCATCTCGCTGTTCAACCCGTTCAGGATTCTTTCAAAGCTGCCGATCGATATTGGCAAGCTCGGAGTCTCGGGCACCAAGATCACGATGGACTCGCCGCACCTTGCGGGCTTCACGCCGGACAATCGCCCGTATGAGCTTTGGGCCAAATCAGCGATTCAGGACGTGACCAAACCGAACAACGTCGAACTCAACGAATTGCGCGCGAAAGTTCAGATGGAAGACAAGACAGGCATCACCATGGATGCGCGCACCGGGCTGTTCGATACCAAAACCCAGTTGCTGGATCTGAAGGACAACATCTTCCTGCAATCCTCCACGGGCTATGAGGCGCGGCTGACCCAGGCCACCGTCGATATCGGCGGCGGCTCGGTGTCGTCGGATGAACCCGTGGCGGTGAAATTGCTGAACGGAACGCTCGACGCCAGGCGTCTCAGAATAACCGAAAATGGCGCGCTGGTGCGCTTCGAAGGCGGCGTCTCGATGATCCTGATCCCGGAAGAGCCGAAGGATGCGCCGAACGCCGTTCAGGCTCCCGCGCGGGATGCTGCTGCAAGATGATTTTTGGGATGATGAAGATTTACAACGGTCCTGAGGCCATGCGCGCGATCGTGCGCGCGCTGTCTGTCGGTGCGCTCGCGGCGGTCCTGTGTTGCCCGGCGGATGCGCATGCCCAGAGTTCGGCAACGGGTGTGCCCAACGCGATGCAGGGCTTTTCGCAGAACCGCGACAAGCCGATTCAGATCGACGCCGCGTCGCTCGAAATGCGCGACAAGGACAAGGCCGCGACGTTCAGCGGCAATGTAAAGGTTGTGCAGGGCGACACCACCATGCTCTGCAAGACGCTGGTGGTGTTCTACGATAACGAGCCTTCCGGCCCCAGGAAGACGGCGATGAAATCCGCGACGCCCGGCCCGAGCGGAAGCTCGTCGATCAAGCGGCTTGAGGCGCAGGGCGGCGTCATCGTCACGCAGAAGGATTCGACCGTCACGGGCGATCGCGGTGTGTTCGACATGCGCGCCAATACCGTCACGATGCATGGCAATGTGTTGCTGACCAAGGAAAAGAACGTGCTGCGTGGCGATCGCCTCGTTGTCGATCTCACCACCGGGGTCTCCCGGGTCGAATCGAACAGCGGACGCGTGCAGGGCGTCTTTCAGGCCGCTCCCAGCGGGGCGCCGGCAGGCGGCAACTCCGGCGGCCCGCAACCGTCAACAACACCGAGCGCTCCCGGAAAACCGCTTAAACTCAATGACTTGGCGACTCCCCGAAAGCGCAGCAGTTGAACCGGGAACAGCAAGCCTGTATCACGCAGCCCCTGAACATCTGGGGATGGGCAATACGGCTCCGGTCCATCATGTTCAGGCAACAACCCAAAGGCTGAATTAAGCGGGCATGGTGGATCTCCTGCGCATCTTTCGTCGTCGAGGCCCGGCGCGTGGACGGCAGGGCTTTGCCCGCTCGCAGCAGGACGGCCTGCGCCAGGACATCACGTCCTTGGCCGCGCGAATGGGCGACATCTTCAAGCCGGCCGCGGGCGAGAAGCCTCTGACCAGCCGCGAGAACGCGCCGGTCAGGCGCGAAGCCGTCGCGGCAATCCCGCGCGATCCTCCGGCGCTTGCGCCCCATGAGCCGTCCGCGTTCACGCATGACGCGCCGCCCATTCCTCGCAATCTGTCGCGGGATGTGCCGCGAGAGCAGCCGCGCAGCCGCGCGGCGTCTAACGGCGCGACACCGCGTGCGCAGCACTCGGGTTATCTCGCCGTTCACGGCGTCGAGAAGAGTTTCGGCACGCGCAAGATCGTGCATGGCGTGAGCATTTATGTCCGCCGCGGCGAAGCCGTCGGCATTCTCGGTCCGAACGGCGCCGGCAAGACCACCTGCTTCTACATGATTACCGGCCTCATCAAGCCGGATCGCGGCCGCGTCGAGCTCGATGGCCACGATGTGACGCAGTTGCCGATGTATCAGCGTGCGCGGCTCGGCATCGGTTATCTGCCGCAGGAAGCGTCGATCTTTCGCGGGCTGTCTGTCGAAGACAACATTCGCGCGGTGCTGGAAGTGGTCGAGCCGGACAAGCGCAAGCGCGAACGCGAACTGGATTCGCTGCTCGACGAATTCAACATCACGCGGCTGCGGAAATCGCCCTCCATCGCCTTGTCCGGCGGTGAACGCCGGCGCGTCGAAATTGCGCGCGCGCTGGCATCGCGTCCCAACTACATGCTGCTCGACGAGCCCTTCGCCGGCATCGACCCGATCGCGGTCGGCGATATTCAGCAACTGGTGCGGCATCTCACACAGCGCGGCATCGGCGTTCTGATTACCGACCACAATGTCCGCGAGACGCTGGGGCTCACCGACCGCGCCTATATTGTCTATGCAGGCGAGGTGCTGACCGAGGGCAACCCGAACGAAATCGTCAACGATCCGGACGTGCGCCGCCTTTATCTGGGCGAGGAATTCCGGCTCTGATTCACCTTGATCAGGGATTTCGGGCGGCGGGCGCAGTATCCCAAATTTTCAAAACGTCAAGCCGTGTACAAGCGCGCAGGAAAGATATAAGCAAGAAACGGACCAACTTTTGGACCGGATCTGGTTTTTATGGCCCTGACGCAGAGATTAGAGTTCCGCCAGTCGCAGTCGCTGGTGATGACGCCGCAGCTGATGCAGGCGATCAAGCTGCTGCAACTGTCGAATCTCGATCTCGTGGCCTTCGTCGAGGACGAGCTTGAGCGCAATCCGCTGCTCGAGCGGGCAAATCAGGATGGTGCCCCCGATCATGGCGAACCCGCCTCCGGCCACGCCGAGGCCGATGGCGGGGACTTTTCCGACGGTGCGGAATTCTCCTCAGGCGCGGACGGCGAACGGTCTTCGGACAGCTTTGAGGCCGGCGCCGAGGAGTGGATGGCCCCGGATCTCGGGACCCGCACCGAGATCGAGCAGACCCTCGACACCGGCATGGAGAACGTGTTTCCGGAGGAGCCCGCGGACGCCGCTGCGCGCAATGCGCAGGATGCCGCGCCGACCGCCTATACCGAATGGGGCGGCGGCGCCTCCAACGATGACGACTACAATCTCGAAGCGTTTGTCGCAGCGGAGACGACGCTGAGCGGACATCTCGCCGAGCAGCTGGCGGTCGCATTCCCCGATCCGGCGAGCCGCATGATCGGGCAGTACCTGATCGATCTTGTCGACGACGCGGGCTATGTGCCGCCCGATCTCGGCGATGCCCACGAAAAACTCGGCGCCTCGCAAGAGGCCGTCGAGGCAGTCCTCGCGGTTTTGCAGAAGTTCGATCCGCCCGGCGTGTGCGCGCGCAGTTTGAGCGAATGTCTCGCGATCCAGTTGCGCGAGCGTGACCGTTACGATCCCGCGATGCAGGCGCTGGTTGAAAATCTCGATCTGCTGGCGAAGCGCGACATCGCGTCGTTGCGGAAAATCTGCGGTGTCGATGACGAGGACATCGCCGACATGATCGGCGAGATCCGCCATCTCGATCCCAAGCCCGGCCTGAAGTTCGGATCGGCCAAGGCGCAAAGCGTCGTGCCGGATGTCTATGTTCGTCCGGGACCGGACGGCGGCTGGCATGTCGAACTCAACAGCGACACGCTCCCAAAAGTTCTGGTCAATCAGGTCTACTATTCGCAACTGTCGAAAACCATCCGCAAGGATGGCGACAAATCCTATTTCACCGATTGTCTGCAAAACGCGACATGGCTGGTGCGCGCGCTGGACCAGCGGGCGCGGACGATCCTGAAAGTAGCGACCGAAATCGTTCGCCAGCAGGATGGCTTCTTCACGCAGGGCGTCGCGCATCTGCGTCCGCTTAATTTGAAGGCAGTCGCGGACGCCATCCAGATGCACGAATCGACCGTCTCGCGGGTGACCGCGAACAAGTACATGGCGACCAACCGCGGCACCTTTGAACTCAAATATTTCTTCACCGCCTCGATTGCATCGGCCGATGGCGGCGATGCGCATTCAGCGGAAGCCGTGCGGCACCGCATCAAACAGCTGATCGATGCGGAAAGCCCGACGGCCATTCTCTCGGACGACACCATCGTGGAACGATTGCATGGCGACGGCATTGATATAGCCCGGCGCACGGTCGCGAAGTATCGTGAAGCCATGCGTATTCCCTCGTCCGTGCAGCGCCGCCGCGACAAGCAGAGCATGCTCGGCACAGCATTAACATCGGCTGCCCCGGCCGTGGACAGATCCCGCGACACAGCAACCGCTTGACTGCGCCACCAAGAAGCGGAACGCTGAGACCGTCCGAACTGCCAGTCCGAAAGTGAGGTAACGTCATGACACTCCGGGTCTCTGGAAAAAGCATCAGCATCGGTGAAGCCCTGCGTGATCGCGTCAGTGAGCGAACGGAGGAAGTCCTCCGGAAATATTTCGATGGCAACTACTCAGGCCACATCACGCTCAGCAAGGATGGTTTCGGCTTTCGCACCGATTGCTCGCTTCATCTGGATTCGGGAATCACGCTCGAGGCGGATTCCATGGCCGCCGATGCTTATGCGAGCGCGGACCAGGCGCTGCTGCTGATCGAGAAGCGCCTGCGCCGTTACAAGAGCCGTCTGAAAGATCGCTCCGCGCGCAAGGCGCATGCGGCCACCGCTGCGCTGTCCGACCTCAACGGCGCGGGATATGGCGGGCCGGGTCTCGATGCGCCGAGCTATGTGATTGAAGCGCCATCCGACGACAATGCCGCCGAATTCAATCCCGTCATCATCGCGGAGGCGGTGACCTCGCTGAAGCGGTTTTCAGTGAGCGAGGCGGTCATGGAACTTGATCTGACCGGAGCGGCGGTGATGGTTTTCCAGCATGGCGGCAGTGGCCGGGTGAACGTGATATACCGGCGGCCGGACGGCAATGTCGGCTGGGTGGATCCCCCGACTGTTGCAGAGCCGGTTGACGCCTAGGGCGAGCCTAACTATGGTCCGCGACCTTTCAGGGATGCGGACCAGACTTTGGCTCGAATGGCCCTTGACGCCGCCCGGTCTGAGACCAATTTTGTAAGTTCACCAACGGCTTAACTCACCCTCGGAACGCTCCATGACGATTACCGATCTGGTCGCACCCGAGGCGATTCTCCCTGCGTTGAAAGTCAACAGCAAGAAGCAGGCGCTTCAGGAACTCGCCGCGCGTGCCGCCGTTCTCACCGGCCAGAACGAACGCTCGATCTTCGAGGTGCTTCTCCAGCGCGAGAAACTGGGAACCACCGCCGTTGGTTACGGCGTGGCGATTCCTCACGGCAAACTGCCGAAGCTCGACAAGTTGTCCGGCCTGTTCGCGCGCCTGGATCGTCCGATCGACTTTGAAGCGATGGACGGTCAGCCGGTCGATCTGGTGTTCCTGCTGCTGGCTCCCGAAGGCGCCGGCGCGGATCATCTGAAAGCGCTGGCGCGGATTGCGCGGCTGCTGCGCGATCAGGACGTCGCCAAGAAGCTGCGCGCGTCAAAAGATGCGCAGGCGCTGTATTCGGTGCTGGCGCTGCCGCCGGCGACGGCGGCCTGAAACGGACTTCCTACCCATGGCGCAGCGAGAGCCCGCCACCGGTAAGCTCATTGTGTAAAACCGGGCCGCGTATAACATTTGATGCGCGCTCAGGCTGATCTGCGGAAAAATCCGCAGCGCCTCACGCGCTGGAAGCTGCGGGGGCAGAACGTGATGAAGCGGTTCTTGATCGCGCTGGTCTGCATATTCGCGCCCTTCATTGCTCTGGCTGAAACCGATCAGGACTGGAAATCGTGCGAGGCCGAAGATGCCGACGCGGCCATCGCGTCGTGCATGCGCCTGCTCGAGACCGGCAAGCTCGACGATAAGGGCCGGGCCGTCGTCCTGACCAATCGCGCTACAGCCCACTGGCGCAAGGCTGATTTTGATCAGGCAATTGTGGATGCCAACAAGGCTATCGAGATCGACGTTCAGTACGCGCCGGCCTATGTGAGGCGTGGCGGCTCATATGGCGGCAAGGGAGATCATGATCGTGCGATCGCCGACGCCACCCAAGCTATAGCGCTCGATCCACGGGATTTCAGGCCTTACGCAAATCGCGGATTGGCATACGCCCGGAAGGGCATGTTTGATCAAGCCATGGCCGACGCCGAGAAGGCGATAGCGATCAACCCAAAAGATGCCCGCGTGCATGCTGCGCGCGGAGATGTCTACGCTCAAAAGGGCGACATGGACCGGGCAGTTGCCAACTTCACAAAAGCAATTGAGATCGATCCAAAACTCTTTGGTGCTTATGGTGGCCGCGGCAACGCGTTGTCGCGTAAGGGTGAGTATGACCAGGCAATTGCCGATTATGCTAAACTGATTGAAATCAAGCCGAAGGACGCCAGCGCTTACGCTGGCCGCGGTAACGCTTACGCTCGCAAGGGGGATTACGAGCGAGCTATCGCCGATTCGAGCAAGGCTATCGAGATCGATCCAAAGTATCACAGCGCCTATGGCGTCCGCGGTAGCGCCTATGCCTACAAGGGCGACTATGATCAGGCAATTACCGACTATACCAAGCTGATTGAAATCGGTCCGAAGGACGCCCGCGTCTACGATGGCCGTGGCAATGTCTATGCGGGCAAGGGCGACTACGATCGGGCAATTGTCGATTTCACCAAGTCGATTGAAACGGACTCGAATTTCACAAACGCCTACCGCAATCGCGGAAGCGCCTACGAACGTAAGGGAGATTACGAGGCGGCGGTTGCCGATTACGCGCGAGCAATGGAATTCGATCCAAAGAATTTTACATACGCCAGATCTCTGGGGTTGATGAAGTTTTTGGCAGGCGACTTCAGGGGTGCTTCCAGCGATCTTTCACGTGCCCTTGCATTACGACGCGATATTTACGTAACGCTGTTTCTTTATCTAGCGCGCAAGCGTGCGGGGGAGATGGCGGAAACAGAACTGGAGGCAAACGCCAAACAACTTCCGATCGAGATTTGGCCCTACGCTCTGGCAGAGCTTTATCTCGGGAAGCGTTCTGCCGCTCAATTGATGGCTGCGGAATCGACGAATAACATTCGCTGCCAAACACAATTCTATGTCGGCGAGTGGTACGTGCTTAACGGGAACGTGGAGGAGGGGCTGAAGGCTCTGGACGCCGCCGCCCAGTCGTGCCCCAAGGATTTGCTCGAAGCCAAAGCCGCCGTCGCCGAACTGAAGCGGCTAAAGCCATAAGCTGCACAACATACAACATACCCTCAAACAAAAAGCGGCAGCGCTCGCCGCGCTACCGCTTCGTTTACGATCGTCGCATTCCTGCGCGGCTTGCGGCCTGCTCAGTGAACGCTGACGGTCTCGAGTTCGTTGCTCCATGCATTCGCGATCGCCGCCTCGCGGCTGTCGGTCAGCATGATCGGCGTGCCGTCGGCAGCGTGAAGCGCGAACAGCTTCAGGCCGGGCGCGATCTGCGGTGCCTGCGGGAAAAGTCCCGGCACGTCTTCCGAGCGAATCTGTTTGACGTAAGCGATATGGCCTTCGCCCAAAGTAGCCAGCGCCTCCGGAGAGACGGCGGGTTCGAAGATGACATTACCTTCAGTCATGGTCTCGACTCCTTGTAGGTGTTAAGCGGTCGAGTCCGCTACTCGTTCCATTATTCGTGCTCATTGATGGCTATCGTCTTAACGACCCGTTCAGGCTCGGGACGAGCCAGATCGATCGACAGCAGGCCGTTCTTCAGGTCTGCGCCGATGACATACATCCCGTCGGCCAGCACGAAGGTGCGCTGGAAATGCCGCGCGGCGATGCCGCGGTGGATGTACTGCCGGGTCTTGTCGTCCTGCTGGCGGCCCCGGATCACGAGCTGGTTTTCCTCAGTGGTTACATCGAGTTGGTCGCGGGTAAACCCTGCGACCGCCAGCGTGATCCGCAGGCGCTCGGGCTGGCCGTCATCACGGCCGCACCGCTCGATGTTGTAAGGAGGATAACCATCCGCGCCTTTCACGACGCGATCGAGCGCACGCTCGATTTCGTCGAATCCCAAAAGGAACGGACTCGATAGCGAAGGAACACGAGACATTCACAAAGTCCTCTCGAAGCGACTTTGGGTCGGAGCCCTTGCGGCACTCCTTCCTGGGTTCCCGGCAGCCTTGCGGCCTGCCGGTTGAAACAAATATGGCGATGCCGGTTGCGTTGTTCAAGCGCCTCTAACCGCCCGTAAACAGAGGCAAAACCAGCTAACCGGCCAGCCGGCTGCGGCCGTCGGCGCTGAACAGGTGCAGTTTATCCCGCGTTGCAGAAACCCTGATTCGCTCGCCAACGGCGGGGGCGGCTTCTCCGGGCAACCGGACGATGATCTCGCCGGGAGGCAGCTCGCCCGGCCTGGCGCTGACAGTTGGCCCGTCGCCGTCGCGCGCCCTCGTGCCATAGACGAATGTTTCCGCGCCGACCCGCTCAATGGCGTCCACCACGAGTTCGAGCGCGAGTCCTCCCTGCGCCGCGCCGGCGATGGCGAAGTCTTCCGGACGGACGCCGAGGATGGCGTCTCCGGGCGCCTTGATCTGCAACGCGTCAAGCAGCCCGCCAAGATCGTTCGCCTTCACCGGCAGCAGATTCATCGGCGGCGCGCCGATAAAAGACGCGACAAAGGTGGTGGCGGGCTTGCGATAGATGTCGAGCGGCTTGCCGATCTGCTCGACCACGCCGCCGTTCATCACCACCAGAATGTCGGCGAGCGTCATCGCCTCCAGCTGATCGTGGGTGACGTAGATCGAGGTGGTCTTGAGGCGGCGTTGCAGCTTGCGGATTTCGACCCGCATCGCGATGCGCAGCTTGGCATCAAGATTCGACAGCGGCTCGTCGAACAGGAACACCTTCGGCTGCCGCACAATGGCGCGTCCCATGGCGACGCGCTGGCGCTGGCCGCCGGACAATTGCCGTGGCTTGCGCTCGAGCATCGGCGTGATTTCGAGAATCTGCGCGGCCTCGCGGACGCGCGTATCGATCTCGGGCTTCGGCATGCCGCGATTGCGCAGGCCGTAGGCCATGTTGTTGTAGACGCTCATGTGCGGATAGAGCGCGTAGTTCTGAAACACCATGGCGATGTCGCGGTCGGCCGGCTCGATCTCGTTGACCACGCGGCCGCCGATGTCGATGGTGCCGCCGGTGATGGTCTCCAGTCCCGCCACCATGCGCAGCAGCGTGGACTTTCCGCATCCGCTGGGTCCGACCAGCACGCAGAACTGTCCGTCGCCAACCTCGAAGTTGATGCCCTTGATGGCGTCGACGCCGCCGGGATAGGTCTTGCGGACATCGTGCAGAATGACGTTAGCCATCTCTTGATTCCTACTTCTCGGTCTCGACCAGCCCGCGGACGAACAGTTTCTGCATCAGGATCACGACAGCTACCGGCGGCAGCATTGCCAGCACGGCAGTCGCCATCGCCAGCTGCCATTCCGCCAGTTCGTCCGTTGTCGTCAGCATTTTCTTGATGCCGGTCACAATGGTCTGCATCGAATCCTGCGTGGTGATCAGCAGCGGCCACAGATACTGATTCCAGCCGTAAATGAACTGGATCACGAACAGCGCGGCGATGGTGGTGATCGACAGCGGCAGCAGGGTATCCTTGAAGAAGCGGAACGGACCGGCGCCGTCGATCTTCGACGCCTCGAGAAGCTCGTCGGGGATGGTCATGAAGAACTGCCGGAACAGCAGCGTGCCGGTGGCCGAGGCGATCAGGGGCAGGATCAGCCCGGCATAGGTGTCGAGCATGTGCAGATCGGCGACCACCTTGTAGGTCGGATAGATGCGGACTTCGACCGGCAGCATCAAGGTGACGAAGATAATCCAGAATGCGGTCTTGCGGAAAGGAAAGCGGAAATACACCACGGCGAATGCCGACAGGATCGAAATGCAGATCTTGCCCACCGCGATGCCGATCGCGGAGATGAAAGAATTCATCAGCATGTGACCGACCGGCTCGCGGCTGGCGCGTGAACCGCCGACGAAGATCGCCCGGTAATAATTTTCGAGGGTGTGACCACCGGGGGAGAGCGGCATGTTTCCGGTGACCACCGTGGCCGCGTCGTGCGTCGAAGCGATCAGCGCCAGATAGACCGGGAAGACGACGATGAAAACGCCGAAGATCAGGATCGCATAGGCGACGAAATCGCGCAGCGGACGATGCTCGACCATCAGTACTGCACCTTGCGTTCGACATAACGGAACTGGACAGCGGTGAGCGCGATGACGATCACCATCAGCACCACGGACTGCGCAGCGGAGCCGCCGAGATCGCCGCCGAGGCGTCCGTCGGCGTAGACCTTGTAGACCATGGTTGTGGTCGCGCCGGCCGGGCCGCCGCCTGTGACGGCATCGATGATGCCGAATGTGTCGAAGAAGACGTAGACAACATTCACCACCAGCAGGAAGAACATGGTTGGCGACAAGAGCGGAAAGACGATGGTCCAGAACCGGCGCAGGGGACCGGAGCCGTCGATGGCGGCGGCTTCCAGTACGCTCTTGGGAATCGCCTGGAGACCGGCGAGGAAGAACAGGAAGTTGTAGGAAATCTGCTTCCAGACCGCGGCCATCACAACCAGGGTCATGGCGTGGTTGCCGTTCAGCAGCGGATTCCAGTCGAAGCCAAACGCGCGCAGCGGGCGCGCCAGCGTGCCGAGCGAGGGATGGAACATGAAGATCCACAGCACGCCGGCGATCGCCGGCGCTACGGCATAGGGCCAGATCAGGAGGGTCTTGAAGGCCGGCGCCGCTTTCAGGTTCTTGTCGGCCTGGGTGGCAAACAGGAGAGCGATGCTGAGCGACAGCAGCGCGACGAGGGTTGAGAACACCACGGTCGTCAGCATCGCCTTGTAATATTCAGGCTGCGCGAACAGCGCCTCGTAATTCTCCAGACCGACGAATTCCGACGCAAGGCCAAATGCATCTTCGCGCTTGAACGATTGCCAGACCGCCTGACTTGCGGGCCAGTAGAAGAATACGAAAGTGATGACGAGCTGCGGTGTCAGCAGCAGGTATGGCAGCAGCTTGTTGTTGAAGGTGGCGGTCTTTTCCATTGGCGGCTATTCGGTCGCGCTGGAGTGGATGCCGCACACTCCCTGACCCCTCCCCGCGAGGGGGAGGGGGGATACTGACGCGACGCGCGCGGTCGTGCGAGTAAACACCCGGCCTACTTCGCGGTTTTCTCGAACGTCCGCAGCATGGCGTTGCCGCGGCTGACGGCTGCATCGAGCGCATCCTTGGCGGTCTTCTGGCCGGCAAGTGCGGCCTCAAGCTCTTCCGCCCAGAGGTCGCGCATCTGCACCATGTTGCCGAAACGCAAGCCGCGTGAATTCTCCGTCGGCTCCTTGTTGGTGAGCTCCTTCAGCGGTGTCTGTAGCGTCGGGTTCTTTTCGTAGAAGCCGTCCGCCTTGGTCTTCTCATAGGCCGCCTTGGTGATCGGCAGATAGCCGGATTCCTGGTGCAGCTTGGCCTGACGATTGGTGTCGGACAGGAAAGCGAAGAACTTGGCGACGCCCCTGTATTCGTCGGGCTTCTTGCCGCCCATCACCCAGAGCGACGCGCCGCCAATGATCGAGTTCTGCGGCGCTCCGGCGGCGTCCGGATAATACGGCATCGGCGCGGAGGTGAACGCGAACTTGGCGGTGCCCTTGGCAGTGGCGTAGTAGCCGGACGAGGTCAGGAACAGCGGGCACTCGCCGGAGGCGAAACGGCTTTCGCTCGCATTGGCGCGGCCGGAATAGTCGTAGGTCTTGTCCTTTTGCAGGTCGATCAGGTTCTGCAGGTGCTTGATGTGCAGCGGCGAGTTGAACTTCAGCACGGTGTCGAAACCATCGAGGCCGTTCGCCTTGGTGCCGATCGCGACATTGTGCCAGGCGGAGAACTGTTCGATATGCGCCCAGGATGCCCACGCATTGGAAAATCCGCAGGTGGTGTATCCGGCCGCCTTCAGCTTCTTCGCGGCGTCGAAAACCTGCGGCCAGGTCTTCGGAATCTCCGCGATGCTGGCTTTCTTCAGCGCGTCGAGATTGACCCACATCACCATCGAAGATGAGTTGAAGGGGAAGGACAGCATGTCGCCCTTCGCGGTCGAATAGTAGCCGGTGATCGCGGGGAGATAGGCCTTCGGGTCGAACGGCTCGTTGGCGTCCTTCATGAGCTGGTAGACCGGCTTGATGGCGCCCGTGGCGCTCATCATCGTCGCCGTGCCGACCTCGAACACCTGGATGATGTGCGGTGCGTTGCCGGCGCGGAATGCGGCGATGCCGGCATTCATGGTGTCGGGATAACTTCCCTTGAAGGAAGGGACGACCTTGTAGTCGCTCTGCGAGGCGTTGAAATCAGCCGCGAGCCTGTTGACGATATCGTTGTTGCCGCCGGTCATGGCGTGCCACCACTGAAGCTCGGTGACAGCGTGGGCGGGCGTTGCAAAAGCAAGAACGGTCGAAGCAGCCAGGCCCAAGAAAGCCTGAAAGCCCATCTGGCGGATTGTCATCGATATTTTCTCCCTGAAGCCGTCATCATCGTTGCGCGGGTAACAGCGCCGGATGACGTGCTGGTGACGCGGGATGGTAAGCGGGGAGGGTCGCCTGTGGGAAGCCCTAAATGGCTTCGACCTTGGGCGCAGACGGCCTCAGGGCCGTGATGCAGGCAATCCGCCGATGCGCGAATTGATCACTGTCAGGGCGACGGTCACAATGGCCGTCGTCCCGAGCGAGGGCTAGTGTCCCGTATCTGACGTTCGCTTCATTTCTCAGCACCTTCCGAGCGAACGTCGGATACGAAAGGACACTAGCAAACTATGATTCTAGTGATCCTTTGGTTCTGACATTCGCAAAAGTGCCTGCGGAAGATACAATACGAATGTCAGAACCGGATCACTAGCGCTTGCGTTCCCCGACTACCACGCCGGAGGCGCGAAGGTCGGCGATCTCTTTCGCCGAGTAGCCGAACTCTCCGAGAACCTCGTCGGTATGCTGGCTGTATTTCGGCGGCACGCGGCGCAGGCTGGCCTTGGTGCGATCGAAACGGATCGGCGAGGCGACGCCCTTGTACCAGTCCTTTTCGATGATATCGCCGCGATGCTTGGTGTGCTCGTTGGCCAGCGCCTTGTCGATTGATTGCACGGGGCCGGCCGGAAGACCCGCCGCGAGCAGACGGCGGCACAGCGGCTCGCTGTCCTCGTCCTTCAGGATATCAACGAGTACGGCGCGCAACTCGTCACGATGCGCGATACGGTCGCGATTGCGCGCGAAGCGCGGATCGGTCCCGAGCTCGGGCTTGCCGAGCTCCTTCATCAGCTTGCGGAAGGTGCCGTCATTGCCCACCCCCATGAAGATGTCGCCGTCGCGCGCCGGAAACACTGCGTAAGGAACGAGGTTCGGATGCTCGTTGCCGGTGAGCGCCGGAGGCTTGCCATGGAGGAAATAGTTCGCGGTGTGCGGATGCATGATCGCGAGGCCGGTTTCATAGAGCGTGGTCTCGAGGAACTGACCCTTGCCGGACCTGGCGCGTTCCGCCAGCGCCATCAGGATGCCGACAGCGGCATAAAGCCCCGTCGTCATGTCGACGAGTGCGACGCCAATGCGGGTCGGGCCACTCTGCGGCGATCCGGTCGAGGCCATCAGGCCGACCATGGACTGAATGATCGCGTCGTAGCCCGGGTGTCCGCCGTGCGGTCCGTCCGCGCCGAATCCGGAAATGCGGCAGTGGATAAGCCTGGGGAATTTCTCGCGCAGAAAATCATTGCCGATGCCCCATTTGTCGAGCGTTCCCGGTTTGAAGTTTTCGGTGAGAACGTCGGCGGTCTCGAGCATCTTCATCAGCACCGCGCGGCCGCCTTCCGACGCAAGGTCGAGGGCGATCGAACGCTTGTTGCGATTGGTGCCGATGAAATAAGCCGCGTCGTCGTCGTGGAACGGAGGGCCCCAGTCGCGCGTCTCGTCGCCGGCTGGCGGTTCGACCTTCACGACATCCGCGCCGTGGTCGGCGAGGATCTGCGTGCAGTAGGGACCACCAAGCACGCGCGTCAGGTCGATCACGCGTAGTCCGGCCATTGCCCCGGTCGCGGTTTGGGATGTCATTGAGTCAGCCTTCGATCAACGGAGAATGAAAGATGATGCCGCAGCGATGCAGTGTGGCACATTGAAAGAATTCGGATGGCGGCGTCAATATCGCGGCCGATTGGCATCCATGCGCGCGCGCATACGCCGCCGCCGCTCTGTTCAGTGAGCGAACGTCACGCGTTAAAATCAATTTCGCTGATTGAAATCTTGAGAGAGGCTGGTGGAGCCAGGCGGGATCGAACCGCCGACCTCTTGCATGCCATGCAAGCGCTCTCCCAGCTGAGCTATGGCCCCGAACACCTCACCGCGCGGTGGGACAGCGCGGTTTAGAACATTTGAGTCGGCGCGCGACGTGCGCGCCAGCCCGAACAATCACACTTGAGAACTTATCTCAAGTCTCTTCGTCACCCGAGACGTCGCCGATGATGTCGGTGACGTCTTCGTCGTCTTCCTCGTCCTCGGCGATGAAGGTCGAATCATCATCGTCGTCGTCGGCAAGGGTCTCATCGACTTCGATATCGTCCTCGGATTCCGGCAGCACGGCCTTGACCTTGCCGCTGCTCTCTTCGGCGTCGGCCTCTTCGAGCGAGACCAATTCTTCGGCCTCCGCGGGCTCCGGCACGATGCTGGCCGCGTTCGCGGCGGCCGCGCGTGCGGCTGCGTCAGCGCGCGTGCGTGGCGGAGGCACCGGCGCGATCGGCACGATCTCGCCAGTGTACGGCGAAATCACCGGGTTTTTGTTGAGGTCATAGAACTTTTTGCCCGTGGTCGGGCAAATGCGCTTGGTTCCGAGATCGGCTTTGGCCACGGTTTATAGTCCTGAGAATGTCTTGAAAAAGCGGTGCTTCACTTGGCTAGTTGCGCCGCCGCTGTCAATAGCGGTTTGGGGGATAAATGACCGGCCCGTGACGTCCTGTAAACCCCGTGGTAGGAGCCGCCTACCCGAGTGTCCCGAGTCCGAAGCTCGCACGGCCATGCAGCAGGTTCTTATGCGAGCTTCGGCCTCGAAGGACACTCGCAAATCTTATGATTCTGGTGTGGTTTAGGTTCAGAAGCTCGCTTGAGGACTCGCGGAGCAACGAAGCGAGCTTCTGAACTACCACACCAGCGAGGAAACGCCATCTTGACCCATTCCGACCACCCAACCCCGCTGGAATCGCGTGCGGCGGGCGCTCTCAGCGGCCGTGTCCGCGTTCCGGGCGACAAATCGATCTCTCACCGGGCCCTGATTCTGGGCGCGTTGGCTGTGGGTGAAACCCGGATATCTGGGCTTTTGGAAGGCGAGGACGTTCTTAACACCGCCAGGGCCATGGCCGCGCTCGGAGCGCGGGTCGAGCGGACCGGGGAGGGGACCTGGTCGGTCCGCGGCGTCGGGGTCGGCGGCTTCAAGGCGCCGGACGCGCCGCTCGATTTCGGCAACAGCGGGACCGGATGCCGCCTCGCCATGGGCGCGGTGGCGGGATGTCCAGTCGCCGCGACGTTCGATGGCGATGCGTCGCTTCGCAAGCGGCCGATGCGCCGGATTCTCGACCCGCTGGAATTGATGGGCGCGCGCGTGACATCAAGCGCGGACGGCGGACGGCTGCCGATGACCCTGCAAGGTGCCCGCGATCCGATTCCGGTCACCTATCGCACGCCGGTCGCGTCGGCGCAGATCAAGTCGGCGGTGCTGCTGGCGGGATTGTCCGCTCCGGGCGTTACGACCGTGATCGAGCAGGAAGCCAGCCGCGATCACACCGAACTGATGCTGACGCATTTCGGCGCGCATGTGGTAACGACGAAAGAGGGCGCCCATGGCCGCAAGATCGCGCTCACAGGGCAGCCTGAACTGCGCGGCGCCGACGTGGTCGTGCCGGCTGATCCCTCATCCGCGGCGTTTCCGATTGTCGCCGCGCTGATCGTGCCGGAATCCGACGTCACGCTGACCGACATCATGACAAACCCATTACGGACGGGGCTTTTCACGACATTGCGCGAAATGGGCGCCTTGATCGAGGAGAGCCATCAGCGGGGCGATGCCGGCGAGCCGATGGCGCAATTCCGCGTGCGCGCGTCGCAGCTGCGCGGCGTGACCGTGCCGCCGGAACGCGCGCCGTCGATGATCGACGAGTATCTCGTGCTTGCGGTTGCCGCCGCGTTTGCCGAAGGCGTCACCACCATGCGCGGGTTGCAGGAACTGCGCGTCAAGGAATCTGACCGGCTCGAGGCGACCGCGGACATGCTGCGCGTCAACGGCGTCGAGGTGGAAATTTCCGGTGACGATATGATCGTGGTGGGCAAGGGTCATGTGCCCGGCGGCGGGTTGGTCGCGACCCATATGGATCACCGCATCGCGATGTCGGCGCTGGTCATGGGCATGGCATCCGATGCGCCGGTGAAAATCGACGACACCGGGTTCATCGCAACCAGCTTCCCCGATTTCATCCCGATGATGCGCGGCTTAGGGGCGGATTTCTCATGATCATCGCCATCGACGGCCCGGCGGCGTCCGGGAAAGGCACGCTCGGCAAGCGCCTGGCCCACCATTACGGCTACCGCCATCTCGACACCGGGGTGATTTATCGCGCGGTCGCCCAGGCGTTGCTGGAGATGGGGGCCGATCTGAGCAACGAAGCCCTCGCGGTCGCTGCGGCGATGGAACTCGACCCCGAAAAGTTCGGCAATCCGGTCCTGAAAACCCAGAAAGTGGGTGATGCGGCCTCGGTGGTGTCGGCAATTCCCAAGGTCAGGGAAGTACTTATCAACTTTCAGCGGCAGTTTGCGGCGGACCCTCCGGGCGCGGTACTCGACGGCCGCGACATTGGAACCGTGATCTGCCCGGATGCCGACGTGAAGATTTTTGTGGTGGCGGACCCTCATGTCCGGGCGCGCCGCCGCACTCTGGAGGCCCGTGCCCGGGGCGAGGCGGCGGACGAGGCCGCGGTGCTGGCGGACATCCTGAAGCGCGACGAGCGCGACCGGAACCGGGCTACAGCGCCTTTAAAAGCGGCCCCGGATGCATACTTGCTGGATAACTCTCAGTTGGATATAGAGAGCGGCGTCCGGGCTGCCATCGACATTGTCGAGGCCGTCCGAGCGGGCCGGCCGAGGGACTAATCAACTTTATCATGTCCCCGCCGTCATTGGAGGAATGCCCGCTCCCGGTCTTTTGAGGTCGATTTTCGTCTCAGCTCCGGACAGCAGACCACGCGCTTCCCGCGCGGCAATCAAATTTTGCACCGTATCGTTCGTGCAGGCACACGCCGGCCCGCTGTCGCAATTCCTCTTTGCGGACGCGGTCGTCAAAGGTTGCGGACCTTTGGCACTGGATGCGCGATACGTCCCTTAACCCCGCTGCCGGCATTCCGCATCTGGAGAACAAATGGCTTCGACTGCTACTTCTTATAATCCTTCCCGCGACGATTTCGCCGCGATGCTCGATGAGTCCTTCGCAGGCGGCAACCTGCAGGAAAGCTCCGTCATCAAGGGCAAGGTTGTTGCAATTGAGAAAGACATGGCCGTCATCGACGTCGGCCTGAAGACCGAGGGCCGCGTGGCCTTGCGCGAATTCAACGGCCCGGGCCGCGAGAGCGACCTCAAGGTCGGCGATGAAGTCGAGGTGTTCCTCGACCGGATCGAAAACGCACTCGGCGAAGCCGTGCTGTCGCGCGACAAGGCGCGCCGCGAGGAAAGCTGGGGCAAGCTCGAGAAGGCCTTCAACAACAACGAGAAGGTTCACGGCATTATCTTCAATCAGGTCAAGGGTGGCTTCACCGTCGATCTCGACGGCGCTGTCGCCTTCCTGCCGCGCTCGCAGGTGGACATTCGTCCGATCCGCGACGTCGCGCCGCTGATGAACAACTCGCAGCCGTTCCAGATCCTCAAGATGGACCGCCGCCGCGGCAACATCGTGGTGTCGCGCCGCACGGTTCTCGAAGAGACCCGCGCCGAACAGCGTCAGGAACTGGTGCAGAACCTCGAAGAAGGTCAGGTCATCGACGGCGTGGTCAAGAACATCACCGATTACGGTGCGTTCGTTGACCTCGGCGGCATCGACGGCCTGCTGCACGTCACCGACATCGCATGGCGCCGCGTCAACCATCCGACCGAGGTGCTGGCGATCGGCCAGACGGTCAAGGTGAAGATCATCAAGATCAATCACGAGACCCACCGCATTTCGCTCGGCATGAAGCAGCTGCTGGACGATCCATGGCAGGGCATCGAGGCGAAGTATCCGCTGAACTCGCGCTTCACCGGACGCGTCACCAACATCACCGACTACGGCGCGTTCGTCGAGCTGGAGCCGGGCATCGAAGGCCTGATCCACGTTTCGGAAATGTCGTGGACCAAGAAGAACATGCACCCCGGCAAGATCGTTTCGACCTCGCAGGAAGTCGAAGTGCAGGTTCTCGAAGTGGATTCGGCCAAGCGCCGCATCTCGCTCGGTCTCAAGCAGACCATGCGCAATCCGTGGGAAGTCTTCGTTGAGAAGTTCCCGGTCGGCTCGACCGTGGAAGGCGAAGTCAAGAACAAGACCGAGTTCGGTTTGTTCCTCGGCCTCGACGGCGAAGTGGACGGCATGGTCCATCTGTCCGACCTCGACTGGAAACAGCCGGGCGAGCAGGTTATCGACAACTTCAAGAAGGGCGACATGGTCAAGGCCGTGGTGCTGGACGTCGATGTCGAGAAGGAGCGCATCTCGCTCGGTGTGAAGCAGCTCGAGGGCGACCCGTTCGCAGAACCAGGCGATGTCAAGAAGGGCGCCGTCGTGACCTGCGACATCATCGAGGTGAAGGAAGCCGGTATCGAAGTTCAGATCACCGGCACCGACTTCACCACCTTCATCAAGCGTTCTGAACTCGCTCGCGATCGCGGCGACCAGCGCGCCGAGCGCTTCGCGGTTGGCGAAAAGGTTGACGCCCGCGTCATCCAGTTCGACAAGAAGGCGCGCAAGGTGCAGGTCTCGATCAAGGCGCTGGAAGTCGCCGAGGAGAAGGAAGCCATCGCGCAGTACGGGTCTTCGGATTCGGGCGCGACGCTGGGCGACATTCTCGGCAACGCGCTCAAGAAGCGCGACAAGTAAGATCGCCGCCGATTTTGGCGGTTGCTGAAACAACGAAGGGCTCCGGAAATTCCGGAGCCCTTTTTGTTTGACCGTTTGTTGTTGTGCGTATCGCGTAACTTCTCCACGTCGTCCCCGCACAGGCGGGGACCTAAACTCCCTGCGCTATCGATTTAAGGATGATGCCGGGACAACTTTCTCGCCGCCGCCACGACGTGCGGTGGTTATGGGTCCCCGCCTTCGCGGGGACGACATTGTTGTGTGCTTCAGGCACCCTCTGTTGCCATTGCCGCAGGTGCCGCTTCCTCACCATTCCATCCGCACGCCTTCAGCCGTTCCTGCAAATGCACAGGAACAGGCGCGACAACGCGCACCGGCGGCTTGTTCTTCGACAGCGGAATCACGATCTCGCGGGCATGCAGATGCAGCGACGGTTCGCCGAATCTTGGTCCGTTGCCGTAGATGTTGTCGCCGACGATGGGCCAGCCGCTCGCCGCGCAGTGTACGCGCAGTTGATGGGTGCGCCCGGTAATCGGTTCCATGGCGAGCCAGGTCAGGCGCGCTCCCTTTTCATCCTGGCCGCGTCCCATCACGCGCCATGTTGTCTTTGACGGCAGGCCATTCGGGTCCGGCTTCTGCCACCAGCCCCGCTCCGCGTCCAAACGCCCCAGCGGAATATCGATCTCGCCTTCATTCGCATCGGGACCGCCTTCGACCACAGCCCAGTAGGTCTTGTCGATCTTGCCATGCTTGAACAGCAGGCCGAGCGACGCTGTCGCCTTGCGGTGGCGTCCCAGCACGAGACAACCCGAGGTGTCACGGTCGAGCCGGTGGGCCAGCACCGGCGGGCGCGGCAGGCCATAGCGCAGCGCGTCGAACGAGGCTTCCAGATTGGGGCCGCCCTTCGGCCCCTTATGCACGGCGATCCCGGCCGGCTTGTCGATCACCAGCATCAAGCCGTCGCGGTGAAGCACGCGGGCCTGCATCTCTTCCGGTGTCGGTTGCGGCGTATCCATTGTAATCGAGCGACTTTCGTTTGTAGCCTGAACCGGGTAACACACCCACCGCATGAACGACAGCACGCAAGAACCCAAACAGAGCTGGTGGCGTCGGCTCTCCGCCGGCCTTAAGCGCACGTCGAGTTCGCTCGGAACGGCGGTGGCCGATCTTGTCACCAAGCGCAAGCTCGACCGCGCCATGCTCGATGACATCGAGGATGTGTTGCTGCGCGCCGATCTTGGAACCGAGGTCGCCGCGCGCATCTCGGAAGCCGTGGGTAAAGGCCGCTACGACAAGTCGGTGTCGGCGGAGGACGTGACAACTATTGTCGCTACCGAAGTCGAGAAAGTTCTCGCGCCCGTGGCGAAGCCGCTGCAAATCGATACCTCGCAAAAACCGTTCGTCATTCTGGTGGTCGGCGTCAACGGTTCCGGCAAGACCACCACGATCGGCAAGCTCGCCGCGAAACTCTCCGCCGAGGGTCGCAAGGTGATGCTGGCGGCGGGCGACACGTTCCGCGCCGCCGCCATCGAGCAGCTAAAGGTGTGGGGCGAACGCAACAAGGTGCCGGTGGTGGCGCGCGCGCAAGGCTCGGATTCGGCGAGCCTTGCCTTCGAGGCAGTGGAAGCCGCGAAGGCGCAGAACATGGATGTGCTGCTGATCGATACCGCCGGGCGGTTGCAGAACAAGACCGAGCTGATGGTCGAACTTGAGAAAGTGCGGCGTGTGATCGGCAAGGTCGATGCATCGGCGCCACATGCAGTGCTGCTGGTGCTCGATGCGACCGTCGGGCAGAACGCCCTGTCGCAGGTCGATGCGTTTCACAAGACGGCGGGCGTCACGGGTCTGGTGATGACCAAGCTCGATGGCACCGCGCGCGGCGGCATCCTCGTGGCGCTGTCGGAGAAGTACAAGCTGCCGGTGCATTTCATCGGCGTCGGTGAAGGGATCGACGATCTCGCGCCGTTCACCGCACGCGATTTCGCGCGTGCGATTGCAGGACAGGACAATTGAGCATGGCCGTTTCGGACAAGCCCGCGCCGCATCCGTTGTTCAAGCTCGCGACCGAGCTTGGGCCGCTGGTGATCTTCTTTGGAGCCAACGCGAAGTTCGGACTGTTTGTCGCCACCGGCGCATTCATGGTTGCGATCGTCGCGGCGATCATCGCGTCCTACGTGGTGACGCGCCATGTGCCGCTGATGGCGATCGTCACCGCGGTGATCGTGCTGGTGTTCGGCGGGCTGACGCTGTTCTTTCACGACGAGATGTTCATCAAGCTCAAGCCGACCATCATCTATGCGCTGTTCGCCGTCACGCTCGGGATCGGATTGCTAATGGGCCGTTCGTTCATCGCCATCATGTTCGACCAGATGTTCAATCTGACGCCTGCGGGCTGGCGGCTGCTCACGACCCGCTGGATGTTTTTCTTTGCGGGGATGGCGGTGCTGAACGAGATCATCTGGCGCACCCAGAGCACGGATTTCTGGGTGTCGTTCAAGGCGTTCGGCGTGATCCCGATCACGGCGATCTTTGCCATGGCGCAGACGCCGCTGATCAAGCGCTTCAGCATCGAGCCTGCGACCGACGCGGCCAGCGACACCGAGCGCGGTGATATCACCAGGAGCTGAGAGCGCCGCCTGTTGTTCAGAAAGGTTATGGTTGATGCGTGGAAGCTGTTTGTGCGGTGGGATCAAATACCGGATCAACGGCCGGCTATTCGACGCCATGAACTGTCACTGCTCGATGTGCCGCAAGGCGCAGGGCAGCGCCTTCCGTAGCCGCGCGGCGGTGAAGACGGAGCACTTCGAATGGGTCGCAGGGGAAGACCTGATCACGTTCTATGAGTCTTCGCCTGGCAACCATCGGGGTTTCTGCAGGGTTTGCGGCTCGCCGATCCTCAGCAAGTTCGACGCCTATCCGGATTATCTGGGCCTGCCGCTTGGTCCGCTCGATGACGATCCGCAGGTCCGGCCGAAGCGCCATGTCCATGTCGCCAGCAAGGCGCCGTGGTTTACGATCACCGACGATCTTCCCCAGTTGCCGGAAGGGCCGCTCTGACCAGTCAGCCGTCCGGACGAACGGCGCAAACAAAAACGCACCGGCAATGACTGCCGGTGCGTTTCGTTAAGTGGTTCGCAGAATTACTTCTGCTTCGCGATGATCTTGTCCTTGATCTCGGCGTAGGTCTTCTCGGGCACGATCTTCTTCTGCACGAGCTCATCCTTGCCCTTGTAGGGGCGGCCCTTGATGATCGCGGCGGAGTAGGCATCGCCAATGCCCTTGAGTGCCTTGAGCTGGTCGGCGGTCGCCGAGTTGATGTCGAGCAGTTCGGCTTTGGTCTCGGCCTTTGGCGCGGGCGCCATCTTCGAGTCCGCCTTCGGCGCGGTCGCTGCGGCGGGCGGAGGCGCCATCTTGCCGCCGGTTGCCGGCTGCGTCGCCTGCGAGAACGATGGCGACGACGCGAGCAGGCCCAGGGAAAGCGTGGCGGCGAGGGTCGCGGCAGTCAGCGAAGCAAGTTTCGAGTAACGCATGGGTGTCCCTCCAGGACAGTGATTACAACACGCATAGCGTATGTTCGAATTCGTGGCCGCGCCATGGCTCCAAAATGAACGGCAGATAAAAGCGCGAAATTATTTTTGGACGGCCGGAGCGGGCGATCAGGGGTTGCGCAGCGCCTTCTCGATCTCGGCCTTCAGCACTCGATCCAGATTCTCCGGCGTCACCGGCCCGATCAGCTTGTAGGCAATCGCCCCGTCGCGGCCGATCACGAACGTCTCCGGCACGCCATAGACACCCCACTCGATCGAGGCGCGGCCGTTGGCATCGACGCCGACGGCGTTGAACGGATTGCCGTAACGTCCGAGGAAGCGTCGGGCGTTGTCCGGCGCATCCTTGTAGTTGATGCCGATCATGCGGATCCGCTTGTCCTGCGCGAGTTGCAGCAGCAGCGGCGCTTCATCGTGGCACGGCACGCACCACGACGCCCAGACGTTGACGACGCTGACCTGTCCCTTGAACGCCGCGGGATCGAGGCCGGGCACCTGCACACCGCCGGCGATCAGTCCTTCGAGCGGAGGAAGGCTTGTCTGCGGCGCCGGGCGGCCGATCAGGGCCGACGGAATGCGCGCCGGATCGCCCGCGCCGAGCCTGAACCAGAACAGCCCGGCCAATACGGCGAAGGCAATCAGCGGCAGCGCCACCAGCCATGAAAGGGATCGTGGCCGCGCCGCGCCCTGGTTGCTCATGATGATTTGCCGGGCGGTTGCGCCGAGCGGCGGGTGATGCCGCTGGCTTCGAGCTTGCGCAAGGTCCGGGTCTGGCGGCGGAAGTCGAGCGCAATCCAGACGATGAGCGCCGCGACGACAACGGCGGCCAGCGCATAAGACGTGACGACGAAGGAGCCGTAGGGACCGAGCGACGAGAGAAGGGACATCGTGGTCACGCCGCCTGCCGGCTGGCTTGCATCATCTGCAAGGTGCGCACCCGCCGCCGCAGCACCTCGTTGCGCATCGCGGCCAGATGCAGCGTCAGGAACAGCAGCGAAAAGGCGACAGCCATGATGAGCAGCGGAATCAGAAACACGCGGTCCATCGTCGGCCCGCCGGCGCGGATCACCGACGCGCCCTGATGCAGCGTGTTCCACCAGTCGACCGAAAACTTGATGATAGGAATGTTGATCGCGCCGACCAGTGTCAGGATCGCTGCCGCGCGCGCCGCGCGCGAGGGATCTTCCACCGCCCGCCACAGCGCCATGATGCCGAGATACATCAGGAACAGGATCAGGACCGAGGTGAGCCGCGCGTCCCACTCCCAGTAGGTGCCCCACATCGGACGGCCCCACAGCGAGCCGGTGACAAGCGCCAGAAATGTAAACGCCGCGCCGATGGGAGCGGCGGCCTTCGCGGCGACATCGGCCAGCGGATGCCGCCAGACCAGTGTGCCGAGCGCGGCCAGGCTCATCACGCCCCACACGAACATCGACAGCCACGCGTTCGGCACGTGGATGAACATGATCTTCACGGTCGCGCCCTGCTGGTAATCGTCAGGCGCCATCGCCGATTGATAAAGGCCGATTGCGAGCAGGACCGCGGTCGCGGCGGCAAGCCACGGCAGCACGCGCTCGGTCAGTGCGAGGAACCGTGTCGGGTTGGCGAGGTCGATGAGGCTCATGAGGTTCCTGATAATCGTGACAGCGGCGGCAGGCAATGCGCGGTTCAGACGCGTTTAAGGAACGCATACGGTTGTCGTCCTCTCCCCCGCTTGCGGGGGAGAGGCAGAGAGGGGGCGCTGATGGCGAAATCTTTGCATTTTCCGCGTTATTCCCCCTCCCCAACCCTCCCCCGCAAGCGGGAGAGGGAGCAGGCGAAGCGCAATCGGAATGCCGCGCTTGCGCAAAGTTGATCGGACGCGGCGCCGCATCAGTCGAGCCCCTGCCGCAGACTGGCCGCGGCGGCGAACGGGCCAACCACCAGGCTGACCAGCGACAGCGCGCACAGGATCGAGAATGGCGTGCCGAATGCGCCGGGTTTGGCGATGGCCGCATTCGAGGCAGCGACGCCGAAAATCAGCACCGGGATCGAAAGCGGCAGCACCACCACCGCGAGCAGCAGTCCGCCGCGCCGCAGGGTGACGGCAAGGGCAGCGCCGATCATGCCGGTGAAGGTCAGTGCCGGCGTTCCCGCCAACAGCGTCAGCGCGACCGCGAATGTGGCATCAGCATCGAGATTGAGCAGGATGCCGACAATGGGTGTCGCCACGATCAGCGGCACGCCGGCGGCCAGCCAGTGCGCCAGCGCTTTCGCCGCGCAGCTCAATTCCAGCGGCGTGCGGCCCATCACGATCAGATCGAGCGAGCCGTCGTCCAGATCGGCGGTGAACAGGCGATCCAGCGTCAGCAGGCTCGCCAGCATGGCGCCGAGCCAGAGGATGGCGGGACCGATGCGCTTGAGCAGCGCGAGATCCGGCCCGAGCGCGAACGGCATCAGCACCACGACCGAGACGAAAAACAGCACGCCGATCAGCGCGCCGCCGCCGGCGCGCAGTGCGACGGCGATGTCACGGCGAACGAGTGCGGCGAGAGCGGTCATGATGCGGTGGCCCTTTTTACCCTCTCCCCTTGTGGGAGAGGGTGGCGAAGCCGAGTGCAGCGAGACTGAGCCGGGTGAGGGGTATAAGTGCATCGGTGAGGACAACCCCTCACCCGCTTCGCGGCTTCGCCGCTCAGCACCCTCTCCCACCGAAAGGGCGTCCACGCCCGTCTTCGACAGGCTATGGGGAGAGGGGAAGAAAAGGGCGCGAACCGCTTGAACATCACGCGCCACCGCCGATCCGCAATTCCTGTGTTGGAATGCCGAGCGGTCCGTGGGTCGCGGCGAGAATGATTCCGCCGCTGCGCAAATGCGCGCCCATCAGGCCACCCACCATGGCCTGGCCGGAGGTGTCGAGTGCCGAGGTTGGCTCATCCAGCAGCCAGACCGGGCGATTGACCGCGATCAGCCGCGCGATCGACAGGCGGCGGCGCTGTCCGGCCGACAGAAATGCCGATGGCAGATGCGCGGCATGGCCAAGTCCCACCGCCTCGAGGCTGGCGGTGCCGTCGATGGTTTCGCCGCCAAGGAAATTCCGCCAGAAATCGAGATTCTCCAGCACCGTGAGGGATGGTTTCAGCGCGTCGCGGTGGCCGAGATAATGCGCCTGTTCGGCAAGCGTGAGATCCGCCTCGCCGCCCTCAAGGACAATGGCGCCGCCTGCGGCCGGAAGCAGCCCCGCGAGGATTCGCAGCAGCGACGACTTGCCGGCCCCGTTGATGCCGGTCACCGCCAGCGCCTGCCCTGCGGGAACCTCAAAATCGAGACCGGAAAAGATGCTCCGCCCGCCCCTGACGCATTCCAGACCCTGACCCGTAAGCCTCATGATGGACTGACCGATGGCTTGTGGAGGGGCGCTGTTGTTCCAGCCGTAATGAGCATGACAGGCAGACAATCCATAGCGGGTGTGGTGGACAGACTGGAAAGATTCTATAAAACCGGAACTTGGTGCAGCACACAATCAGCCGCCGGAAACAGCACGGTTCAACCCTGAATCCCTTCGCTCTTGACGGTGTCCAGATACCTTTTGCCGGGTGTCTCTAACTTTTGAACTGGGATCGTTCACATGCCCTCACTCGACAGCTTTAAATGCCAGAAAACCCTCAAGGTCGGCGCCAAGACTTACGTGTATTACAGCCTGCCTGCCGCTGAAAAGAATGGCCTCAAGGGCATTTCGAAGCTGCCTTACTCGATGAAGGTGCTGCTCGAGAACATGCTGCGCAACGAAGACGATCGCACCGTCACCAAGGCGGACATTGTCGCGTTCTCGAAATGGGCGAGCAAGAAGACCCTCGAACACGAAATCGCATTCCGTCCCGCGCGCGTGCTGATGCAGGACTTCACCGGCGTGCCCGCGGTGGTCGATCTCGCCGCCATGCGCAACGCGATGAAGTCACTCGGCGGCGACGCTGAAAAGATCAATCCGCTGGTCCCTGTCGATCTCGTGATCGATCACTCGGTGATCGTGAACTTCTTCGGCGACAACAAGGCCTTCGGCAAGAACGTCACCGAAGAGTACAAGCAGAACCAGGAGCGCTACGAATTCCTGAAGTGGGGCCAGAAGGCTTTCACCAATTTCTCCGTTGTACCGCCCGGCACCGGCATCTGCCATCAGGTCAATCTCGAATACCTGGCCCAGACGGTCTGGACCAAGAAGGAGAAAATGACCGTCGGCAAGAAGAAGGGCACGTTCGAAATCGCGTATCCGGATTCGCTGGTCGGCACTGACTCGCACACCACCATGGTCAACGGTCTCGCCGTGCTCGGCTGGGGCGTCGGCGGCATCGAGGCCGAAGCCTGCATGCTCGGCCAGCCGCTCTCCATGCTGCTGCCGGACGTGGTCGGCTTCAAGCTCAAGGGCAAGATGCGCGAAGGCGTGACCGCGACCGACCTGGTGCTGACCGTGACGCAGATGCTGCGCAAGCTCGGCGTGGTCGGCAAGTTCGTCGAGTTTTACGGCCCCGGCCTCGATCATCTGTCAGTCGCCGACAAGGCCACCATCGCCAACATGGCGCCGGAATACGGCGCGACCTGCGGCTTTTTCCCGGTGGACAAGTCCGCGATCGACTATCTGAAAACGTCCGGCCGCGCCGCGCCGCGCGTCGCGCTGGTGGAAAAATATGCCAAGGCGCAGGGCCTGTTCCGCACCTCGGCTTCGCTCGATCCCGTGTTCACCGAAAAGCTGGTGCTCGATCTCGGCGATGTGGTGCCGTCGCTCGCAGGTCCGAAGCGTCCGGAAGGCCGTGTGCCGCTGGAGCTGGTTGCCAGCGGCTTCGACACCGCGCTGACCGGCGAATACAAGAAACCGGAAGGCCACGACCAGCGCTTCCCGGTGGAAAGCCGCACCCATGATCTCGGTCACGGCGACGTGGTGATCGCCGCCATCACCTCCTGCACCAACACCTCGAATCCGAGCGTGCTGATCGCTGCGGGTCTGCTGGCGCGCAAGGCCGCCGCGAAGGGACTCAAGGCCAAGCCATGGGTGAAGACATCGCTCGCGCCGGGCAGCCAGGTGGTCGCCGAGTATCTGGCGAACTCCGGATTGCAGAAGGATCTCGATGCGGTCGGCTTCAACCTCGTCGGCTTCGGCTGCACCACCTGCATCGGCAACTCCGGTCCGCTGCCGGAAGAGATTTCCAGGTCGATCAACGAAAACGGCATCGTCGCAGCCGCCGTGCTGTCGGGCAACCGCAACTTTGAAGGCCGCGTCTCGCCTGACGTGCAAGCAAACTATCTCGCCTCGCCGCCGCTCGTGGTTGCACACGCGCTGGCCGGCACCGTGACGAAGAACCTCGATGTCGAGCCGATCGGCACGGGCAAGGACGGCAAGCCGGTTTATCTCAAGGACATCTGGCCGACCTCGGCCGAGATCAACGCTTTCATCAAGAAGTACGTCACCTCGACGATCTTCAAGAAGAAGTACGCCGACGTGTTCAAGGGCGACACCAACTGGCGCAAGATCAAGACCGTGACCAGTGACACCTACGCCTGGAACATGAGCTCGACTTACGTGCAGAACCCGCCGTATTTCGAAGGCATGAAGATGGAGCCCGAGCCCATCAAGGACGTGCTCGATGCGCGCATCCTGGCGATGTTCGGTGACAAGATCACCACCGACCACATCTCGCCGGCCGGTTCGATCAAGCTGACCTCGCCCGCGGGCAAGTATCTGTCCGAGCATCAGGTGCGGCCCGCCGACTTCAACCAGTACGGCACGCGCCGCGGCAACCATGAAGTGATGATGCGCGGCACCTTCGCCAACATCCGCATCAAGAACTTCATGCTCAAGGGCGCTGACGGCAATATCCCCGAAGGCGGCCTCACCAGGCACTGGCCCGACGGCGAGCAGATGTCGATCTACGACGCCGCGATGAAGTATCAGGCCGAGCAGGTGCCTCTGGTGGTGTTCGCCGGTGCCGAATACGGCAACGGCTCGTCGCGCGACTGGGCAGCCAAGGGCACGCGCCTGCTTGGCGTGCGCGCCGTGATCACCCAGAGCTTCGAGCGCATCCATCGCTCGAACCTTGTCGGTATGGGCGTGCTTCCGCTGACGTTCGAGGATGGTGAGTCGTGGCAGTCGATCGGTCTGAAGGGCGACGAGAAGGTCACGATT
Source organism: Afipia sp. MLSD5-FHT05B12 (assembly GCF_058793355.1). Taxonomy (NCBI): domain Bacteria; kingdom Pseudomonadati; phylum Pseudomonadota; class Alphaproteobacteria; order Hyphomicrobiales; family Nitrobacteraceae; genus Afipia; species Afipia sp. MLSD5-FHT05B12. The sequence goes on from NZ_JBXAFS010000004.1 coordinate 104,672, forward strand.
CGCGGCCTTCAGGGTGATCTCAAGCCGCGCCAGAAGTTAACGGCGGAGATCGTGTCTTCGGACGGCTCGCTGAAGCGGGTGTCGCTGCTTTGCCGGATCGACACGCTCGATGAGCTTGAATACTACCGGAATGGCGGCATTCTTCACTATGTGCTGCGCAATCTGGCCGCTTAACGCGTGCCAGTCGCCAAAAACGCATCCGTGAACAGCCTCACCGCGAAGTGAGTAGCGAGCTACCAGAGGGCGGCCTATCAAGGGGCCGCCTTCCGGCTGATGGGGGCATCATGCTTCCGAGGGATTGACGGCATGTCTGATTTGCCAGAACCGAAAACGGCGGCAGCCGGCGCGATGGTGTCGCGCCTGTCGCGAACGCTTGGTGTCTGCGCAATCTTCACCGTGGTGACGCCGGTTTGTGCCGATCCGCGCGCCGTGGTCGAACTCTTCACCTCGCAAGGCTGTTCGTCGTGTCCGCCCGCGGACAAGATTCTCGGCGAACTGGCGCAGGATAAATCCGTGATCGCGCTGAGCCTGCCGATCGACTACTGGGACTATCTCGGCTGGAAGGACACGCTGGCGGACTCGCGGTTCAGCGCGCGTCAGAAAGCATATTCGCACGCGCGCGGCGACCGCGGCGTCTACACCCCGCAGGCTGTTGTCAACGGCACGACGAATGTTCTTGGCAGCGATCGCGCCGGAATCGAGAACGCGGCCAAGCGGACGCAGAACAACGACGGTGTGATGTCGGTGCCGGTCGCGATGACGCAGGCCGATGGCCAGATCAAGGTATCGGTGGCGGAAGCCAGCGGCAGGAGCGGCGAGATCTGGATCTGCGCCGTGTCGAAAGCGGTTCCGATCACCATCTCGCGCGGCGAGAATCGCGGGCAGCAGATCACGTATCACAACGTGGTGCGTAACGTGCTGAAGGTCGGAGACTGGAACGGCAAGGCCGGGAGCTGGTCCGTGCCGCTTGAAAATATCACGCGTGATGGCGTCGATGCCGCGGCGGTCTACGTTCAGGACGGCAATCGCGACAGGCCCGGCCCGATGCTCGGTGCGGCCTTTACCTCGCTGAACTGATTCAAAAAAAATCGGAATGCGCGCCGCCGGCGATTGCTCGCCGCCGCACAGCCACGAGCCCTCCGCTCTCAACGCGAAGCTTTCCAGAACAAAAAAGGCCAGCTCGCGCTGGCCGGAGAATTGGGGGTCTGACTTTACTGCGAGGAGTTAGACCCGATCCTGACGGCCCCGGGGGGCTGGGGGCTGAGGAATCCGGTGCCGAAAGGACCGGGTCAACGCAGTTTCCTCTTGATCGCAGTCCAGCACGGCGGGGGATTGACCGAAATCAGGCGGCATTATGATTTGCCTAACGTCCACGTGAAGCTTTTGCCCGAGAATCCGGCAGCGGATGTTCCTGAAATCATGCTTGCAGGCGTGGCCGGACGGGGCGATCATGTCACCTGCGTGACAGGAGGCGCCGATGAATTCAATGTCGGGCGATATCGATCCAAGCGAGAGCAGGGGGCTGGAACGCAGCACTGCGCCGCTCCCGCCCCAGACCGTAGCGTTCAATCGCGTCGAACTTAATCGCATCCTCAATCTTTACGGACGCATGGTCGCCGCCGGTGAGTGGCGCGACTACGCTATCGATTTTCTGAAAGACCGTGCGGTGTTTTCGATTTTTCGCCGCGCGTCGGAAGTCCCGATCTACCGGATCGAAAAGGACCCGCGGCTCGCCCGCAAGCAGGGCGCCTACAGCGTGATCGCCGCCAGCGGACAGATCCTTCGCCGCGGCCATGAGCTTGATCGCGTCCTGCTGGTGATCGATCGCAAGCTCGCGCTGGTGTAGCCGGTCCGCGTTTTATGTCTTGCTGAACTGGTCGTAGGCGCGCAGCGCATCGGCGGCGTACATCAGCGCCGGGCCGCCTCCCATGTAAACGCACATTGCCATCACCTCGGCGACTTCCTCGCGCGTCGCCCCCAGTTCCTTCAGCGCCTTGGCATGAAAGCCGATGCAGCCGTCACAGTGCTGGGTCACGCCGATCGCCAGCGCGATCATTTCCTTGGTCTTCTTGTCGAGCTGTCCGTCCGCGCTGGCGCCTTTCGACAGCCCGTAGAAACCCTTCATGGCATCCGGGACGAGTTTCCCCAGCTCCCGCGTAAACTCGGAAATATCCCGGGTGATTTCCTGATAATCCTTTGCCACCGCTGTCATTCCTTGCATGATTTTCATTTCATATATATATGATATTAGAAAAATATAATATGTAAAGGGGCTGTCATGGGGCTGACGGACGAAATGCCGGCGAAGGCCGACGCGGCGGCCGATTTCCTGAAGGGACTGGCCAGTCCGCACCGGCTGCTGATTCTCTGCGAGCTTGCTGATGGCGAGCGCAACGTCAGCGATCTGATCGCGGCGACAGGCATCGCCCAGACCTCCATGTCGCAGCATCTCGCGAAGCTGAAGGCCGCAGGCATCGTCGATGTGAGGCGCGAGCACCGCAATCTGTTTTATTTCATCGGCAGTGCGGTGGTGCGCGATGTGATGGCCATTCTCTACGGCCATTTCTGCAAGAAGGGTTGATCGTCAGCGCGGCGTGCTGCGTCCGCCTTCACCCAACGCGCGCTGCATCATCACCGTGTCGAGCCAGCGGCCGAACTTGAATCCGACGCTGGGGTGCGTGCCGATCATCTCAAAGCCCGCGCGGGCATGGACGCCGATCGAAGCGGCGTTGGCGGTGTCCCCGATCACCGCGATCATCTGCCGGTAGCCGCGCGCCTCGCATTGCGCGATCAGTTCGGTGACCAGGGCGAGGCCGATCCCGCGCCGGTGGCTGGCGGGCGAGAGATAGACCGAATTCTCCACGGTGAAGCGATAGGCGGGCCGGGGACGATAAGGTCCGGCATAGGCGTAGCCGGTGACGCGGCCATTCTCCTCGGCGACAAGATAGGGAAAATTGCCGGCATGCAGCGCCTCGAATCGCCGCCTCATTTCCCCGGCGTCCGGCGCTTCAAGCTCGAACGTCGCAGTGCCATGCCTGACCGCCTCGGCATAAATCTCGGTGATGGCGGGAATATCCGCCGGGGTGGCGGGCCGGATGTGAACCTGGGGCATTGGAGAATTCCTGACTTGTCCCGGACGCGATGCAGCGCGTAGCGGTGCATCGCCGAACCGGGACCGTCAAGCGCTGGAACGGTCCCGGTTCAGCAGCGCACCACGTTGTGCTGCGCTGCGCCCGGGACACTGCCGATCAAGCCCGTCCGGTTACGATGCGAGCCGGCCACTGAGCAAAACAAAAGCCCCGGCTTTTGGCCGGGGCTTTCAAGAGTTCAGCGATTAGCCACGATCAGTCTAGTCGCGCTGTCCGAGCAACTGCAGCAGCAGTGTGAACAGGTTGATGAAGTTCAGGTAGAGGGACAGTGCGCCGGTGATCGCTGCGCGCTCTGCCACATCGCCGCCCTGGCTGGCATAGCCATAGATGTAATCGTTCTTCAGGCGCTGGGTGTCCCAGGCGGTGAGGCCGGCGAACACCAGCACGCCGATCACCGAGACGATGAACTGCAACATCGTGCTTGCGATGAACAGGTTCACCAGGCTCGCGAGGATGATGCCGAACAGGCCCATCATCAGGAACGATCCCATCCCGGTCATGTCACGCTTGGTTGTGTAGCCGTAAAGGCTCAGCGCACCGAACGAGGCAGCCGTGATGAAGAACACCCGCACGATCGAGGTGTGGGTATAGACCAGGAAGATCGACGACAGCGAGATACCCATCAGCGCCGCGAATACCCAGAACAGAAGCTGCGCGGTGGCGGGCTTCAGGCGGTTGATGCCGAACGAAATGGCGAACACCATCACGAGAGGCGCGAGGATGAACACCCACTTCAGCGGGCTGACGAACATCGCGACGCCGAACGACGTCAGATACTGCTTGCCGATGCGGCCGGCGGCGGCGGTGGCGTCGGGCGTCACGGCGCCCATGTAGACGCCCAGCGCCGCGAGGCCGGTGATGGCCAGGCCGATTGCCATGTAGTTGTAGATCTTAAGCATGTACGAGCGCAGACCGGCATCGACGGTCGCGGCGTCAACGCGCCCGGCGGCCCGGCCGAAAGGTGACGTATAGTTGCGGTCCAAGTCCGACATGGTCGAAACCCCGTGTTTGTCTGGCGAAAGCGAAGGGTCTGCGCCGCCAGCTATAAGTTCTTCCCAGAACCCCGATGATGAGTCCATCCCTTGATGGCATCAATTCGGATTCTGAACCCGCTCGGTATGTGGGAAACTAACACACTCGACGCAAGCAGGGGCGCGCGGCTGAATGTCGCAAAACCCGCTACTTCGCTGCTACAAATTGTCATAAGTTACGGAGCACGGTAGCGGGTTTTTGGTTAAGCGCGAGTAATGTTCCCGCCAGCCCGAGCCCGACCGTAACGGCGAGTGCCGCCAGCACGACAAGGGCGGCGCTGCCCGCCTGCCAGACGAAGCTCAGGGTCATCAGCCGGGTCACGATCTGCCATGCGGCGATCGATCCGGCCGCCACTCCGAACACGGCCGTGGCCAGGCCGATCAGCAGATACTCCAGCGCATAGGCGCCGAGCAACCGTGCCCGGGTCGCGCCGAGGGTCTTGAGAATCACCGCGTCATAGACCCGGTGCCGATGCCCCGCGGCGAGCGCGCCGCCCAGCACGAGGATGGCCGACACCAGGGTCACCGAGCTGGCGCCCCGGATCGCCAGCACGAGATTGGTCACGACCTTTCCGATCGAATCGAGCGCCTCGCGCACCCGGACGCTGGTCACCATCGGAAAGGCGGCGGCGACCTCCTTGATGAGCGTCGCATCGCTTGCGGCGGTCGGGCTGGCCTCCGTCAGTGTCGCGATATCGGTATGAGGAGCGCCGGCGAAGGCCTTCGGCGAATAGACCAGGACGAAATTGATGCCGAGGCTCTGCCAGTCCACCGTTCGCAGGTTGCTGATCTTCGCGCTGATGTCGCGGCCAAGCACGTTGACGGTGATGTCGTCGCCGACCTTCACGCCGAGACCGTCGGCGATCTTCTTCTCCAGCGAGACCAGGGGAGGTCCGCTGTAGTTCTCGTCCCACCATGTGCCGTCGACCACCTTCGAGCCGCGCGGGACTTCGCCGGTATAGGTCAGGCCGCGGTCGCTTTGCAGCACCCATGCGGCATCGTTCGAGGGCTTGAGGTCTTCGGCCTTGATGCCTTTGGCGGCGACAATGCGTCCGCGCAGCATCGGCACGGTCTCCACATTGGCTTGCGGAGCGGTCTGTTTCAGGAACTCGCCAAAACGAGTGGCTTCCGCAGCGGGAATGTCGATGAAATAGAACGACGGCGCATGCTCGGGCAGCGCCGCCATGAACTGCCGCCGCAGATTGCCGTCGATCTGCGTGATGGTGACCAGTACGGCGAGGCCGAGACCGAGCGACAGGACGACCGATGGCGTCAGAGCGCCGGGGCGATGGATGTTGGCGATGGCAAGCCGCAGCATGGTGAGGCGCGGACGCGGCAGATTTTTCGCCAGCGCCATCAGCGATGAGGCGATGACGCGCAACACGGCGAACACCGCGACCGACGAGGCGACAAACACGGTGGCAACACGCTTGTCGTAGGCGAGGCCGATCGCAACCGCCACCAGTGTCGCGATGACGGCGGCCATCAGCACCAGATAGCGCCGCCGCGGCCAGTGGAATTGCGATGTCACGCCTTCGCGGAACAGCGCGGCCACCGGCACGTCATGGACGCGTCCGAGTGGCCATAGTCCGAATGCGAGCGCGGTCAGGAGCCCATAGAGAAACGACAGCGCGAGTTCACCGATATGGAATGTCGCTTCCACCGGAAGCGGCAGGATCTTTCCGAACACGCCGACGATGATGAAGGGAAGCGCCGCGCCGATGGCGAGGCCGATCAGCGATCCGAGGATCGCCAGCACCATCACCTGCGTCAGGTAAATCGTGAACACCTCGCGGCCGGTGGCGCCAAGTGCCTTGAAGGTCGCGATCACGTCGCGCCGCTCGTCGAGATGGCTCTTGATCGCATTGGCGACGCCGACGCCGCCGACCAGAAGCGCCGCGAGCCCGACCAGGGTGAGAAACTGCGTGAAACGGGTGATGCTGCGCTCGAGTTGCGGCGAGGCATTGCCGCGGCTGCGGACCTCCCAGCCGGCTTCCGGCAGGGCTTTCTGCGCGTCGTCGATCAGCGATTGCGTTGCGCGATCATCGACCGAGACGTCCGGCAGCCGCAGACGGTAGATCCAGCGCACCAGCGTGCCGGGTTGCAGCAGGCCGGTGGCGCGCAGCGCGTCTTCGCTGATCAGGAATCGCGGCCCGAGGCCGACGCCGCCCGCGAGCTTGTCCGGTTCTGCTTCGACGACGCTGCGAATGTCGAATGTCGCGTTACCGACAGTCACCCGATCGCCGACCTTCAATCCCAGACGCGCCAGCATGATGGCGTCGGCGCCCGCGCCGAACGCGCCGTCACGCTGCGCCAGCAATTCGGCCATCGGCATGGCCGGCGCGAGGATGACGTCACCGAGCATCGGATAGTTCGCGTCGACCGCCTTCAGATCGACCAGCGCGAACTCGCCTTTGGCCGAGCGCGCCATGCCGCGCATGATCGCCGCGACCGATATCTTGCCGCGCGCGTCGAGGAAGGCGCGCTCTTCTTTCGACGCCTCACGCTGAATCAATGCGAAGGATACGTCGCCGCCGAGCAGCGTGCGGCCCTGATGATCCAGTCCTTCGCTGAGGCTTCCGGCCACCGATCCAACGCCGGCGATCGCCATCACGCCGAGCGCGATGCAGGCCACGAAAACGTAGAAGCCGCGCAGGCCGCTGCGCAACTCGCGCAGCGCGTAACGGATCGCCAGTGCCAGGGAGCCGCTGCGCGGTGCGGTGTCCGCGATCTCGCTCATCGGGAGGCCGTCTCGATCCAGTGCCGGTCTGTCGCCGGTCCGTCGATGCGGCCCGAGCGCAATCGCACCACACGGTCGCAGCGCTGCGCCAGCGCGGCATCGTGCGTCACCAGAACAAGGGTCATGCCGCGCTCAAGATGCTTGGCGAACAGAAGATCGACGATCTGCTTGCCGGTGGACTCGTCGAGATTCCCGGTAGGTTCATCGGCCACGAGGATGGCGGGATCGGGCGCCATCGCGCGCGCCAGTGCCACACGCTGCTGCTCGCCGCCCGAGAGCTGCGACGGATAATGGTGCAGTCTCTCTCCGAGACCGACGCCGGCAAGTTCCGTGGCCGCGCGCGCATTCGCATCCGCGCGGCCCGCGAGCTCAAGCGGCACCGCGACGTTCTCGAGCGCGGTCATGGTCGGGATCAGATGAAACGACTGGAACACGATGCCGACATGGCGGCCACGGAATCGTGCGAGGCCGTCTTCATCGAGGGCATTGAACGAGACGCCATTGACCACCACCTCTCCGCTGTCAGGACGCTCAAGCCCCGCCATCACCATCAGGAGCGTGGACTTGCCCGATCCCGACGGTCCGATCAGGCCGACGGCTTCACCGGGCGCGACCCGCAGATCGACATCCTTGAGGATGTGAACCCGCGCGGCCCCGCTGCCCAATGAGAGATTGACGTTCGAAATGGAAATGGTGTCCGGTTCGAGACCGGCGCGCTTCGAGGATGCAATGAGACTGTCCATGGGTCTTTCATATGGGGGCTTCGGCGGCGCGGTCGAGAGGTTTGTGCGCGTGTTCATCATCGCAGCAACGGGGGCAATGATGGCGATGTCGGGGCCGGCCTCGGCTCAAACGCGATCTGTCCAGCCAGATGTCAAAGATGTGAAGCCGATCAGGCTCGCCGTTCTGGGCGATTCCCTGACCGCGGGCTTCGGCCTTCCGGCCTCGGCGGCGTTTCCGGTGCGGTTGCAGAAAGCCCTGAGCGAGAAGGGCATCGCCGCCGATATTCATAATGCGGGTGTCTCCGGCGACACCACGACCGGCGGGCTCGCCCGGCTCGACTGGTCGATCCCGCCCGGCACCGAAGCTGTGATTGTCGAGCTTGGCGCCAACGACGCGCTGCGCGGTGTCGATCCGAAGGTTGCGCGCGGCGCGCTCGACGACATCCTTACGAAACTCAAGGCGCGCAACATCGCCGTCCTGTTGTGCGGGATGTACGCACCGCCGAACTACGGCGCTGAGTACACCGCGAAGTTCAACAGCATCTATCCCGACCTCGCCAGGAGCCACAAAGTCCCGCTGTATCCGTTCTTTCTCGATGGCGTGGCGACCGAGGCGAAGCTGACGCAGCCGGACGGGCTGCACCCGACGGCGGCCGGCGTCGATGTGGTGGTCGAGCGGATTCTGCCGACGGTCGAGGCATTTCTGCGGGACCGCGCGGCGCAACCGGGCAAGCCCTGAGGAATTATCGGCCGATCACGCGATGGTCGCTTCGCACTGTCATCGTGCTGCGGTACAAAAGACATCAGGTGATTCGTGATCCTCTCTAGCATCGAGGAGATTCGTGATGCCGCGCTTGTTTACGGGGTTGGAAATTCCCCCCGATATCGGTCAGACGCTCTCGAACTTGCGGGGCGGGTTGCCCGGGGCGCGCTGGATCGACCCCGAAAATTACCACGTCACATTGCGCTTCATCGGTGACATCGACGGCGCGGCGGCGAGTGAAATCGCCTCGACGCTGGAGCGGATCAACCGCAAACCGTTCGAAGTCGCGTTGCAGGGCCTGTCCAGCTTCGGCGGCAAGAAACCGCGGGCGGTCGTGGCATCGGTTGTACCAAGCCGGCCTCTGATGGAATTGCAGGCGGAACTGGAACGGCTGATGCAGAGGTTCGGTTTCGATCCCGAGGGCCGCAAATTTATCCCCCATGTCACGCTGGCGCGGCTGCGCGACGCCTCCAATCGGGATGTGGCGGATTATCTGTCGGTGCGCGGCTATTTCCCGACCCGCAGCTTCATGGCCTCCCGGTTCGTGCTGTTTTCGTCACGGGCATCGGTGGGCGGTGGACCCTATGTCGTTGAAGACGCCTATGCGCTGAGCGCATAGAGAGCTTTCGGCACCTTTGTAGTCTTGCATTTTGCGCGTCGTTCTGGCGGGTAGCGGGCCATGAACGCTCCGTCTCGCGCCTCGTTCCGTCGGCACTATCAGGCTCTGGTCGCCGTAGGCACCATCGAAGCCGATCCCGCGCAGGCGCATGCCGTGGAAGCTTTCTCTGCGCTCGAGGTGAGACTGGCGGGCTATCGTCCCGGCCGCGGCGGACTGCTGCAACGCCTGTTCGCCGACAAGGACGCGGTTCCGCTGCGCGGTCTCTACATCCATGGCGAGGTCGGGCGCGGCAAGACCATGCTGATGGATCTGTTCTTCAGCGGGAGCGCCGTCGCGCACAAGCGCCGCGCGCACTTTCACGAATTCATGGCCGATGTTCACGAGCGGATCTATGGCTTCCGCCAGAAGATCGCGCGGCAGGAAATCGCTGACAGCGATCCGGTGCGGCTGACCGCGCAGTCGATTTTCGAGGAAGCGTGGCTGCTATGCTTCGACGAATTTCATGTCACCGACATCGCCGATGCGATGATCCTCGGACGCCTGTTCAGCCGGTTGTTTGAACTCGGCACGGTGGTCGTCGCCACATCGAACGTCGCGCCCGGAGATCTCTACAAGGGCGGCTTGAACCGCGCATTGTTTCTGCCGTTCATCGCGCAGCTGACGGATCGGATGGAGGTGCTGCGGCTCGATGCGCGCACCGACTTCCGCCTGGAAAAACTCGCCGGCATCAAGATGTGGCTGGTGCCTGCCGATGCGAGCGCGGACGCAGCGCTCGACAAGGCATGGACCAAGCTCACCGGCGGCGTTGTGGACCATCCGCGCGACATCACGATCAAGGGGCGCGTGCTGCACGTCCCTCACTCCGCGCACGGCGTCGCGCGGTTTACGTTCGCCGAGCTGTGCGAGAAGCCGCTTGGCGCGTCGGACTATCTGCACCTCGCGCACGATTATCATACGCTGATGATCGACCGGATTCCGGCGATGAAGTACGAGCAGCGCAATCACGCCAAGCGCTTCATCACGCTGATCGACACGCTTTACGACAACGCGGTGAAGCTGATGGCGTCGGCGCAGGCCGATCCCCTGTCGCTGTACACCGCGACCGAGGGGGTCGAGGCCAACGAATTCAAGCGCACCTCGTCGCGGCTGATCGAGATGGGCTCGGAATCCTATCTGGCGCTGCCTCATGGCCGCAGCGACTCATCCGCGAGCGGCGCGACCACGGGCCTGGTCGAGACCTGACGGGTTCGCTTTATGTTTCACCTCCGGCCCCGGCGAAAGCCCGATGTGAAACTGCCGCCGGTGCCACAACGATGAGCACCGCCACTTCATTAGGCGAACAGTGACTTGAACGCTTGCCGCGAAAGGTCTAACCAGCGCTCCAGAGTTTTCCCACCCTCTCTCCGTCGACATCAAAGGACAGATTTCCCATGGCGCGTGACAAGATTGCTTTGATTGGTTCAGGTCAGATCGGCGGCACGCTCGCCCACCTCGTCGGGCTGAAAGAGCTGGGCGACGTGGTGATGTTCGACATCGCCGAAGGCGTCCCCCAGGGCAAGTCGCTCGACATCGCGCAGTCCTCGCCGGTCGACGGCTTCGACGCCAACTTCACCGGCGCCAACTCCTACGAAGCGATCGAAGGCGCCAGCGTCGTGATCGTCACCGCCGGCGTGCCGCGCAAGCCCGGCATGAGCCGCGATGACCTTCTCAGCATCAACCTCAAGGTGATGGAGCAGGTCGGCGCCGGCATCAAGAAATACGCGCCCGACGCGTTCGTGATCTGCATCACCAATCCGCTCGATGCGATGGTCTGGGCGTTGCAGAAGGCCTGCGGCCTGCCGCAGAGGAAGGTTGTCGGCATGGCCGGCGTGCTGGACTCCGCGCGCTTCCGTTATTTCCTCGCCGACGAGTTCAACGTCTCGGTGGAAGACGTCACCGCCTTCGTGCTCGGCGGTCACGGCGACACCATGGTGCCGCTGACCAAGTACTCCACCGTCGCCGGCATTCCGCTGCCTGATCTCGTGAAGATGGGCTGGACCTCGCAGGCTCGTATCGACGAGATCGTCGACCGCACCCGCAACGGCGGCGCGGAGATCGTCAACCTGCTGAAGACCGGATCGGCATTCTACGCGCCGGCGGCGTCGGCGATCGCGATGGCGGAAAGCTATCTGCGCGACAAGAAGCGCGTGCTGCCCTGCGCCGCCTACCTCAACGGCGAGTACGGCGTGAAGGATATGTATGTCGGCGTGCCGGTTGTCATCGGATCGAAGGGTGTCGAGCGTATCGTCGAGATCGAGCTGGCCGGCAAGGACCGCGAAGGTTTCGACAAGTCGGTCGGCGCCGTGCAGGGTCTGGTCGAGGCCTGCAAGAAGATCGCGCCCGACCTGCTCGGCAAGTAAGCGGCGCAACGCCGTTAGCGATTCCGCGCGATCCGGAGAGAATGTTTTCCGGATCGTGCGCTGAGCTTTCCTCTTTCTCTCTTCTTTCTCTCTTCGGTTCTCTGGGGCAATCCATGAACATCCACGAATATCAGGCCAAGGCGGTGCTGAAGGAATTCGGCGTGCCGGTGTCGCGCGGCGTACCAATTCTTAAAGCGGGTGAAGCGGAGGCCGCGGCGAAGGAGCTCGGCGGCCCGTTGTGGGTGGTGAAGAGCCAGATCCATGCCGGCGGACGCGGCAAGGGCAAGTTCAAGGAAGCCTCGGCAGGCGACAAGGGCGGCGTGCGCCTCGCCAAGTCGGTCGACGAGGTGAAGGAATTCGCCACCCAGATGCTCGGTGCGACGCTGGTGACGATCCAGACCGGCCCGGCCGGCAAGCAGGTCAACCGCCTCTATCTCGAAGACGGTTCCGACATCGAGAAGGAATTCTATCTGTCGCTGCTGGTCGATCGCGAGACGTCGTGGGTGGCGTTCGTGGTGTCCACCGAAGGCGGCATGGACATCGAGAAGGTTGCGCACGATACGCCTGAAAAGATCGTGACGTTTTCCGTGGACCCGGCCACCGGCATCATGCCTCATCACGGCCGCAAGGTGGCGCAGGCGCTCGGTCTCAAGGGCGATCTCGCCAAGCAGGCGGAAAAGCTGGTGACGCAGCTCTATGCGGCGTTTCTCGCCAAGGACATGGAGATGCTGGAGATCAATCCGCTGATCGTCTCCAAGCAGGGCGAGCTGAAGTGCCTCGACGCCAAGATGTCGTTCGATTCCAACTCGCTTTATCGTCATCCGGATATCGTCGCGCTGCGCGACACCACGGAAGAAGATGCCAAGGAGATCGAGGCGTCGAAGTATGACCTCGCCTATATCGCGCTCGACGGCACCATTGGCTGCATGGTGAACGGCGCGGGCCTTGCGATGGCCACCCTCGACATCATCAAGCTCTACGGCGAATCGCCTGCCAACTTCCTCGACGTCGGCGGCGGCGCGTCGGAAGAAAAAGTCACGGCGGCGTTCAAGATCATCACCGCCGATCCGAATGTGAAGGGCATTCTGGTCAACATCTTCGGCGGCATCATGAAGTGTGACGTCATCGCGCGCGGCGTTATCGCCGCGGTGAAGGCGGTCGGCCTCCAGGTGCCTCTGGTGGTGCGCCTCGAAGGCACCAATGTCGAGGAAGGCAAAACAATCATCCGCGAAAGTGGTCTCAACGTTCTGCCCGCCGACGATCTCGACGATGCCGCGCAGAAGATCGTCAACGCCGTGAAGGGAAAGTAAGCCGATGTCCGTCCTGATCGACAAGAACACCAAGGTCATCTGCCAGGGCTTCACCGGCAAGAACGGTACCTTCCATTCCGAGGGCGCGATCGCCTACGGCACCAAGATGGTCGGCGGCACCTCGCCGGGCAAAGGCGGCAGCACGCATCTCGGCCTGCCGGTGTTCGACACCGTGCAGGAGGCGCGTGACAAGACCGGCGCCGACGCGTCGGTGATTTACGTTCCGCCGCCGGGCGCGGCCGACGCGATCTGTGAGGCGATCGATGCGGAAGTGCCGCTGATCGTCTGCATCACCGAAGGCATTCCGGTACTCGACATGGTGCGCGTGAAGCGGGCGCTGTCCGGCTCGAAGTCGCGGCTGATCGGGCCGAATTGCCCGGGTGTCGTCACCGCCGGCGAATCCAAGATCGGCATCATGCCCGCCAACATCTTCAAGCCGGGCAATGTCGGCATCGTCTCGCGCTCCGGCACGCTGACCTATGAAGCGGTGTTCCAGACCACCCAGGCCGGCCTCGGCCAGACCTCGGCGGTCGGCATCGGCGGCGACCCGGTCAAGGGCACCGAGTTCATCGACGTGCTCGAGCTGTTCCTGGCGGACGAGAAGACCAAGTCGATCATCATGATCGGCGAAATCGGCGGCTCCGCCGAAGAAGACGCGGCGCAGTTCCTCAAGGACGAAGCCAAGCGCGGGCGCATGAAGCCGATGGTCGGGTTTATCGCGGGCCGCACCGCGCCTCCGGGCCGCCGCATGGGCCATGCCGGTGCGATCGTCTCCGGTGGCAAGGGCGATGCCGAATCCAAGATCGCGGCCATGGAAGCGGCAGGGATTACGGTTTCTCCGTCGCCTGCGCGGCTTGGAACGACGCTTCTCGAAAGGTTGAAAGCGTAGTTCAGTCCTTGGTTCTTTTCAGCGCGAAGTTTTACCCTAAATAGGGTAAAAGGTGCGGCCCAAATACGATGCCGATACCAGATCGGGCGATTTCTCCCGATTTTCCCGCGCGATAGCAATCATCAGGACGCAATCATGTCTCGCCAGGACGCGAATGCCAATTTCGCTCTCACTTCCTTCCTCGACGGCGCCAACGCCAGCTACATCGACGACCTCTACGCGCGCTACGAGAAGGACCCGTCGTCGGTCGACCCGGACTGGGTGGATTTTTTCAAAAGTCTGAAGGACCAGCCGGCGGATGTTGCGAAGAACGCGCAGGGCCCGTCCTGGGAAAAAACCAACTGGCCGGCCACGCCGAATGACGACCTGACCTCCGCGCTCGACGGCAACTGGGCGCAGGTCGAGAAGGTGGTTGGCGGCAAGATCGCCGCCAAGGCGCACGCCGCCGGCAGCAACCTGACCTCGGCGGATATCCAGCAGGCGACCCGCGATTCGGTGCGCGCCCTGATGCTGATCCGCGCCTACCGCATGCGCGGTCACTTCCACGCCAATCTCGATCCGCTCGGGATCGAAGGCCAGAAGGATCACGAAGAACTCGATCCGCGCTCCTACGGCTTCACCGACGCTGATTTCGACCGTAAGATCTTCCTCGATCATGTGCTCGGTCTTGAGACCGCGACGCTGCGCGAGATTGTCGCGATCTGCCAGCGCACCTATTGCCAGACGCTCGGCGTTGAATTCATGCACATTTCGAATCCGGCGCAGAAGAGCTGGATTCAGGAGCGCATCGAAGGCCCGGACAAGGAAATCAGCTTCACCCGCGAAGGCCGCCGCGCCATTCTGATGAAGCTGATCGAAACCGAAGGCTTCGAAAAATTCTGCGACATCAAGTTCACCGGCACCAAGCGCTTCGGTCTCGACGGCGGTGAATCGCTGATCCCCGCGCTCGAACAGATCATCAAGCGCGGCGGCAATCTCGGCGTCCGCGATATCGTGGTCGGCATGCCGCATCGCGGCCGCCTCAACGTACTCACCCAGGTGATGGGCAAGCCGCACCGCGCGCTGTTTCACGAGTTCAAGGGCGGCTCGGCCAATCCGGATGAGGTCGAAGGCTCGGGCGACGTCAAGTATCACCTCGGCGCCTCGTCCGACCGCGAGTTCGACGGCAACAAGATCCACCTGTCGCTGACCGCGAATCCCTCGCACCTCGAGATCGTCGATCCGGTGGTGCTGGGCAAGGCGCGCGCGAAGGAAGACCAGAACGGCGATCCGCCGGATCAGCGCATCTCGGTGCTGCCGCTTCTGATGCACGGCGATGCGGCCTTCGCAGGTCAGGGCGTGGTGGCGGAATGCTTCGCGCTGTCGGATCTGAAGGGCTATCGCACCGGCGGTTCGATCCACTTCATCGTCAACAACCAGATCGGCTTCACCACCTATCCGCGCTACTCGCGCTCATCGCCTTATCCCTCCGACGTCGCCAAGATGATCGACGCGCCGATCTTCCATGTGAACGGCGACGATCCGGAAGCGGTGGTGTTCGCGGCCAAGATCGCGATCGAATTCAGGCAGAAGTTCCACAAGCCTGTCGTCATCGACATGTTCTGCTATCGCCGCCACGGTCACAACGAGGGCGACGAGCCGGGGTTCACCAACCCGGTGATGTACAAGAAGATCTCGACCCACCCCACCACGCTCGATCTCTATGCCAAGCGGCTGATTGCCGATGGCGTCATCACCGAAGGCGAAGTCGAGAAGGCCAAGGCTGACTGGCGCACGCGCCTCGATGCGGAGCTCGAGGCCGGTTCGGGTTACAAGCCAAACAAGGCCGACTGGCTTGACGGCAAGTGGGCCGGCTTCAAGTCGGCCGAGGTCGGCGAAGATCCGCGCCGCGGCAACACCGGCATTGCGATCGATGAACTCAAGGACATCGGCCGCAAGATCACCAAGGTGCCGGACGGTTTCCGTATTCACCGCACCGTGCAGCGCTATCTCGAAAATCGTCTGAAGACGATCGAGAACGGCGAGGGCATCGACTGGGCGACCGCCGAAGCGCTGGCGTTTTGCACGCTGCTCAAGGAAGGTCACCGTGTGCGTCTCTCGGGGCAGGACTCCGAGCGCGGCACCTTCTCGCAGCGTCACTCGGTGCTGTTCGATCAGGAGGATGAAAGCCGTTACACGCCGTTCAACCATCTCGACGACAAGCAGGGTCACTACGAGGTGATCAACTCGCTGTTGTCCGAGGAAGCGGTGCTCGGCTTTGAATACGGTTACTCGCTGGCCGAGCCGAATTCGCTCACGATGTGGGAAGCCCAGTTCGGCGACTTCGCCAACGGCGCGCAGGTCGTGTTCGACCAGTTCATCTCGTCGGCCGAGCGCAAGTGGCTGCGCATGTCGGGTCTCGTCTGTCTCCTGCCTCACGGCTATGAAGGCCAGGGGCCGGAGCATTCCTCGGCGCGCCTTGAGCGCTTTCTTCAGATGTGCGCCGAAGACAACATGCAGGTCACCAATCTCACGACGCCTGCGAACTACTTTCACGCCCTGCGCCGTCAGCTCAAGCGCGAGATCCGCAAGCCCTTGATCGTGATGACCCCGAAGTCGTTGCTGCGTAACAAGCGCGCGGTGTCGAAGCTCGAGGAGTTCGCGACGGACACGTCGTTCCACCGCATCCTGCTGGACGATGCGGAAACGGGCAGCGAGTTCAAGCTCGCCGAAGACGGCAAGATCCGCCGCGTCGTTATCTGCTCGGGCAAGGTCTATTACGATCTGCTCGAAGAGCGCGAGAAGCGCGGCGCCGACGATATCTACCTGCTGCGCGTCGAGCAGCTCTATCCTGTGCCGCTCAAGGCGCTGGTGCAGGTGCTTGAGCGTTTCAAGAAAGCCGAAGTGGTCTGGTGTCAGGAAGAACCCCGCAACATGGGCGGCTGGCACTTCATCGAGCCGTATCTCGAGTGGGTGCTTAACCAGGTCGGCTCGGCGCACAGGCGTCCGCGCTATGCCGGGCGCGCTGCCGCGGCGGCGACCGCCACCGGCTTGATGTCCAAGCATCTCCAGCAGTTGAAAGCATTGCTCGACGAAGCTCTCGGCTGACCCATTGGATGCCCGCATGCCGCGGGCATTTCCATCCAGTACGATTTGATTTGAGGCGCTGACGGCACAGGAAGCCGCTCACGACGCAAGGGGAAAAAGAAATGGCTGAAATTCGCGTTCCGACATTGGGCGAGTCCGTCACCGAGGCCACCATCGGCCGCTGGTTCAAGAAGGCCGGCGATGCCGTCGCCGTTGACGAGCCCTTGGTCGAGCTCGAAACCGACAAGGTGACCATCGAGGTGCCGGCGCCGTTCGCAGGAACCCTGGATGAAATCATTGCCAAGGACGGTGAGACGGTCGCGGTCGGCGCGCTGCTCGGTCAGATCTCGGCGGGCGCGGGCGGCGCCAAGCCGGCCGCTGCTCCGTCCAAGACCGCCGAGCCGCCGAAGGCGGCCGCGGCTCCCGCGCCCGCGCAGAAATCTCCGCCGGCCGATGCGCCGCAGGCGCCGTCGGTGCGCAAACTGTCTGCTGAGTCAGGTGTCGACGCATCCACCGTTCCGGGCTCCGGCAAGGATGGCCGCGTCACCAAGGGCGACATGCTGGCTGCTATCGAGAAGGCCGCCTTGCTGGCGACGCCGCTTAATCAGCCCGCCGCCGCCGTGCAGGTGCGCGCGCCGTCGCCCGCCGACGATGCCGCGCGTGAAGAGCGTGTGAAGATGACGCGCCTGCGCCAGACCATCGCCCGCCGCCTCAAGGAGGTGCAGAACACCGCGGCGATGCTGACGACCTTCAACGAGGTCGACATGTCTCACGTCATGGCCCTGCGCAGTCAGTACAAGGACGCATTCGAGAAGAAGCATGGCGCCAAACTCGGCTTCATGGGATTCTTCACCAAGGCTGTGGTGCAGGCGCTCAGGGACGTGCCGGCGGTGAACGCCGAAATCGACGGTACCGACCTTATCTACAAGAACTACTATCACATCGGTGTCGCGGTCGGCACCGACAAGGGCCTTGTCGTGCCAGTGGTGCGCGATTGCGATCACAAGTCGATCGCAGAGATCGAGAAGAGCATTGCCGACTACGGCCGGCGCGCCCGCGACGGACAGCTCAAGATCGAGGAAATGCAGGGCGGCACCTTCACGATCACCAACGGCGGCATCTATGGCTCGCTGATGTCGACGCCGATCCTGAACGCGCCGCAGTCGGGCATCCTCGGCATGCACAAGATTCAGGAGCGGCCTGTCGCCATCGGCGGCAAGGTCGAAATCCGCCCGATGATGTACCTGGCGGTGTCCTATGATCACCGCGTCATCGACGGCAAGGAAGCGGTGACCTTCCTCGTGCGCGTCAAGGAAAACCTCGAGGATCCGGCTCGCCTCGTGCTGGATCTGTAAGCTGATGAATCTGCCGCCCGAATTCCTCGCGTTGTTCGGTGTGTTCGTGTTGGCGGCCATCGCGCCGGGCGCGGACTTCGCCTGCGTGCTTCGCGAGAGCGTGAGTTTTGGGCGGCGGGCAGGAATTGCTTCAGCCATCGGCGTCGGGTCCGCGATCATGATCCATGTCGCCTACACCGTGACCGGGGTGGGCCTGATCGTTGCGCAATCGGTCCTGATCTTCACCATCGTGAAATGGTGTGGTGCGGCTTATCTGGTTTATCTTGGCGTCCGGTCGCTGACGGCGAGCCGTCGCTCACCCCAAACCCTCGACAAGACTGCCGCCGCTTCCGTCGGCGACGCGCGCAGCGTCGTCACGTCGTATGGCGTGGGCTTTCTCACCAATCTTCTGAACCCCAAGGCGACGCTGTTTTTCGTTTCGCTGTTTGCCACGATCGTTTCGCACGAGACGGCCGTGATGACCCAGTTCGCATACGGAGCCGTGCTGGCCGTCTTTCTTGCGCTGTGGTTCAGCTTTGTCGCGGTCTTTTTGACGACGCGCTCGATGCGCGCGGGTTATGAGCGGATCGGACACTGGATCGACCGTGCGACGGGGCTGGTTCTGATCGGACTGGGCGTTCGTATCGCTCTTCAGAAAGCAAACTGAGTTCGTGCGAGGAATTGGTTCGGATGGATAGCGTTGCCATCGTCACCGGAGGAAGCCGCGGCATCGGGAGAGCCACGTCGCTTGCAGCCGCCAGGCGCGGCTACAAGGTCGTCGTCGGCTACGCGAGCAACAAGGCCGCCGCCGACGAGGTCGTCGGGACGATCGAAGCCAGCAACGGCAAGGCTATCGCGGTGAAATGCGACGTCGGCAACGAGGCCGACATTCTTGATCTGTTCAGGCAAGCGGACGTGTTCGGCAGGCTTGGCGCGCTGGTCAACAATGCCGGCGTGGTCGATGCGACCGCGCGCGTCGATGAGATGTCCGCAGCGCGGCTCACCCGCATGATGAACGTCAATATAGTCGGCAGCATTCTGTGCGCGCGCGAGGCCGTAAAGCGCATGTCCAGCAAGCACGGCGGCACCGGCGGGGTGATCGTCAATCTCTCGTCCGTGGCGGCGACGCTCGGCTCGCCGGCGCAATATGTCGATTATGCAGCCTCAAAGGGCGCGATCGATACGTTCACGGTGGGACTTGCGCGCGAAGTCAGCGCCGAGGGCATTCGCGTCAACGGTATTCGCCCGGGCCTGATCGACACCGACATCCACGCCAGCGGCGGCGAGCCGGATCGCGCGCACCGGCTGGCGCATACGGTGCCGATGAAACGCGTCGGCACCGCGGATGAAATCGCCAATGCCGTCGTCTGGCTGATGTCGGACGAGGCGTCATACGTCACAGGCACAATCGTCGATGTTTCCGGCGGCCGCTAATTTCAACTTCTCTGCGAGTACAGGATAATCCCATGGCTTCTTATGATCTCATCGTTATCGGCACCGGTCCCGGCGGTTACGTTTGCGCGATCCGCGCGGCGCAGCTTGGCATGAAGGTCGCGGTGATCGAGAAGCGCGCGACCTTCGGCGGGACCTGCCTCAACATCGGCTGTATTCCGTCGAAGGCGCTGTTGCAGGCATCGGAGCGCTACGAGGAAGTCACGCACATGTTGCCCAAGATGGGCATCGGCGTCGGCAAGCCGAAGCTCGATCTTCCGACCATGATGAAGTTCAAGACCGATGGCGTCGACGGCAATACCAAGGGCGTCGCTTTCCTGTTCAAGAAGAACAAGATCGATGCCTATGAGGGCACCGGCAAGATTCTCGGCGCGGGCAAGGTTGAGGTCACCGGCAACGACGGCAAGAAGCAGGTGCTGGAGACGAAGAACATCGTCATCGCCACCGGCTCCGATGTCGCCAAGCTGAAGGGCGTCGAGATCGATGAGAAGCGGATCGTCTCGTCCACCGGCGCGCTGACCCTCGACAAGGTGCCGGAGAAGATGCTGGTGATCGGCGCCGGCGTGATCGGCCTTGAACTGGGTTCGGTGTGGCGCCGGCTCGGCGCGCAGATCACCGTCGTCGAATTCCTGGACCGGATTCTCCCCGGCATGGACGGCGAAGTCGCGAAGTCCTTCCAGCGCATTCTGGAAAAACAGAGTGTCGAGTTCAAGCTGGGCGCCAAGGTTACCGGCGTCGATACGTCCGGCAAGAGGCTGAAGGTCAGCGTTGAGCCGGCCGCCGGTGGCGCGGCGGAGGTGATCGAGACCGATGTTGTGTTGCTGGCGATCGGACGCGTGCCCTACACCGAAGGTCTTGGGCTCAAGGAAGCCGGAGTCGAGATCGATCAGCGCGGCCGCGTGCAGACCAACGGACATTTCGCGACCAGTGTGAAGGGCATCTATGCCATCGGCGACGTGATCGCGGGGCCGATGCTGGCGCACAAGGCCGAGGACGAGGGCATCGCGATCGCCGAGATTCTCGCAGGGCAGGCCGGTCACACCAACTACGATGTCATTCCGAGCGTGATTTACACGTTCCCGGAAGTCGCTTCCGTCGGCAAGACCGAGGAAGAGCTGAAGCAGGCGGGCGTAGCCTACACCTCGGGCAAGTTTCCGTTCACCGCCAACGCGCGCACCAAGGTCAACCAGACCACCGACGGCTTCGTGAAAATCCTCGCGGATGCCAAGACCGACCGCGTCTACGGCGTTCACATTGTCGGTGCGGAAGCCGGCGAAATGATCCACGAGGCTGCGGTGCTGATGGAGTTCGGCGGTTCCGCGGAAGATCTTGCTCGGACCTGTCATGCTCATCCGACCCGTTCGGAAGCGGTCAAGGAAGCCGCGCTTGCAGTCGGAAAACGCGCTATCCATATGTGATAAGCGCTTGATCTGCCAATGGTATGGACGGGTTGGCGAAAAGATCGCGCGCACTTCATAATTTGAGCGCGATCTGGCGCAAAACCGGCTTCCACTTTTGCTGATCGCACTCATTCCGGCATTCAGCCGGTCGTGACGATGGAAACGCGCATGCGCCGGCTGCTTCGTCCGCTTTGGGTTCTGCTCGCGCTGATCTTCCTGATCGAAGCGTGGCTGTGGGACCGCGTCGAGCCGATCGTTGCGCGCATCGTTGCACTGATTCCCCTGCCACGGCTCAAGGCGTGGCTTGCCGACCGCGTCGAGCATCTGTCACCGGGCCTGACACTGATCGTGTTCGCGGTGCCTGTCATCGTCCTGTTTCCGCTTAATTTCGTCGCGGCTTGGCTGCTGGCGTATAAATATTTCTTTGGCGCGACCACGCTGATTGTTTTTCAGAAGGTTCTTGGCGTGGGCATCGTCGCGTTCGTGTTCGATGTGACGCGCGAGAAGCTGCTGCAGATGGGCTGGTTCCGCAGACTCTACGAGTTTGTGCTTGATCTGCGCGTGCGGGCACTGGCGATCGTTGCGCCGTTCAAGCGCGCCATTCAGCAATGGATGGCGCGTTTCCGCCGCGCATCGCCCGGATACATCCGGCGTTTGCGCCGGCGGATGCAGGCCTCGCGGTCGTCGTCGTGAGGCGCGTCACGCCATCCGATTGAACCGCGGATGAAACGGCCTCGGACTCCAGCCGAAGTCCTGTATGGCGGCCGAGGCATCGAAAACAAGATCCTTCGACATCCTCGCACCCATCTCGGCATTCGCGCCGGGAAAGACGCGGCGCGCGAGATGGAAAGCGGTGCGCCACAGAATGGGCGGCAGTGGAATGATCCGGCGCGGTTTGCCGAGACCGTCGAAAATGCGTCCGATCATTTCCCGGTACGTGATGGTCTCGGAGCCGGGCACATTGTAGGCCTTGTTGACCGCGCCGCCACTCCTCGCTGCGCGCAGCGCGCCAATGGCAAGGTCCTCGGCGTGAACCGGCTGGCGAAGGCCTTTGCCGAATCCCGCCAGCGGAAAAAATCCAAATCGGGCGATCAGCCGCGCCAGCCGCGAGATGCTGGGGTCCCGGCCTTCGTCATAAATGATGGCCGGCCGCAGCGCCGTCCATGCGACGCCGTGCGTCTCGCATGCGGCGATGGCTTTTTGCTCGCTGTCCGCGAGCATCTGTACCTGCCGCCGCTCCTGCGCGTCAGCCGAGGAGATCTTTGTCAGGATGCTGGTGGAGGTGAAGAAGACCACGCGCTGGAGACCGCCGCGCGCGAGCGACGGCAGCGCGCTTGGGAGAAAATGACAGTGCGCCGTGCAATACAGCGTCTGGAAGGGTGGGAATGAGAGAGTGCCGGCGTTCTCGAGATCGCCGGCGAACCATCGGATACCGCGCGTATCGGTGTGTGCCGATCGCGAAAGGGCAAACGGATGTTCGCCCGCCGCGACCAATTGATCCACGATATGACGGCCCACAAGTCCTGTCGCGCCAAGGACGAGGCTCTGCATCGTTGTCGCAGCGCGCGGCTACATCAAATGCACGGCATGCGGTGCGAACAGTCCGATCGCGGTAAAGGCCAGCCCTGCGATCATCAGCGCCCCCGAAACCCACGCCAGCGCGACCATGCCGGTGATGATGGTCGCCGAGGCCAGCACGATGCCAATCTGGAATGCCGCCGAAGCCACCTCATAGTGGTGATAGCGCGCCATGGCGAGATCGCGGGCGTGTTCGGCGTCCTTGGCGCGCGCCGCGAGCTGTTCGGATCCCTCGCCGGTTTCCGGTTCGGAACGATAACGCGCCGCGGTCTTGGTCCAGTCGTCGATCTGCTTGGCCAATGCGGCCTTCTGGGCGTCGTCGCCGGACTGGCCGAGGCTCAGCTTGGCGTGTTCAGACACAGCCTGCACCGTTGTTCGCCGGATGCTCTTGGCCTGAAAGAAGGCCCACAGGTTCGAGGCCTCGACGTTCTTGCTGATGGATTCAGTCTGGGCGCCTTTGCCGAGTGTCTCGGAGAACGCGAGGAACAGCGCGATCACCGCGATCAGCAATGCGATCTTCTTGTTGGAGCCGGATGCATGTTCGGCATGCTCGGCGTGCTCCATGCTCTCGTGTGCGCCCATCGTGAAACGTCCTCCCGGTCAAAATCGAGCAACGATTGACCGAACTGCGGTTCGCGCGCAAGGGGCGAAGCGATGACAAGACACGACTTATTTGTGTCACGCCCTTGGATGAGCCGTCTTGTAGACGTCCAGCAGCCGGTCGGCATCGACGCCGGTGTAGATTTGTGTGGTCGACAAGGACGAATGACCGAGCAGTTCCTGGATGGCGCGCAGGTCGCCGCCGCGGGTCAAAAGGTGCGTAGCGAAGGAATGACGCAACGCATGCGGCGTTGCGCTGTCGGGCAGCCCCAATGCGCCGCGCAGCCGTTCCATCGTGAGCTGGATGATGCGCGGTGAGAGCGGGCCGCCGCGCGCGCCGACGAAGATTGCACTATCCTGCGCAATCGTGTGGGGGCACATCGCGACATAGTCCTGGATCAGGGCCAGCACATTTTGCAGCACCGGCACCATGCGGGTCTTGTTGCCTTTGCCGGTGACGACGATCACGTCGCCTTTGCCGGGCAGCGGCACGTCGCGCCGTTTGAGGCCGAGCGCTTCGGAGATACGCAGGCCCGATCCGTACAGCAGCGCCATCACGGCGGCGTCGCGCGCCCAGATCCAGGGTTCGCGGTTTTCACCGGCACGGATGTCCGCATCGGTCATCTGCCGCGCCGGTGTCATCTGGATCGGCTTCGGCAGGCTCTTGCCGATCTTCGGCGCGCGGATCGCGGACAGCGCGCCGACCTTGCCTTTGCCTTCGCGCTCGAGAAAGCGTCCGAACGAGCGCAGTCCCGCCAGTGCGCGCATCAGGGATCGCCCGCCGATATCGTCGGCCCGACGCGACGACATGAACGCTCGCACGTCCGTGGCTTCGATATTCGCGAACCGCTTCAGGGTAACCAGGCCGCCCCAGTGCTCGCTCAGAAAAACGAGACACTGGCGCAGGTCGCGCGCATAGGCCTCCAGCGTCTTGGGGGACAGCCGCCGTTCCGCGCGCAGATGGGAGAGCCAGTGCGTGATCTCGGCCAGCAGATCGGGCGCGGCGCAGGTGAGCTGCGCGCCTTCCGGGCCGGCTTCGGTTGCGGGGACGGCTTTGACCATCATATGTCTCGCGATACCTGTGTCCGAGATACCTGCGCTTGACAGGAATCGGTTTATCGCACCCTTTTCCTTATTCACCCCTTAATCTAGTGTGGTGGTTCGCAAGTCCGCATGTTTCCTACGGCGCACTCACTTGCGGACTTGCGAACCAAAACCACACTAGGATTTTAATTTTCTAGTGTCCTTTTGAATCCGAAGTTCGCTAGGGAACGTGCTGTAAAATGAGGCGAACTTCGGATTCAGGACACTAGGACCCCCTCGGCCATGACAAGACGAGTTGTCGACGTCCTTGTCCCGGTGGCCCTGAACCAGACCTATTCCTATCGCGTTCCCGACGGCGTCGAGCTGAACCCCGGCGATGTGGTCAGTGTTTCGCTGGGGCCGCGCGAGGTCACGGCGGTGGTCTGGGCGGACAATCCGAACCCCGACCCCCGGCTGCACAATCGCCTGAAGGACACCGGCGACAAGCTCGACGTGCCGCCGCTCAGGCCAGAACTGCGCAGCTTCGTCGACTGGGTCGCCAGCTACACGCTGTCGGCGCGCGGCATGGTGCTGCGGATGACGCTGCGCATGGGCGAGCATCTCGGGCCCGAGCGCGTGCGCATGGGCGTGCGGCTGGTCGGCGCGCCGCCGCAGCGCATGACGGTCGCCCGCCGCCGTTTGATCGACGTGCTGTCGGACGGATTGCTGCATTCGAAATCCGACGCGCTGAGAGAAGCCGGCGTCAGTCCTGGCGTGATCGACGGTCTTGTCGATGAAGGCACGCTGGTCATCGAGCCGCTGCCGCGCGATCTCGCGCCGCCATCGCCGGACCCGTCCTTTGCCGAACCGGACTTCTCGCCCGAGCAGCGCGTCGCCGCTGACACGTTGAAAGAGCTTGCCGCGAAAGGCGAATTTCAGGTCGCATTGCTGGATGGCGTGACGGGCTCCGGAAAAACAGAGGTCTATTTCGAGGCGGTCGCCGAGAATATTCGCCGCGGCCGGCAGACCATGATCCTGATGCCGGAGATCGCGCTCACCGGGCAGTTCCTCGATCGGTTCAGCGCGCGTTTCGGGGTGCGGCCGATCGAATGGCATTCGGAGCTGACGCCGCGCACCCGCGCCCGCAACTGGGCCGCGGTCGCGGCGGGCGATGCCCCGGTGGTGGTCGGCGCGCGCTCCGCGCTGTTTCTGCCTTACGCCAATCTCGGACTCATTATCGTCGATGAGGAACACGACCAGGCCTACAAGCAGGACGAAGGCGCGCACTATCATGCGCGCGACATGGCGGTGGTGCGCGGCTCCATCGCGAAGATTCCCGTGGTGCTGTGTTCAGCGACGCCGTCGGTCGAGTCGGAAGTCAACGCACGCAAGGGGCGCTACAAGCGTGTCGCGTTGCCGTCGCGGTTCGGCGGCCAGCACATGCCACAAATCGAGGCCATCGATCTCAGGCGCGAAGGCCCTGCGCGCGGGCGCTTTATCTCGCCGCGGCTGGCGGAAGAGATCAGGATCGCCGTCGAGCGCAAGGAACAGGCGCTGCTGTTCCTGAACCGGCGCGGCTATGCGCCGCTCACTCTGTGCCGTGCCTGCGGTCATCGCTTCGCCTGCACCATTTGCGATGCGTGGCTGGTGGATCACCGGTTTCGCCAGCGGCTCGTCTGTCATCACTGCGGCTTCTCGATGCCGCGTCCGCATCAATGCCCGCACTGCGGCGCCGAGGAATCGCTCGCCGCCATCGGGCCCGGCGTGGAGCGTTTGCAGGAAGAAGCCGCGAATCTTTTTCCCGATGCGCGGACCATGGTGCTGTCGAGCGATCTCATCACCGACATCGAGACCATGCGATCCGAATTGAACGAGATCGCGGAGGGCCGCGTCGACATCATCATCGGCACGCAACTGGTGGCGAAGGGACATAACTTTCCGCGCCTCAATCTGGTCGGCGTGGTCGATGCCGATCTCGGTCTCGGCAACGGCGATCCGCGCGCTGCCGAGCGCACGTTTCAACTGCTCAATCAGGTGATCGGCCGCGCCGGACGCGAGCAGGGCCGCGGCGTTGGTTATCTTCAGACCCATCAGCCGGAACATCCGGTGATGAAGGCGCTGATCGCATCGGATCGCGAGGCGTTTTATGCCAGCGAGATCGAGGCGCGCGAGCGCGCGCTGTATCCGCCGTTCGGGCGGCTGGCGTCGCTGATCGTTTCAGCGGGGGATCGTCCGACGGCGGAAGGTTTTGCGCGCAAGCTGGCGTCGAGCGCCCCGCGCGACGAGCGCGTCCAGGTGCTCGGTCCCGCGGAAGCGCCGCTCGCAGTTATCAAGGGCCGCTACCGGTTTCGTATTCTGGTGAAGTCGGTGCGCGGCATCGACCTGTCGGCCTATATGCGCGACTGGCTCGCGGCCGGCCCGAAGACCAAAGGCAATCTCAAGCTTGAGGTCGATATCGATCCGCAGAGCTTTTTATGATCACGGATCGCTGCAACATATTCCATCGTCATCACCGGGTTTGTCCCGGTGATCCACGTCTTGCTTCACAGCGCGCCGAAACGCGTAGATGGCCGGGTCAAGCCCGGCCATGACGCGCAGATAGTAAGAGGCCGCGCCCGCCGCCCATGAAAAAGGCCGGTGCAACCGGCACCGGCCTTTTCAACTCAACTTTACGCAACTCAACTCATACGCTTACTGGCGCTTCAGAAGCTCGACGCATGACGTTGTCCGAAAACCGCTTCGCATTTTTCGGCTTCATGCGTGTGCTTACTGAACTTCTGCGACCACGTGGCCGACGCCGCGGCCGGTGAGGCCGACAGCGCGGGCGGCGCCCTTGGACAGATCGAGCACGCGGCCCTTGATGAACGGGCCACGGTCATTGACGGTCACGACCACGCTGCGGCCGCCATGGGTGACCTTGAGGCGGGTGCCGAACGGCAGGGTCCGGTGGGCGGCGGTCATGGCTTCCTGATTGAAGCGCTGGCCCGAGGCGGTCCTGCTGCCGGACTCGTTGCCGTAGAACGAGGCCTTGCCGGAAAAGCTGCGGCCGGAGCCGACCGAGGCATTGGCGTCGCGCCAGGATTTGCGATGGCCGGCTTCGCTGGCTGAGGCTGTGAGCGCCAGCATACCGGCGGCGATCAAAGCGATGGAGGCATTCCGATTTTTCACGGGTTGCCCCGGCACGCGCTTGATAGCGGCGATCATATAGTTGTCCCTCGTTCTGGTATATCCATCCAATGTCTGGCTAAATCGAGCCAGCATTTACGTGGCCGGATGGATCATTCCATAATGAGGCATAAGCGCGGCGAGGAATTTCGTTCCCTAAATCATCACGTATTTGGTGAAAGAGTGGGAATAGCCCTTTTGATTATCGTATTATTGAATCTTCAAAAGAAGATAAGTAAAATATACTTTGTAATACTGTAGAGTTCACAAAATTGTTGGCTACCGGAAGTAAACGCAAAATTGCCCAAATGGTTTCTCGTATGCGCATTTTGCAATGCTGCATGCGTGAAATGGGCGGCTTAGTGGGCTTTTTCTGAAACTTGGTGGTCGGGAATGCGGTTTCCGGGCGAATCAGTCGGATCGGCGCACGATCACGCCGTGCCATCCAAGACCGCGATAAGTCTCGTAGCCAGGGGTGGCATGGAACGCGACGGTCGTGCCGTCGGAGCGGGTGTAAAATCCGTGAGACTGGTTCCCGGTCTCGATCTGAAAATGCTGATCCAGGGTGCTTGTCCCCTCCGATGAGGCGATGACCCTGCGATGTGCGTCCACCAGCAGTACAGCGGTTCTTGTCTTCTCTTCCGGTTCGATGCGGACGCCCCGCACAATGGTCTCGGCCTGAGGCGCCCAGTCGAAGTGAATCGCCAAAACGCCGAGGGGCGCGCCATGGCTCTCGCCGCCTGCGCGCACCGATGCCGCATAGGTTGCGACCTGCGCGCCTTTCAGCCCGGGGGCGACGCTGATGTCGCCGACGGCGTAATCGTCGCCGGACGTCAGGCGAGAAGCCTGAACGAACCACGGCTCCCGCGATACATCGAGGCCTGCAACTGAATAGCGATCGGGCCGCCCGTTCGCGAGCACCTTTCCGTGCAGGTCGCAGAGCCAGAGATCCAGATAGACCGTGTAGGCATTGAGGATGACGCCGAGCCGCTTGGAGGCATAGGCCGCCGATTGCTGTGTCACGTTCCCCGCGCAATCGACCACGGCGCTGTCGGTGGCCCACCACCGCACATCGCAGGTTCGCTCATAGAGATTGCGATCGATGATCTCGATGGCATTCAGAGCGAGATCGACCATGCGCGTACCCATCGCGGCATTGGCCATGGATTGGGTGTGCGCGCTCAGCGAATCGATCTGCGCCGTAAGCTCTTTTTGCAGCTGTTCGGAAATCAGCCCAACATTGGCGGCGATTTCGCGCACCTCGGCGGCGACCACGGAGAATCCGCGGCCATGGGTGCCGGCACGAGCGCTTTCGATCATCGCATTCAATGCGAGCATCCGAAGCGAACCGGTGACACGCTGGATGCCGTTGATCTTTTCGGCTGCGCTGGTGCGCAGGTCGTTGGTCAGTTCAATAAGTTCGGAAATCGAAACGGTGTTTTCGCCGGCGCTCGGGCCGGCTGATATTGGAAGCGGCATTGCCCACCACTATTGCTCACGAGCCGAAGCTGTGCCGGGCCGGCGTCATTGCCGGTCCGAATCGCTTTTTGTGCGATGCGCAATGATGCCTGATCCTCGTCTAAGTACAATCGCGTATTTTCTAAATTATTCCTTAAATTCAAATAGTTAGTCGAAATTTCTGCCGCTTTTCTATGCTTTCGGACTCGAATTTGGGCAACCTGCGAAAAGCGCTGATGTTGGCCGCTTCTGAGGCGATGATGATCATCAAGGTCCATGACGAAACATCGGTGCCGCAATGGTGGATCGGCGGGTGCGTAACAACCTGCTCCCGTCTCAGGAATTCCTTCCGCGCACGGCAATAAGCGCCACACGATGCGTGCGACAAACCGGCGTCACCAAAAATGCGTTCGCAATCGCCGTCATGTTGCACCTGCGCGCTCCCTATGATAGCAAAACCGCGATTTTGGGCTGCTAGGTAGATCACTCCGGCCAGAAATCGAAGTCCCGCTTGAATTCCAAGGACTTGGATCGCTTGGTGTCATGATCTGACGCCGTTCTCCAGCGATAGTCTTTTTCCTTGGTCATTCGACAGCTAGAAGAGATTTTTGTGGCAGCTGAAGATCCCTCCGTATCTGGCGTGTCCGGCCGTTATGCGACGGCTTTGTTCGAACTGGCGCGCGACCAGAAGTCGGTCGATGCCGTGAAGGCTGACCTCGACAAGTTCTCCGCCATGCTGGCCGACAGCCCCGAACTCCTTCGGCTGGTGCGCAGCCCGGTGTTCACCGCCGACGCGCAAGCCAAGGCGCTGGGCGCCGTGCTGACCAAGGCAGGCATCAGCGGCATCGCCGCGAATTTCCTGAAAGTCCTGACCGCCAATCGCCGGCTGTTCGCTGTGGCCGACGTCATCAGGGCATTCCGCGCGCTGGTCGCCAAGTTCAAGGGCGAGGCCACCGCGGAAGTCACCGTCGCCGAGCCGCTCAGCGACACCAATCTCGACGCTCTCAAGGCCGCACTGAAATCAGTGTCGGGCAAGGACGTCGATCTCAACGTGAAGATCGATCCGTCGATCATCGGCGGGCTTGTCGTCAAGCTCGGTAGCCGCATGGTCGACAGCTCGCTTCGCACCAAACTCAATTCGATCAAGCACGCGATGAAAGAGGCAGGCTGATGGACATCCGCGCCGCGGAAATTTCCGCAATCCTCAAGGACCAGATCAAGAATTTCGGCCAGGAAGCCGAAGTCTCCGAAGTCGGTCAGGTTCTCTCGGTCGGCGACGGCATCGCCCGCGTCTATGGTCTGGACAACGTTCAGGCCGGCGAAATGGTCGAGTTCGAGAACGGTACGCGCGGCATGGCGCTGAACCTTGAAAGCGACAACGTCGGTATCGTTATTTTCGGTGCCGACCGCGAGATCAAGGAAGGCCAGACCGTCAAGCGCACCCGCGCCATCGTGGACGCGCCGGTCGGCAAGGGACTTCTGGGCCGCGTCGTCGACGCGCTCGGCAATCCGATCGACGGCAAGGGCCCGATCCAGTCGACGGAGCGCAAGCGCGTCGACGTCAAGGCGCCCGGCATCATTCCACGCAAGTCGGTGCATGAGCCGATGGCGACCGGCCTCAAGGCGATCGACGCCCTGATTCCCGTCGGCCGCGGCCAGCGCGAGCTGATCATCGGCGACCGCCAGACCGGCAAGACCGCGATCGCGCTCGACACCATTCTCAACCAGAAGCCGCTCAACGTCGCGGGCGCGCCGGAAGGCCAGAAGCTGTACTGCGTGTACGTCGCGATCGGCCAGAAGCGCTCCACCGTCGCGCAGTTCGTGAAGGTGCTCGAAGAGCAGGGCGCGCTGGAATATTCGATCGTCGTCGCCGCGACCGCATCGGACCCGGCACCGATGCAGTACCTTGCGCCGTTCACCGCCTGCACCATGGGCGAGTATTTCCGCGACAACGGCATGCACGCCGTCATCATTTACGACGACTTGTCCAAGCAGGCTGTCGCCTACCGCCAGATGTCGCTGCTGCTGCGCCGTCCGCCGGGCCGCGAAGCCTATCCGGGCGACGTGTTCTACCTGCACTCCCGCCTGCTCGAACGCGCCGCCAAGCTCAACGACGATCATGGCAACGGCTCGCTGACCGCGTTGCCGGTCATCGAAACGCAGGCCAACGACGTGTCGGCCTATATTCCGACCAACGTGATTTCGATCACCGACGGCCAGATCTTCCTCGAAACCGATCTGTTCTTCCAGGGCATCCGTCCCGCGGTGAACGTCGGTCTGTCGGTGTCGCGCGTCGGATCGTCGGCGCAGACCAAGGCGATGAAGAAGGTCGCCGGCAAGATCAAGGGCGAACTCGCGCAGTACCGCGAGATGGCGGCGTTCGCGCAGTTCGGCTCCGACCTCGACGCCTCGACCCAGCGCCTTCTGGCGCGCGGTTCGCGCCTGACCGAACTCCTGAAGCAGCCGCAGTTCTCGCCGCTGAAGATGGAAGAGCAGGTCGTGGTGATCTACGCCGGCGTCAACGGCTATCTCGACGGCATCGCGGTCAACAAGGTGCGCGAATTCGAGGACGGCCTGCTGTCGCTGCTGCGCGGCAAGCATGTCGACATTCTCAACGGCATCCGCGACTCGAAGGACCTGTCCGACGATAACGCTGCCAAGCTCAAGGGCGCGGTCGAAGGCTACGCCAAGACGTTCGCTTAACGAGTTTCACCTCTCCCGCTCGCGGGGGAGGTCGACCGGCGAAGCCGGTCGGGAGGGGGTTGCTTGATCAGGGATGAACGAGCCCCCACCCCGACCCTCCCCCGCGAGCGGGAGAGGGAGATCAACCGAGGGGAAGTGGGTTAGACTAAATGGCGTCTCTCAAGGACATGCGTGTCCGCATCGCCTCCACCAAGGCGACGCAGAAGATCACCAAGGCCATGCAGATGGTCGCGGCGTCGAAGTTGCGCCGTGCCCAGACCGCGGCCGAAGCGGCGCGTCCCTATGCCGAGCGCATGGACGCGGTGATCAGCAACATCGCGGGCGCGGCGGCGGGATCCGGCAACGCGCCGGCATTGCTCGCCGGCACCGGCAACGACAAGGTTCACCTGCTGCTGGTTTGCACCGGCGAGCGCGGTCTCTCCGGCGCGTTCAACTCGTCGATCGTGCGCCTCGCGCGCGAGCGGGCGCTGTCGCTGATGAACCAGGGCAAGGACGTCAAGTTCTTCTGCGTTGGCCGCAAGGGCTATGAGCAGCTCCGCCGTCAGTTCGACAAGCAGATCGTCGAGCATGTCGAACTGCGCTCGGTGAAAGTACTCGGCTTCAAGAATGCCGAAGACATTGCCAAGAAGGTCGTCGCGATGTTCGAGGCTGGCGGCTTCGATGTCTGCACGCTGTTCTATTCGCGCTTCAAGTCGGTGATCGCGCAGATTCCGACCGCACAGCAGATCATTCCGCTGGTGTTCGAGGAAAAGGAAGCCTCAAGCGGCGCGGCCGCGATTTACGACTATGAGCCCGCTGAAGACGAAATTCTCTCGAGCCTGCTGCCGCGCAATCTCGCGGTGCAGATTTTCCGCGCGCTGCTCGAAAACAACGCGTCGTTCTACGGCGCGCAGATGAGCGCGATGGACAACGCGACCCGCAACGCCGGCGACATGATCCGCAAGCAGACGCTGATCTACAACCGCACCCGCCAGGCGATGATTACCAAGGAACTGATCGAAATCATCTCCGGCGCCGAGGCTATCTGAGCCGACCGCCGCACAGACCGAGTTTTAAGGAGACTATCCCATGGCATCACCCGCCAATCAGACCGGACGCATTTCGCAGGTTATCGGCGCCGTCGTCGACGTGAAGTTCGACGGCTATCTGCCGGCCATTCTCAACGCCATCGAAACCACCAACCAGGGCAACCGTCTGGTGCTCGAGGTTGCGCAGCATCTCGGTGAATCCACCGTGCGCGCGATCGCGATGGACACCACCGAAGGTCTGGTCCGCGGCCAGGAAGTGAAAGATACCGGCGCGCCGATCAAGGTGCCGGTGGGTGCGGGCACGCTGGGCCGCATCATGAACGTCGTCGGCGAGCCGGTGGACGAACAGGGCCCGATCAAGGCCGAAGGCGACCGCGCCATTCATCAGGAAGCGCCGCTCTACACCGACCAGTCCACCGAGGCTGAAATTCTCGTCACCGGCATCAAGGTCGTCGACCTGCTGGCGCCTTACGCCAAGGGCGGCAAGATCGGCCTGTTCGGCGGCGCCGGCGTCGGCAAGACCGTGCTGATTCAGGAGCTGATCAACAACGTCGCGAAGGCGCACGGCGGTTACTCGGTGTTCGCAGGCGTCGGCGAGCGAACCCGCGAAGGCAACGACCTCTATCACGAGTTCATCGAATCGGGCGTGAACAAGAAGGGCGGCGGCGAAGGCTCGAAGTGCGCCCTCGTGTACGGCCAGATGAACGAGCCTCCGGGCGCGCGCGCCCGCGTCGGTCTCACCGGCCTCACCGTCGCCGAACACTTCCGCGATCAGGGCCAGGACGTGCTGTTCTTCGTCGACAACATCTTCCGCTTCACCCAGGCCGGTTCGGAAGTGTCCGCTCTGCTCGGACGTATTCCTTCGGCGGTGGGCTATCAGCCGACGCTCGCCACCGACATGGGCGCGCTTCAGGAGCGCATCACCACCACCAACAAGGGTTCGATCACCTCGGTGCAGGCCATCTACGTTCCGGCCGACGACTTGACCGACCCGG
Source organism: Afipia sp. MLSD5-FHT05B12 (assembly GCF_058793355.1). Taxonomy (NCBI): domain Bacteria; kingdom Pseudomonadati; phylum Pseudomonadota; class Alphaproteobacteria; order Hyphomicrobiales; family Nitrobacteraceae; genus Afipia; species Afipia sp. MLSD5-FHT05B12. The sequence continues at coordinate 138,096 of NZ_JBXAFS010000004.1, forward strand.
CGCCGGCCACCTCGTTCGCCCACTTGGATGCGACGACCGTGCTCAACCGCGCGATCTCCGAAAAGGGCATTTACCCGGCGGTGGACCCGCTCGACTCCACCTCGCGCATGCTCTCGCCGCTGATCGTCGGCGAGGAGCACTACCAGACCGCGCGTATGGTTCAGCAGGTGTTGCAGCGTTACAAGTCGCTGCAGGACATCATCGCGATTCTCGGCATGGACGAACTGTCGGAAGAAGACAAGCTGACGGTGGCACGCGCCCGCAAGGTCGAGCGTTTCCTGTCGCAGCCGTTCTTCGTCGCCGAAGTCTTCACCGGCTCGCCGGGCAAGTTCGTTGATCTCGCCGACACCATCAAAGGCTTCAAGGATCTCTGCAACGGCAAGTACGATCACCTGCCGGAAGCAGCCTTCTACATGGTCGGCACCATCGAAGAAGCCGTCGAGAAGGGCAAGAAGCTCGCGGCGGAAGCGGCGTAAGAGAGCGAATGGCGAGTAGGGAGTGGCGAATAGTAAGAAACGCTGCTCCCTTCTCTAAAATCTGTTCACTGCTCACTATTCGCTACTCACTATTCGCAGGTTTGAAATGGCCACCTTTCACTTCGATCTCGTTTCTCCGGAAAAGATCGCCTTCTCGGGTGAAGTCGAGCAGGTCGATATTCCAGGCGTTGAGGGCGATCTCGGCGTGATGGCCGGACATGCGCCGCTGGTGGCGAGCATTCGTCCCGGCATCATGACCGTCACCGTCGGCGGCAAGCACGAGAAGATCATCGTGCTCGGCGGCCTTGCGGAAATCTCTGACAAGGGCCTCACGGTTCTTGCCGACACCGCAACGTCGGTGGCGGAACTCGACACGGCTGCTTTCGCCGACAAGATCGCTCAGATGGAAGAGGATCTGAAGGAGAAGGAAGGCACAGTCCTCGATCAGGCCATCGAGCGGCTCGATCACTTCAAGACCATTCAGCGGCAGGTCGTCAATTCAACCGCCATGCATTGAGCGTCGGCTCATCGGAAAGTAAAAAAGCCCTGCAATGCAGGGCTTTTTCGTATTCAGGGCGGATAATTATTTTCCCGCGAATTTCGTGAATTCCTTGACCACGCGTTCATAGACCGGCCGCTTGAACGGCACGATCAGGTCGGGAAGATTTCTCATCGGCTCCCAGCGCCAGTCGATGAACTCCGCCTTGTGACCGGCGGGAGATGCGACATTGATCTCGCTGTCCCTGCCGGTGAAGCGCATGGCGTACCATTTCTGCTTCTGGCCGCGGAAGCGGCCCTTCCAGGCCCGGCCGGCCACCGTGCGCGGAATGTCGTAGGTGAGCCATTCGGAAACCTCGCCGAGCTTCTCGACGGATTGGGCGTTGGTTTCTTCATAGAGTTCGCGCCTGGCCGCGGCCCAGGTATCTTCGCCGCTGTCGACGCCGCCTTGCGGCATCTGCCACACATGGGTCTGATCGACATGTTCCGGGCCGCCGATGCGGCGGCCGATGAATACAAGCCCCTCTGGATTGATCAGGGTAATCCCGACGCAGGTCCGGTAGGGCAGATCGTCGTAACGCGCCATACTGCTAAAGCCTTTGATCCCCGACCGGTATCAGCACCAATCGCGCCTTGTTCTCTCGTCTGCGTGACCATCCTGGCGACCGGTTCCGGTCACGGCGGCCACGCCAGCGGTCCAATTCCAGCATTCGCATCCCTTTCAGCAGGCATTGCCGCGGATGCTAGAATCGATAGATCGCTAGCTTGATTTTGGTTTCAGCATGGCCGTTGTCAACGGCACCAGCGCGATGCCGCGGCCATCCAGCTGCCGGGCCCAGGTTCCGATGCGCTCGATCGAGATCGGCAGCGCCGATGCGACCCCCACGGCCGTTCCGCGCTCTTTCGCCAGCGTCTCCAGCCGCGCCAGCGCCCGGTCAATCTCGGCTGGCGTCGGCACGGTGTCGATACCGACATCGGCCTTCGCGAACGGCATCGACTGGCCTTCCGCGATCACGCTGGCGACGCTGCGCGGCGCGCTGCCATCGTCGAGCCAGGCGAGGCCGCGCTTTGCTGCTTCCTTGACGATCGGCTGCATCGCCGCGTCGGTTGCGACAAAGCGCGATCCCATGAAATTGGCGATGCCGACGTAGCCCTGAAATCGGCTCATGTGCCAGGCGAGGCGGTCGGCATTCTGCTCGGCGGACAGTGTCGTCAGCAGCGTCTGCGGGCCGGGATCGTTATCCGGATAGTCGAACGGCTCCATCGGAACCTGCAACAGGATTTCGTGCTTCTGCGCGCGGGCGCGTTCCACCAGCTTGCCGGGGTCCGAGCCGTAGGGCGTGAAAGCGAGCGTCACGGCGCCGGGAAGCTTGGTGATCGCATCGGCGGTTTTCGCGGCGCCGACGCCGAGCCCGGAGATGACGATTGCGATGATGGGCTTCTTGGCGGCGGCGGCGCGCTCCGCATCGCCGCCGGCCGCATAGGCGCGGAAGGATTTCAGCCCGTCGGCCGCGACCGGGATCATGCCGTAGCGTGAGCTTTCAAGCAGCTTCGGATTGACGCCAACGATCATGGCGGGCGGCGCGTCCGCGTTCACCGGGGTGTCCGCGCCGCCCCCCACGACCACGCTTTGCCGGGCACCGCTGGAGCCATCGATGATGGTCACAGTTTGCTGTCCCGCGACAGGCTCTTTAGCTGCGGCTTCCCTGGGTGCCGTTGGGATTGGGCCGGCCGGCTTAGCCGCGGTCTCCGCGGGCAGTTTGGCGGAATCGTAGGACACCTTCGCCAGCGGCTCGCCGCCCATCGGGTTCTGGTTGAAAATCGCGAAGCCGAGAAAGACCGCCAGAAACAGCCCGAACAGCCCCGCAATCGCCTGCGGTGCCGTGAACGGAAGCCGGTACCGCCGCCTGCGCGGCCGGTCCTGTCCAAGCGGGGCGCTCAGATCGTCGGTTGTCACTGCGGGTCAGCCTCGCGAATCAATCGCCAAATCCTATCACGGCGCCGGTGCGGCGGGCCGCAAAGGCTTTGGTTCCGCAGCGATCGGACGGCATGCGGGCAGCAAAAAAGGCGGCCCGAAGGCCGCCCTGATTTGATGAAGATGTTGGCCCGCTTAGTTCGCGGCCTTGTTCGAAGCCTTGTCGGTCGGGGCAGGAGCCGACGTGGTCTGCTTGATGCCGTGCAGGAGGTCCGCAGCCATCTTCAGCGCCTTGTCGTCCTTCGCATCAGGCGGCACGTAGGATTGCGATCCGGTCTCTTCCTGGCCTTCGGCCTTGAGATGGCCGCGCAGCGAGGCTTCGCCCTTGGTATCGGTCTTCGATTTCAGATCGTCAGGCACGTCCTGCAGAACTTCGATATCCGGGATAATGCCCTTGGCCTGGATCGATTTGCCCGACGGCGTGAAGTAACGCGCGGTGGTCAGCCGCAGCGCGCCGTTACCGGAGCCGAGCGGAATGATGGTCTGCACCGATCCCTTGCCGAACGAGCGGGTGCCGAGCAGCGTGGCGCGCTTGTGATCCTGCAACGCGCCGGCGACGATTTCCGACGCCGATGCCGAGCCACCGTTGATCAGCACGATCACCGGCTTGCCCTTGGCGAGATCGCCGGGCTTGGCGGTGCGGCGCTGGGTTTCCTCGGCATTGCGGCCGCGCGTCGAGACGATCTCGCCGCGGTCGAGGAATGCGTCGGACACTGACACGGCTTCTTCGAGCAGTCCGCCCGGATTGTTGCGCAGATCGAGGATATAGCCCTTGAGCTTGTCCGAACCGATTTGCGTGGTGAGGTTCGCCATCTCGCGCTTCAGGCCCTCGGTGGTCTGCTCGTTGAAGGTGGTGACGCGGATGTAAGCGATGTCATCGCTTTCAACGCGCGCGCGCACCGAGCGCACCCGGATGTTGTCTCGCACCAGCGTGATCTCAAGAGGCTTGTCCTGGCCCTTGCGGATGATCTTGAGCTTGATCTTGGTGTTGACCGGGCCGCGCATCTTCTCAACCGCCTGGTTCAGGGTCAGGCCCTGCACCGCTTCGTCGTCGAGCTGAGAAATGATGTCGTTGGCCATGATGCCGGCCTTGGAGGCCGGCGTCTCGTCGATCGGCGACACAACCTTGATGAGGCCCTCTTCCATTGTGACTTCGATGCCGAGGCCGCCGAATTCGCCGCGTGTCTGCACCTGCATGTCGCGGAAGCTCTTCGCGTCCATGTAGCTGGAGTGCGGATCGAGGCCGGTGAGCATGCCGCTGATCGCGGTCTCGACCAGCTTGCTGTCGTCCGGCTTCTCGACATAGTCGCTGCGGACGCGCTCGAATACATCGCCGAACAGATTGAGCTGACGGTAAGTGTCGGACGACGCGGCGCGCGCCGCCGATCCCACCAGAGCCGAGCGCGGCTGCGTGAGGAAGAGTGTTGCCGCTGCGCCTGCTGCGACGCTGAGGAGAACCAGGGAAGTCTTGCGCATCATCCGCGAACCTTTTGGCCTTCACTTGCGGCCCACCATGGACCAGAATCGATTGGAGCGCCGTCCTTACGGAACTCGATGTAGAGCACGGGCTGGCTGGACGCTGCCGCCAGAATTGACGCGACCTGAGACGTGGTCCCCATCGTCGCGACCGGTTCTCCCGTTAGAACAAACTGCCCGATCGTGACCGAAATACGTTCCATACCGGCGATAAGCACATGATACCCGCCGCCCGCATTGAGGATCAAGAGTTGTCCGTAGCTCCGGAATGGACCGGAGTAAACAACCCAGCCATCACAAGGTGTTGTCACCTGCGCGCCGGGCCGGGTGGCGATGGAAATGCCCTTTTCCTGGCCTCCGGTGCCGTCGGAACCGCCAAAACTGCGGACCCGGGTGCCGTTAACCGGAATCCGCAATAGTCCTTTTGCGGAACCGAAGGCGATGGCCGGGCTTAGCCGTGCGGTGTCCTTCAATGCGCCCGGATCTGGTTTGCCGCCGAGGGAGGCTGGCGTGCCTTTCAATTCGGCCGCCGCCGCGGCCTTCGCCGCAGCCTTCACCTCCTGCTCCATCCTGGCGATCAGGTCCTGGAGGTTCTCGGTCTGCCTGGACAGCGCGATGGCGCGCTGCCGTTCCGCTTCCATATCCTTTTCGGCTTCGGCCTGCGTCTTCTGCCGTTCCTGCACCAGCGCCGCGAGCCGTGCGCGATCGTCGTTCAATTTGTCGCGGTCGCGCGCGAGGCGGTCCCTCTCTTCCGAGATGTTCTTGCGCAGATTGACCAGTTCACCGAGGTCGCTGGCAAGCTTGGCCGCGCGTGCGCGCATGTCCGGGACCACCGCGCCCAGCAGCATCGCGGTGCGCAACGATTGCAGCGCGTCTTCGGGTCTCACGAACAGCGCCGGCGGCGCACGGCGTCCTGCACGCTGCAAGGCTGCGAGCACCTCGGAGATTTCATCGCGGCGCGTTTCAAGCGAAGCGCGAATCTGAAGCTCCCGTGCATCGAGCGGGCGCAGCCGGCCTTCGGTATCGGCCATCTTGCCTTCAACGTCGCGCACCTGCGCGGCGATGCCGATCAGTTGCTGGTTCAGCCTGGAGCGGTCCTGGCCGATGGCGGTGATGTCGGCCTTGAGCTTCTTCTCAAGCTCGGCAGCTTTCTTCTGCTGCTCGCGCGCTGCTTCCAGTTCCTGGGTGCGCTGCTTGATCGCTTCGGGATCGGGAGCGGCAACCTGTTTGGCCGCGCCCTGCGTGAAGCCCTGCGCGATGCCTGCAACATGCAAGGCTGAAACAACCAGCGGCAGCACCGCTCCGCGCATCAGCCGGCGCAATGTTGGCGAGCTTGCATAACCTTTCGCGTCGGTCACGTGCGGTTGGGTCTTTCATGCGCGTCGTTCGCAAAAGTCAGAACCGGCTTTGCGAACAGAAAATACACGCGAAATTATACTATGCGCGGTGGTACGGGTGGCCGGATAAAATCGTCGCGGCCCGGTAAATCTGTTCCAGCAGCATGACACGCACCATCTGATGCGGCCAGGTCGCCTTTCCAAACGCAACGCTAAGTTTCACCTTGCGCCGCAATTCAGGCGAAAGTCCGTCCGCCCCGCCGATTAAAAAAACAGCGGTTGGAACCGACTCGTCGCGCCAGCGGCCAAGATGCCGCGCGAAGGCCGCGCTGTCGATGGTTTCGCCGCGTTCGTCGAGCGCGATGATGGACGATTTGTCAGGGATCAGTGCCGAGATCGCGGCGGCTTCATCCGCCATTCGCGCGGCGGCGTCGCGCGCGCGGCTTTCCGGAATTTCATGAATTTCAAGGCCGCGAAATCCGAGCTTGCGGCCGATGTCGTCGAATCGCTCCCGATAGCGTTCGGCGAGCTCCCGTTCAGGGCCTTGCTTCAGGCGGCCAATGGCGATGACGACGATGCGCATGGCGCGCAACCTAACACGCGCGCAAGCGCATGAACACGCGCAGGCTCACCGCCTCTCAGCGTGCCTTTGCCGCCGACTTGTCCGAAGTCCACATCTTTTCAAGATTGTAGAACTCGCGGACTTCCGGCCTGAACACATGAACGATCACATCGCCGGAATCGATCAGCACCCAGTCGCAATTGGGCAATCCCTCGATGTGAGGGGCCGCGATTCCGTTTTCCTTGAGGCCTTTGGCGACATTCTCCGCGATCGCGCCGACATGACGGTTGGCCCGCCCGGACGTTACGATCATGTAATCTGTGATGGAGGATTTGCCGCGGAGGTCGATGGTGATCGTTTCTTCCGCCTTCATGTCGTCAAGGCGGGAGAGGATCAGGTTCAGCGTCTCGTCGGCGTCAGGTCGCGCCTTCAAGACGGGAGCAGGCGTTGCTTCGGCACGAGGCTTCGACAAGGCTGCCTTGGACAATACAGATGTGGTCAGGGACCATTCCTTTCACTGTATCGCGAGCGCCGAATCCTGGCGCCCGCCTTCATCATACGCATGTGGGGTTAATGGTTTCAATCTTCCAGATATTGAGGCGATAATTTGCGCCGCGCTGTTGCCGGAAAACGTCATTGCGATCCGGCGTCCTTCCAGCTTCCGTCCGGGTTCCGTAGCCGCGTCGAGGACAGGCTGGATTTCAGGCCGGTGAGGAAGGTCCAGGCCGGTGTCCGGCGGCTCGCCAGGGTTCCCGCGCTCCGCTCGTCGATGCGATAGGGCATCAGTGTCTTTGCGGCAGGGGATGACAAGGCACGGAAACTGTCGGGCGGGCGGTCGACCACGGCGATGGGGACCATGCTGGCGATGTGCTGCCAGTTTTCCCAGCGGTTGAACTGCGCGAGATTGTCAGCGCCCATGATCCATACAAAGCGTACACCGGAGCAGCGGCGCCGCAGATACGAAATCGTATCCGCAGTGTAGCGGGTGCCGATGACGGTTTCGAGACAACTGACCTCGATGCGCGGATGGTTCGCGACCTTCTGCGCGGCGGTCATGCGCTCGCGCAGCGCGTGCAGCGAGCCGTTGTTCTTGAGCGGATTGCCAGGCGACACCAGCCACCAGATGCGGTCGAGCCGCAGCCGTTTCATCGCGAACAGGCTGATGGCGCGATGCGCCTCGTGCGGCGGATTGAACGATCCGCCGAGCAGGCCGATACGCATGCCGCCGGCATGAGGCGGAAGGGCACGAGGCAAGCGGATTGGAGCGTTCCCGGCCACGTCGCTCACGGGCGCGCGATTCACGGACGTGTCTGTCCTGTGCCGTGAACGCGATACTTGAAGCTGGTCAGCTGCTCGGCGCCGACCGGGCCGCGTGCGTGGAATTTGCCGGTAGCGATCCCGATTTCCGCGCCGAAGCCGAACTCGCCGCCGTCGGCGAACTGCGTCGAGGCGTTATGCAGCACGATGGCGGAATCCACTTCGTTGAGAAACTTTTCAGCGGCCTTCGGATCTTCGGTGACGATGGCGTCGGTATGGTGCGAGCCGTAACGCTCGATATGCGAAATGGCATCGTCGAGGCCGTTCACGAGTTTCGCCGAAATGATGGCGTCTTCGTACTCGGTGGCCCAGTCGTCCTCGGACACGGGTTTCACGCGCGCATCGGCGCGTTGAATATCCGCGTCGCCGCGCACCTCGCAGCCGGCATCGAGCAGCATCGCCACCAGCGGCTTGAGCTGAGTATTTGCGGCAGCCCGGTCAATTAGCAGTGTTTCCGCCGCGCCGCAGACGCCGGGCCGGCGCATCTTGGCATTGAGCACGACGGTCTTCGCCATGTCAGGCGTCGCCGCCTTGTCGACATAGACGTGATTGACGCCCTCGAGATGCGCGAACACCGGCACGCGCGCCTCAAGCTGCACGCGGGCGACGAGATTCTTGCCGCCGCGCGGTACGATCACATCGATCGCGCCATTGAGGCCGCCGAGCATCAGGCCAACGGCGGCGCGGTCGCGGGTCGGCACCAGTGAAATGGATTGTTCGGGAAGCCCTGCCTTGCGCAAGCCTTCAACGAGACATTGATGGATCGCGCGGCATGACCGGAAACTGTCCGAGCCGCCGCGCAGGATCACCGCGTTGCCTGACTTGAGGCATAGCGCACCGGCGTCCGCTGCGACGTTAGGGCGGCTCTCGAAGATCACACCGGCAACGCCGAGCGGGACGCGCACGCGCTCGATGGTCATGCCGTTGGGCCGTGTCCAGCGTTCGGTGACAATGCCGACAGGATCGGGAATCGCTCGCACCACATCGATGCCGTTGGCCATCGCCGCGATGCGCGCATCATTGAGCGCGAGCCTATCCACGAAAGCGCTGCTCGATCCATTGGCCTTCGCTTCCGCGACGTCCTCGGTGTTGGCGGCCAGAATCTCTTTTGCATTGGCGCGGATGGCTGCGGCCATGGCGGCCAGCGCCGCATCCTTCTGCTCGCTTGGCGCAAGTGCCAGCACCCGCGCGGCGCGGCGCGCGCCGGCGCCGAGATCGGCCATCAGCGCGGTCAGGTCGGGTGCGCCATCGAGAGCTTTGAGCGGAGCGGACATGCCAGTCTATGTGGGGTTGAATGCTTGTAAGGCCATGCCCTAGCACAGAAATTCGGGCCCGGCGAGCCGCCGGAAACATGGCTGCCCGGCGGGATAGGCCAATGGCCGACGGGGCTGGCTGCTAGGCCATTGGCGGAGCTGTCATTCCGGGACGCGCGTCTGGCGCGGACCCGGAATCCCGATGTGATTTCCAAACGATAGGGATTTCCGGATCGGCGCGCTTTGAGCGCCGTCCGGAATGACAGATGGGGCTATTTGGCGCTGTCGGTGCCGCGCGGCCCGCCGACCACGAGGTCGTCGCGATGGATCATTTCCGCGCGTCCGCTGATGCCGAGGATTTGCGCCGCGTCCGAGGACGAGCGCCCCTTGATCTGGTCAGCATCCTCAGCGTCGTAGGCGATCAGGCCGCGGCCGATTTCATGAGTGTCCGGGCCGCGCACCACCACGGCGTCGCCGCGCGCGAACTGCCCGTCGACCCGGATCACGCCGGCCGGCAGCAGGCTCTTGCCGGCACGCAACGCCGCGACCGCGCCCGCGTCGATGGTGAGCGTGCCCTTCGGCTCGAGCGAACCCGCGATCCAGCGCTTGCGCGCGGTGACGGGATTGGCCGGAGTGAGAAACCACGTGCAGGGTCCGCCGTCGGCAATGGCCTGCAACGGATGTTCGATCTTGCCGGACGCAATTAACATGTGTGTGCCGGCGGAGGTTGCGATCTTCGCGGCCTCGATCTTGGTGCGCATGCCGCCGCGCGACAGTTCGGACTCCGCGGCGCCTGCCATCGCTTCGATATCCGCGGTGACGGACTCGACGACCGGAATGAGCTTCGCATTTGGATTCGCAGACGGCGGCGCGGTGTAGAGGCCGTCGATATCCGAGAGCAGGATGAGCAGGTCGGCGCTGGTCATGGTGGCGACGCGCGCGGCGAGACGGTCGTTGTCGCCGTAGCGGATTTCGTTGGTGGCGACGGTGTCGTTCTCGTTGATCACCGGCACCGCGCGCCACTCGAGAAGTTTCGAGATGGTGGAGCGTGCATTGAGATAACGCCGCCGCTCCTCGGTGTCCTGCAGCGTGACCAGAATTTGCCCGGCACCGATGCCGTAATGGCCGAGTACGCCGGACCAGATGCGGGCCAGCTCGATCTGGCCGACGGCGGCGGCGGCCTGGCTTTCCTCGAGCTTGAGCAGGCCGCTCGGCAATTTCAGGCGGCTTCGCCCGAGCGCGATCGAGCCTGATGAGACGACGAGCACATCCTTGCCGGCCTGATGCAGTTTGGAGATATCGGCGGCAAGCGCGGCCAGCCAGGACGCGCGGACTTCGCCGGCGCTGGAATCGATCAGCAGCGACGATCCAACCTTGACGACGATGCGGCGAAAATTCTTGAGTTCGGGATTCGACATCGGGAAAATCAGCGTGTGACGGGCATAAGTTGAATTGCGAATAGGGTATCAGCGGCCGAGTGGCGTCCAGCCTGACGGCTGCTCCGGCTCTTCTGTTGCCGGGTTTTCGGTCGCCCTTTTCGCTTTCGCCGACACAGGCGCCTCGCCGATCACAGCCAGCAGCGCGCGCAATGCTTCCGGCACGCCTTCGCGCGACACGCTCGAGAGCAGCAGCGGCGTTTTCTTCGCCGCGCGCTTCAGCCGCGCTTTCTGGTCCTTGAGATGTTCGGGCGTGACAGCGTCGATCTTGCTCAGCGCGACGATCTCGATCTTGTCGGTGAGATGCTCGTCGTAAGCTTCCAGTTCGGTGCGCACGGTTTTGTACTCTTTGCCCGCATGCTCGGATGTCGCGTCCACCAGATGCAGCAGCACGCGGCAGCGCTCGACATGGCCCAAGAACCTGTCGCCGAGCCCCGCGCCTTCATGCGCGCCCTCGATCAGTCCTGGTATGTCGGCCAGCACGAACTCGCGCCCGTCGATGCCGACCACGCCAAGCTGCGGATGCAGGGTTGTGAACGGATAGTCCGCGATCTTCGGCTTCGCCGCGCTGACCACCGAGAGGAAGGTGGACTTGCCGGCATTGGGCAATCCGACCAGGCCGGCGTCGGCGATCAGTTTCAGCCGCAGCCAGATCCAGCGCTCCTCGCCCGGCAGTCCGGGATTGGCATTGCGCGGCGCGCGATTGGTCGAGGTCTTGAAATGCGCGTTGCCGAACCCGCCGTTGCCGCCCTTCGCCAGCACAAACGTCTCGCCGACCTCGGTGAAGTCGTGGATCAGCGTCTCGCGGTCCTCGTCGAAGATCTGCGTGCCGAGCGGCACCTTCATCACGATGTTCTTGCCGTTGGCGCCATGGCGATCCGAGCCCATGCCGTTGACGCCCTTCGGAGCCTTGAAGTGCTGCTGGTAGCGATAGTCGATCAGCGTGTTGAGGCCGTCAGCGACCTCAACGATGACATCGCCGCCGCGTCCGCCATTGCCGCCTGATGGGCCGCCGAACTCGATGAACTTCTCGCGACGAAATGCCACGCAGCCGTTTCCGCCGTCGCCGGAGCGGATATAGACCTTGGCCTCGTCGAGAAACTTCATCGTTTTTCCATTGCGCCGCGATCGGCAGAAGGCCCGGTTTGCCGTGTCCAATCACGTCCGGGACAGATGCGGCAATGTATGCGCCATGGGTGCGCGAGCGGCAACCGATTCATGCGGAATATCGCTATAAAGGCTGCATTTACGGCAGTTGCGGTAAATGTCCTAGCCTCCTAAACAACGCAAGAATCTTTTATTTGAGGCATTTTCTTTACGCGAACCGGCTTCCACTTCGCTCGAAAACGCCTTGCAGCCGCATTTTGGTCCCAATCACCCCGGCGACGCAGCCATGTTCGCAAAAATCTCGGCAGAGGCCGGCAACCGCTCGGCCACGCTCGCGGGCATCGCGCTGATGCTGCTGGCGGTGTGGATGTTTTCGTTCGGCGACGCCATCGGCAAGTTCATTGTCGCGACCTATTCGGTCGGCCAGCTGCTGCTGCTGCGCGCGGTGGCGAGTCTCGTGCTGCTGTCGCCGGTGATCTGGCGTCATCGCAATGCCTTCCGGACCATTCAGAGGCCCGGGCTGCAAATCATCCGGGTCGCGCTTTCGACGCTGGAGGTTGCGGCGTTCTTCGCTGCGTCGGTCTATCTGCCGCTTGCCGATGTCATCACCTACTATCTCGCTGCGCCGATCTTCGTGACCGCGGCCTCTGCGATCTTCCTCGGCGAAAAGGTCGGCTGGCGGCGCTGGAGCGCCATTGTCGTCGGCTTCATCGGGGTCATCATCGCGCTGCGCCCGTCGACACAGGCCTTCAGTTGGCCGGCGATGATCGCACTGGCGGGCAGTTCATCGTTCGCGGCGCTTATGATCATCACGCGGTCGCTGCGCGGCACGCCGGACGTTGTGCTGACAACGGCGCAGTTCTGCGGAACGCTGCTCTTCGGTCTTGTCGTGGCGCCGTTCGGCTGGATCACGCCGAGCCTGCCGGACCTCAGTCTGTTCGCGGTGGCTGGCTGCATTTCCATCGTGGCGGCTCTCGGCGTCAACCGCTCGCTCAAGCTCGCCCCGGCAAGCGTGGTCGTGCCCTACCAGTACACGATGATCATCTGGGCCGTGATCTTCGGCTATGTCGTGTTCGGCGACGTGCCGTCGGTGGCGATGCTCGCGGGCGCGGCGGTCATCATCCTGGCTGGCCTCTACATCTTCCTGCGCGAGCGCGCCCTCGTTCGCGAGGAGCCGGTTGTGGTGCCTCCGCCGGGGTGACCTTTCACTGCAAAGCTTGCGAGGCGAGCGTCACCGCCGCGTTGAGTTGCTCCAGCTTCTGAGCGAAGCCCAGACGCCGCGCTCGAGCTTGAACCGATCGACCGGTGTCGACGATCCAAGCGCCAGAAAGCGATGCAGTTCGACGCCGGTCCACTGGAAGCCGCACTTCTCCAGCACATGACGCGAGGCCGGGTTCAGCACCCGCGCGCCGGACAGCAGTTCGTCGATGGCAAATTCCTCGAAGGCGTAATCGATCACGGCGCGCGCGGCTTCCGTGGCAAAGCCCTTGCCCCAATGATCGACGCCAAAACAGTAACCCAGTTCCGGCGCGTTCTCGTTTTCCCAGCTCACGCCGACAAGCCCGACCGCGGCACGCTCGCGCTCGACAAGGAAAACGGTATCGATGGTGCCTGCGATGGTGTTCACGAAGCTGATCGCATCGTCCTGGGTGTAGGGATGCGGCACGCGGCGCAGGTTAACAGACACGCGCTTGTCGCCCACGACATGCGCGATGGCTTTTACGTCCGCGAGCGTCGGCTGACGCAACACCAGCCGATCGGTCTCGAGGACGACGGCTCTTGATTCCCGCAACGTGGGCGTTGGCTTTTCCAGCAGCATGGTCAGGCTCCTTGATGTGCCCGCCCCCAACGAGCGCAAACGAAAAGGGGAGGCCGGTTTACCCGTCTCCCCTTCGAGCCTTCCAGTGCTCTGCCGGTTCAACGAGACCCGGCAGACGCGATGTGTCTACCGTTTATTCAGCCGCTTCCGCCATCGGAATAACCGAGACGAAGGTGCGGCCGTTGGCTTTGGCGCGGAATTCGACGCGGCCTTCGACCTTGGCGAATAGGGTGTGGTCCGTGCCCATGCCGACGTTAAGGCCGGGATGCCAGGTCGTGCCGCGCTGACGCGCAATGATGTTGCCCGGAATCACATGCTCGCCGCCGAACGCTTTGACTCCGAGGCGCTTGCCTGCCGAGTCGCGTCCGTTGCGCGATGAACCGCCTGCTTTTTTGTGAGCCATGGCTCCGTCTCCAAAATTCGCTTTAAGCTATAGTCCGATTCCTTGACGGAATCATTTCACTTTTTGTCGCTCTTTGCCGCCGATCACGATGAACGTGATCGGCTATATAATTTTAAGGCATGATGCGGTCCGAAAACCGCTTCACACTTTTCGGCATCATGCCTTTGGCGCGGCCTTCTTGGCTGCGGTCTTGGGCTTGGCAGCGGCCTTGGCCGGCACCTTTTTGGCGACCTTGGCAGGAGCTTCATCGCCCTCGGCGGCTGGAGCTTCGACCTTCTTTTCCTTCTTCGGGCGCGGACCCACGGTCGGGGCCTTGCCGTCGGTCAGAATCTCGGTGACGCGGATCACCGTGATTTCGTCGCGATAGCCGCGCTTGCGCTTCGAATTCTTGCGGCGGCGCTTCTTGAAGGAAATCACCTTCGGGCCGCGCTTGTGGTCGAGCACTTCGGCCGCCACGGACGCGCCGCTGACGAACGGAGCCCCGAGAACCGGCGTATCGCCGCCAACCACCATTACTTCGCCAAGCTGCACGATCGTTCCGACATCGCCGGCGATCTTGCCAATCTCGAGCACATCATCCGGAACGACGCGGAACTGCCGGCCGCCGGTTTTGATGACTGCGAACATCGTTTTTTTCCTTCGTGTTCAATTCCGGCGCTCGGATTGATCCGGCCCGGCTTTTTATTCAGTCGCTATGGGTTCACTTGTCAGCGCCGCCCTGACTCGTTGGTCACGGCCGCACAAAAACAAACGGCGCGAGAAATCCCGCGCCGGGTTGCGGGTGTTATAGCCGCAGAAGACGTCGAGTCAAGGAAAAGCGGCCTGAAAATGGGCCATTTCTGGGCCATTGGGCTCGATTTTCCGGCGTTTGGGGCCTTCCGGGGCATCGCCGCCCTCCGTTCCCGAAACCATCCGGTTCCCCGGCCGTTATACCCCGCAACAGGCAAGGGGCTCCCGGATATGGCTGAAGACACGTTGACGACCGCCGGTATCGGCAACCACGGAGCGGCGCGGCTGCCGTCCGTGGACATCGACAGCTACAATATCGAACTCAAGGACGAGGACGGATTTCTGGGCGACCGCGCCAGCAAGGGCGCATTTCAGAACATTCTCGACAAGTGGCGCAAGCCCCTGAAGAAAAGCGGCGACGACCCGCTGGGCGCAAAATCGACGGAAGACATCAGCAAGAAGAAGCTCGACGATATTCTGGTGGGCGAGGACGCCGAGGCCTCGGCGCTGATCCATAGCGCCATTGAGGAGTTCGCCCAGGAACTGGCCTATGTCACGAAGCGCTTCCTCAAAACCAAGGCCTGGGACAAGACCGAAGCGGTCATTGTCGGCGGCGGCTTCCGGCAGAGCCGGATCGGCGAACTGGCGATCGCGCGTGCCGACATCATTCTCAAGGCGGAGGGAGCGAAGGTTGGCCTGATTCCGATTCGCTTCCATCCCGATGAGGCGGCGCTGATCGGCTGCGCGCATCTGGCGCCATCGTGGATTTTCGAGGGGCACGACAGTCTTCTTGCGGTGGATATTGGCGGCACCAACATCCGCTGCGGCGTGGTCGAAACCCGCCAGAAAAAAACGCCGGATCTGTCGAAGGCCTCGGTCTGGAAGTCCGAACTCTGGCGTCACGCCGATGACGAGCCGACCCGCGAAGGCGCGGTGAAGAAACTCGCAGGGATGCTGAGGAATTTCATCAAGGAAGCCGAAGCAGAAGGCATGAAACTGGCGCCCTTTATCGGCATCTCATGTCCCGGTGCGATCAATGCGGATGGCTCGATCGAAAAAGGCGCGCAAAACCTGCCGGGGAACTGGGAGAGCAGCAAGTTCAATCTGCCGGCGAGTCTGATCGATCTCATTCCAAACATCGGCGACCACGACACCGCGGTCCTGATGCACAATGACGGTGTGGTGCAGGGCTTGAGCGAGATTCCGTTCATGCAGGACTACAAGCGCTGGGGAATTCTCACCATCGGCACCGGTCTCGGCAATGCGCGCTTCACCATGCGCAATCCGCGGGAGAAGAAGAAAGGATAAGGCCCCGAACAGCGGGGGTTCGGGAGAGGCCACCGCCGCACGATTATCGCGGCTGCGCCTCGAAATCCGAATGCCGTTAGCTGAACGGGCCGAAAACCCGTGCCCGTCACATGGCCCGGTCCTCCCATTCTCAGCCTGAAAAAACCGGGACCGCCTTGTCTGAACGGGCATCCTCGCATAGAACTCGCCCGCGACCCGGCGGGAAACCGCCGCTTTGGTACCCGGAGAGGTGGCAGAGTGGTCGAATGCACCGCACTCGAAATGCGGCATAGGTGCAAGCCTATCGGGGGTTCGAATCCCTCCCTCTCCGCCATACAGGCCGAAAAGTCCTTATTTGTTAGTGCTTCGTGACGTGGGCTGGCTGGTGGCCCATACCTCGGCCCACACTTTGTTGCGGACGGCAAAGGTGTAGATCGCACCGTTCATGTGGCCCGTGCCGGAATTGACAAAATTGCGCCCTTTGGCTGTACTTAGGGCCATGGGGAAAGCGATCTCCCCACAAGGCGACATGCCCAAGAATCGCGTCCATTTTTCAACAAGGACGCATCATGTCAGCTATCAACGCAATTTCCCCCGACAAACTCGCCCGTCTGATCGGCACGCCCGTGTGTCCCGTTCTCGTCGACGTCAGAACCGACGAGGACTTCGAGGTTGATCCTCATCTGATCCCCGGCGCCATGCGGCGCGATTATGCGCGCGCCACCGAGTGGTCATCGGCATTTTCCGGCCAGACCGTTGTGGCAATTTGCAGGAGAGGGCAGAAACTCAGCGAGGGCGTTGCAGCGTGGCTTCGTCACGCTGGCGCTTCCGCCAACATTCTTGAAGGCGGTATCGAAGCCTGGGCAAAAGAAGGCCTCCCGTTGATCCCCGCTTCAAAGCTTCCTGATCGGGATTCGCAAGGCCGAACGATCTGGGTGACCCGCTCACGCCCCAAGATCGATCGGATTGCCTGTCCATGGCTGATCCGCCGTTTCATCGATCCATCGGCGGTGTTTCTGTTCGTGGCCGCCGCCGAGGTTGAAGCCGTCGGGGCGCGCTTCGGAGCTGTCCCATTCGACATTGAGAACGTGTTCTGGGGCCACCGCGGCGAACGATGCACCTTTGACGTCATGATCGAGGAATTCGGACTTGGGACCGCCCCGCTCAAGCATCTGGCGACGATAGTTCGGGCTGCGGACACGGCGCGGCTCGACCTCTCGCCTGAGGCTCCGGGTCTGCTTGCCGCGTCGCTGGGCCTGTCGCGAATGTACTCCGATGACCTGAAGCAGCTTGAAGCCGGCATGGGATTGTACGATGCCTTCTATCGCTGGTGCCGGGACGCAACCGACGAAACCCACAACTGGCCATCTCATAAGGCAAAAGTGAAAGCATGACCGAGGCTGCCGCACCATCTTCGATCTCCACGGCACGAAGCACGCCAGGTTTCCCGACTCTGAGGGAGGCGTTCTGGGTCTGGCTGCGCGTAGCCTTGCTGAGCTTCGGCGGCCCGGCAGGGCAGATAGCGGTCATGCATCGCATCCTTGTCGAGGAGAAGCATTGGGTTTCGGAGAGCAGGTTTCTGCATGCGCTGAATTACTGCATGCTGCTGCCCGGCCCGGAGGCGCAGCAACTTGCGACCTACATCGGCTGGCTGATGCATCGCACGCGCGGCGGCATCGTCGCAGGCGGGTTGTTCATTGTGCCGGGCATCGTCGCCATCATGGCGCTGAGCTACATCTATGCAGCGTTCGGCAATGTGGCGTTTGTCGCTGCATTGTTTTTCGGCCTCAAGGCGGCTGTCCTGGCGATCGTCATTCAGGCCGTGTTCCGTGTTGGCAAGCGGGCGCTCAAAAACCGGGTCATGCAGTGGGTTGCCGCCGCCGCGTTCGTTGCAATTTTCTTTTTCAATGTGCCGTTTCCCGTGATCATCCTGATGGCCGGGCTGATCGGTTTTTTTGGCGGCCGCGCGGGTCTTGCCGCGTTCGCGGTGGGTGGCGGCCACGGCGGCGAGAAGTCCACGGCCCTCGTGGACAGTGTGCTCGGCGATGAGTTGCCGCTGCACGCGCGCCCGAGCGTGGCAAGTTCTTTCCGGGTCGCCGCGGTTTGGCTGCTGCTGTGGCTGGTTCCGGTGGCTTTGCTCTTTCTGCTGTTGGGACATGGCAATGTCTTCACGCAGATCGCGGTGTTTTTCAGCAAGATGGCCATGGTCACGTTCGGCGGGGCCTACGCCGTGCTGGCCTACGTCGCACAACAGGCCGTGGAGAATTATCACTGGCTAAAGCCGCACGAAATGCTGGACGGCCTCGGCATGGCGGAAACGACGCCGGGCCCGCTGATCATGGTGCTTCAGTTCGTGGGCTTCATGGCGGCCTTCCGCGATCCCGGCGCGCTGTCGCCCATGGCTGCGGGAACGCTCGGCGGCCTGCTGGCGACCTGGGTGACGTTCACGCCGTGCTTCCTCTGGATCTTTCTTGGCGCGCCGTTCATCGAAACCATGCGCGGCAACAAGGCGCTCGCCGGCGCGCTGTCCGCCATCACGGCGGCCGTGGTTGGCGTGATCCTGAATCTCGCGATCTGGTTCGCGGTCCATACAATCTTCCGCGCAACATTTCCGGTGCGTAGCTCCGGTCTGTCGTTCGATGCGCCCGTGCTCACCAGCGTTGACCCATGGGCGCTAGCGCTCTCGGTCGCCGCAGCAGCGGCGATATTCCGGTTCAATGCCGGAATGTTGCAGACGCTTGCCGCCTGCGCGGCCGCGGGCGTGGCGCTTCACCTCGCCGGGCTTCTGGGATAGCCCAATACAGGGGACGCCGCAGAAGAGCCGGAGGCGTTACGCGCCCTTGCGGTGCTTCTTTTTCTTTGGCTTCTTGCCGAACGATGGCTTGTCGACATCCGGCCAGCTCGCGCGGTTTTGGGTTTTCCCTGGCTTCGGGCCTTTGCCGCGCGCAGCCGCGCCTTCGAAGCGGCGGGCATCGTCCCGTTGAGGTTTTCCGCTGTGCTTCGGCTTGTCGTAGCGTGGCTTGTCATCACGGCGCGGACTGGCGCTGAAATCCTTGTCCTTATGCGGCGGCTTGCGCGGACGCTTCTCGAACGTGGCGTTGTCACCTTGCGGTCCGTTCGGCAGAGCCTCGATGCGGATATTGTCTTCCTTGTCAGGGCGCTTGATTTTCGCAGCGAATTCATCGGCGGCCGTTGCCGAGATTTCGAATTCGGTGCCGGTGTCGAAGATGCGAATGGCGCCGATGTCCTGTTTGCCGATTCCGCCGCGGCGGCAGATCATCGGCAGCAGCCAGCGCGCCTCGGCATTCTTGTTGCGGCCGATGGCGGCGCGGAACCATACGCTGCCTTCTGGCATTTCGCCGCGTGATTTCGATTTCGCGCGCGGGGCGCGGTCATCGCCGCGTAACTCGCGATTGTCACGTCTCGGCCCGCGATCGTCGCGCGAGCGCCCGCCTTGACCGGAATCGAGAATGTCTTCGGGTGAGGGCAGGCGGGAGCGATAGAGCCGCGCCAGCGCCGCTGCGATGTCTTCCGCGGAGCGCTCGGTGAGCAGCGCACGCGCCAGCACGAGATCGTCTTCCGTCGCCGCTTCACCAAACAATGCATCCTGAAGCATGCGCTGCTGGTCGAGCTTGCGGATGTCATCCACGGTGGGCGGCGTGCCCCACACGGCATCGATGCCGGCAAGATCCAGAAGAAATTCGGCGCGCCGCCTGCGCGCGGGAATCACCAGCATCACGCTGATGCCCTTCTTGCCCGCCCGGCCGGTGCGGCCGGAACGATGCTGAAGCACCTCGGGATCGTTGGGCAGGTCGGCGTGAATGACGAGGCCGAGATTCGGCAGATCGATGCCGCGCGCCGCGACATCGGTGGCGACACAAACCCGCGCGCGCCCGTCACGCAGGGATTGCAACGCCTTGGTGCGCTCGTTCTGCGTCAGTTCGCCGGACAGCGCGACCACGGAGAATCCGCGTTCGAGAAGAGCGGCCTGCAAATGGTTGACCGCGTTGCGCGTGTTGCAGAACACAATGGCTGTCGGCGATTCGAAATACCGCAGCACATTGACCACGGCATGTTCGATGTCACCCGGCGCGATACGGATCGCCTGGTATTCGATATCGGCGTGGCCGCCGTCACCGCCGGTGACTTCGACGCGGAAAGCATCCTGCTGGTACTGCTTCGCCATCGAGACGATAGTGCGCGGCAAGGTCGCCGAGAACAGCAGTGTGCGGCGTGTGTCCGGCGTGGTCTTGAGGATGAATTCCATGTCCTCGCGAAAGCCGAGATCGAGCATCTCGTCCGCCTCGTCCAGCACAACGGCTTTCAGTTCGGAAACGTCGAGGCGCTTGCGGCGGATGTGATCGCACAGCCGCCCCGGCGTGCCGACCACGATATGCGCGCCGGCCTCGAGTTCACGCTTCTCGCGCTGCGGGTCCATGCCGCCGACGCAGGACACGACGCGGGCGCCGGCATGGGCGTAAAGCCATTCCAGTTCGCGATGAACCTGTAACGCCAGCTCGCGTGTCGGCGCGACAATCAGTGCGAGCGGCGCACTTGCTCTCGGCAGGCGCTCGGTATCGCCCATCATGTCGCTGGCAATGGCGAGCCCGTAGGCGACGGTCTTGCCCGAGCCGGTCTGCGCCGACACCAGAAGGTCGCGGCCGATGGCATCGCGGGCCAGCACTGCGGTCTGGACCGGCGTGGCATCGTTGTAGTTGCGCTCGGCCAGGGCGCGGGCGAGCGGGGGACTTGCGGACAGGGATTTCACGTTGAGACCTTGGTTGGCGTTGCCGCCATGAAAGAGAAACGGCTCAATGCACGCGCGACGCGCGCATCCGGCAGTTTCAAAGAAATCGATGAATTGGGGGTGCTTTAGGCCAGTTCTGGCAAAAGAGCCATCAATAAGTGCTCTGTTTGCCATCAGAATAAGGCCATTCCGCGATCTGGCCGCCGGAGCAGGAACTATCCGGCCGCTGGCTACTTGTGCTTCCCGGTAATTCTTGATCGGGAGTTTTGGACATGAAGAGAACCATCATTGCCTTGGTGCTGATCTCTGCGGGCGCGCTCGTTCCGGCGGCCGCTTCGGCGCAGGGCGTTCCGGGCGGCGTCGAGCGCGGAGCCCGCGAGGGCGAACGCGTGGGCGGGCCGGTCGGGGCGATCGTCGGCGGCACCGTTGGCGGTGTGGTCGGCGGCGTAGCTGGCGTGCTGGGCGTCGATCAGCGTCCGCGCTTCCGAAATTACGTGGTCGAGCAGCGGCGCCCGTCCTACCGGTATCAGAGCGATCTCGCGGTTGGTGTCGTGCTTCCGGAGGAAGGTGTGACCTACTACGACGTTCCAGAAGAGTATGGCGCGCGCGGTTATCGCTACACGGTGGTGAACGACCGCACGGTGCTGGTCGATCCGCGGACTCGCCGTGTCGTGCAGATCGTCGAGTAAATCCTTGTCGTTCGTGAAACAGAAAGGCCGCCCTTCGGGCGGCCTTTCTCATTTGGTCAGCGGATTTGTCAGCCCGCCGCGGCGACAGCACGTTGCGCCATCACCTTGACGAGGTTGGCGCGGTACGTGGCCGAGCCGTGGATGTCCTCCATCAGCCCGTCGGCTGAAATCGTCACGCTGTCGATGGCGCCGGGGGACCAGTTGGCTTTCAGCGCCGCCTCGATGGCCGGGACACGCATCACGCCGTTTTGCGATGCGCCGGTGGCGGCGACGCGCACATCTCCCGACTTCAATTTGGCGACGAAGACGCCGGTCAGTGCGAAACGTGAGGCTGGATGGCGCATCTTCGCGTAGGCAGCCTTGGCCGGAATCGGGAACGAGACCTCGGTGATGATCTCGCCGTCTTCCAGCGCGGTGGTGAACAGGCCCTGGAAGAAATCGCCGGCCTTGATGCTGCGCTTGCTGGTTTTCACCGTGGCATCGAGCGCCACGAGCGCCGCAGGAAAATCTGCTGCCGGATCGTTGTTGGCGATCGAGCCGCCGATGGTGCCGCGATAGCGCACGGCGGGATCGCCGAGCACCGAGGTCAGATGCACGATGGCGGGGATCGCCTTCTTTGCGTCCGCGCTGCTGAGGATGTCGTAATACGTCGTCGCCGCCTTGATGACGAGCGCATCGGCCGTGGCTGACACCCCGGCCAGTCCCGGAATGCGCGCGAGGTCGATCACGTCGGATGGCTGCGCGAGGCGCTGTTTCATCACCGGCAGCAAGGTCTGGCCGCCGGCGAGATATTTTGCGTCCGACCCCTTCTTGAACAGATCGAGCGCGTTTTCGACGCTGGAGGCGCGATGATAAGTGGTCTCGTACATGGTCGTGCCTCCTTACTCTGCGGCCTGTTGCTGATGAATGGCGTGCCACACCCGGTCGGGCGAGGCCGGCATTTCCAGCTTGTTGTTTCCGATGGCGTCGGTGATGGCGTTGATCACGGCGGGCGTCGAGCCGATAGCACCGGCTTCGCCGCATCCCTTGATGCCGAGCGGATTGCTCGGGCATGGCGTCATGGTGTGCGAGACCTTGAACGAGGGCAGGTCGGATGCGCGCGGCATGGCGTAATCCATGAACGATGCCGTCACGAGCTGACCGCTCTTGTCATAGACCGCGCCTTCCAGCAGCGCCTGTCCGATGCCCTGCGCCAGGCCGCCGTGGACCTGGCCTTCGACGATCATCGGATTGATCAGCCGTCCAAAGTCATCGGCCGCGACGAAGTTGACAATGTCCGTCTTGCCGGTGCCGGGATCGACATCGACCTCGCAGACATAAGCGCCTGCGGGGAAGGTGAAGTTGGTCGGATCGTAGAATGCGGTCTCCTTCAGGCCGGGCTCCATGCCGTCCGGCAGGTTGTGCGCGGTATAGGCGGCGAGCGCGACCATCGGCAGCGCGATCGCCTTGTCGGTGCCGGTGACCTTGAACTCGCCGTTCTCGATGACGATGTCGTTTTCCGAGGCTTCAAGCTGATGCGCGACGATTTTCTTCGCCTTGGCCTCGACCTTCTCCATGGCCTTGACGATGGCGGACATGCCGACCGCGCCGGAGCGTGAGCCGTAAGTACCCATGCCGAACTGCACCTTGTCGGTGTCGCCGTGAACAATCGATACTTGACCAATTGGGATGCCGAGACGGTCCGCGACGACCTGAGCAAACGTCGTCTCGTGGCCCTGGCCGTGGCTGTGCGATCCGGTCAGGATCTCGACGGTGCCGACGGGGTTGACCCGCACCTCGCAGGATTCCCACAGACCGACGCCCGCGCCGAGGCTGCCGACGGCTTTCGACGGCGCGATGCCGCAGGCCTCGATGTAGCAGGAGAAGCCGATGCCGCGCAGCTTGCCTGCCTTCCTTGCCGTTTCCTTGCGTAACGGGAAGCCGGCATAGTCGATGGCTTTCAGCGCCGCGTCGAGCGAGGCATTAAAGTCTCCGGCGTCATACGCCATGATCACCGGCGTCTGATGCGGGAAGCTGGTGATGAAATTCTTGCGCCGCAGTTCGGCCGGATCGACCTTGAGCTGCCGCGCCGCGGTTTCCATCATCCGCTCCATGACGAAAGAAGCTTCGGGCCGGCCCGCGCCGCGATAGGCATCGACCGGCGTGGTGTTGGTGTAGACGCTGATCACCTCGGCGTAGATGTTCGGGATGTTGTACTGGCCCGACAGCAGCGTGGCGTAGAGATAGGTCGGCACCGACGACGAGAACAGCGACATGTAGGCGCCGAGATTGGCGTGGGTTTTTACCCGCAGACCGATGATCTTGTTGTCCTTGTCGAACGCCATCTCGGCCTTGGTGATGTGGTCGCGGCCGTGTGCGTCGGTGAGGAACGCCTCGGTGCGGTCGGATGTCCACTTCACCGGACGGCCGGTGCGCTTGGAGGCCCACAGCGCCACCATTTCCTCGGGATAGATGAAGATCTTGGAGCCGAAGCCGCCGCCGACATCGGGCGCGATCACGCGCAGCTTGTTCTCGGCCGCGACGTTATAGAATGCCGACAGCACGAGGCGTGCGACGTGCGGATTTTGCGACGTTGTATAAAGAGTGAAGTGTTCTTCGGCGGAATCGTATTCCGCGACCGCCGCCCGCGGCTCCATCGCATTCGGCACCAGCCGGTTGTTGGTGATGTCCATTGTCACAACATTGGCGGCCTTCTTGAAGGCCTCGCCGGTGGCGGCTTCGTCGCCGATGCTCCAGTCATAGATGACGTTGCCGGGCGCTTCGGGATGAAGCTGCGGCGCGCCGGATGCGATGGCTGACCGGATATCCGCGGCTGCGGGCAGTTCTTCGTAGGTCACTTCGACGGCTTCCGCCGCGTCGCGCGCCTGATTGCGCGTTTCCGCGATGACAACCGCGACGGCATTTCCGACAAAGCGCACGGTCTCCGGCGCCATGGCCGGCCACGCGCCCATTTTCATCGGCGAGCCGTCCTTGGAATGGATCATCCAGCCGCAGATCAGGTTGCCGATCTTGTCGTCAACGAGCTGCTGGCCGGTCAGAACATCGACCACGCCCGGCATCGCCTTGGCGGCGGTGACGTCGATGCGTTTGATTTTCGCGTGGGCGTGCGGGCTGCGGACGAACGACGCGTAGGTCATGCCGTGAAGGCGGACGTCGTCGGTGTATTTGCCCTTGCCGGTGATGAAACGCTTGTCTTCCTTGCGCGTGACCCGTGCGCCGATACCTTCAACACTCATAATCCCGACCTTTCCATAAGGGCTGCCTTGATCGCGCGAGTAGCGCGGGCAGCTGCACATCTGATTTGAGTCGTCGTCGCGGATTATTCCGCGGCGGCGGCGACCTTCATGCGTCCGGCGGCGTCGAGCACCGATTTGACGATGTTGTGGTAGCCGGTGCAGCGGCAGATGTTGCCTTCCAGCTCATGGCGAACGGTTTCCTCGTCGAGCCCGGTGGGATGGCGCTGCACGATGTCGATGGCCGACATGATCATGCCGGGCGTGCAGTAGCCGCACTGGAGCCCGTGATTGTCGCGGAAGGCGGCCTGCATCGGATGCAGGGTGTCGCCGTTCGAAATGCCCTCGATAGTGGTGACGCTGGTGCCGTTGGCCTGACCGACCAGGGTGGTGCAGGATTTCACCGCGCGTCCGTCGATATGGACGATGCAGGCGCCGCACTGGCTGGTGTCGCATCCGACATGCGTGCCGGTAAGCCCGAGATGGTCGCGCAGCAGGTGGACCAGCAGGGTTCGATCCTCGACATCGGCAGACACCGCCTTGCCGTTGACCGTTAGTTTGACTGTAGACACAAGCACCTCCCCAGTGATTTCCGGAAAAACGTTTTTTGTAATTGTTCTAATTAACAACCGGCGCGCAAAACTTTGCAACTTCGATTTTTATCGCGGATGTCATTGGGTGGTTATTTTGTGCAAGGGCCCGCCCGGCAGCAGGGCGCCTGGCTTACAGGACGGAGTTGAGGGAGAGCCGATCTCGCAGATGCGAAGGACGGCTGTCTGGTGCCCGCGGTCTTGGGTGTTGCGATGGCATGCCTAATCTCTCACCGTGTCGTCCCCGCCAACGGGTCCGGCTTCGCCGGCCCGATGACGGGCTCCGGCAGGGACCCATACTTCCTGAGCGGGTAATTGTCCGCGATCTCGATCCAATCGTCGAACGGCTATGCCCGGTGATAACGATCGCCTGTGTTGATGTGTCGTGCCCAACTCTCACCCTGTCGTCCCCGCCTTCGCGGGGACGACATCGGGTGTGTTGAAGCGCTCAACATTATCCGCCGTCATTCCGGGGCGCGCATCTTTGCGCGAGCCCGGAATCCACAACCACTCACCAGATTCCCGCAACCATGGATTCCGGGCCTGCACCTTCGGTGCATCCCGGAATGACGGGTGGAAATTGCTGCGCTCCATCCGGGCTACGCTCACTTATGAAGATATAAAGAGAGCTGATACCGCCCGCGCGCGGCCTGATTTCATTTGGAGCCATGTCGCATTGAGCCCCCGGGGCGGGTTCCAATTGGAACCTCCGCCTCATGCCGGTGTTGTCTTGAAGGACGGCGGCGGATGTACCTGCCGTCCGGCGGAAAGGCGTGGAACGGGCGGTTCCAGGCCTTCCCGCTGAAATTGTTGCCGTTTCGGGAGACAGGTTCCAGGTTCCGAACCCTCCATCGCCGTGGCGGCTGCCTGCCATCCGTTTCGCCGGTTACGGCGTCCAATCGAAAGGCCGAGAGTGAAACCGGTGAAAAGGACGGTGGGATGTCAGTTTTGACAAACATCCAGATGTCCCCGGCACAAATCTCACAGCAAGAAAGCGCTCCTGTTTCCGTCGCGCGCGCACAGGGTGCCGTCGAGACCGATATTCCCGCACGGCTGGATTCGCTGCCATGGGGCGGCTTTCATACCCGCGTGATCGCGGCGCTCGGCATCACATGGATTCTCGATGGGCTCGAGGTAACACTGGCGGGTGCATTGTCGGGCGCGCTGAAAGCCAGCCCGGTTCTCAATTTCAGCAACACCGATATCGGCATTGCGACCAGCGCCTATCTCGCGGGCGCGGTACTCGGCGCCATCGGCTTCGGCTGGCTGACCGATCGCATCGGACGCAAGAGATTGTTCTTCGTCACGCTGGCGGTCTACCTCACGGCGACAGCGGCAACGGCGTTCTCGTGGAATCTTGCGAGCTTCGCGCTGTTTCGATTCATCACCGGCGCAGGGATCGGCGGCGAATACACCGCGATCAATTCGACGATTCAGGAACTCGTCCCCGCGCGCTATCGCGGCCGCACCGATCTGATCGTCAACGGCAGCTTCTGGATCGGCGCCGCCATCGGCGCGGTGAGTGCGATCGCGCTGCTCGATCCCGAGGTGATCGATCCTGAACTGGGCTGGCGGCTGGCGTTTTTGACCGGCGCGGGCCTTGGTCTGGTCGTATTCGTGATGCGGTTATGGATTCCCGAAAGCCCGCGCTGGCTGATGATTCACGGTCATCCCGAGCGCGCCGTGAAAATCGTCGCGGACATCGAACGCGCGGTACCCGGCGGCGGCAAACCCGATCATCCATTGCCGAAGATCAGACTGACAATGCGAACGCATACGCCGCTGCGCGAGGTCGCTGACACCCTGTTCCATACTTACCGCGGCCGTTCGCTGATGGGCCTGTCACTGATGGTGGCACAGGCGTTCTTCTACAATGCGATTTTCTTCACCTATGCTTTGGTTTTGACAGATTTCTTCGCTATCCCCGCCGCCCATGTCGGCTGGTATATTCTGCCGTTCGCCGCCGGAAACTTTCTCGGGCCGCTGGTGCTCGGATCGTTGTTCGACACGGTGGGACGGCGCACCATGATCGCGCTGACCTACAGCGTGTCGGGTATCCTGCTTGCCGTGTCAGGTTATCTGTTCTCGATCGGCGTGCTCTCTGCGCAAACCCAGACGGTCGCCTGGATGGTGATCTTCTTCTTTGCGTCGCCGGCGGCCAGTGCCGCGTATCTCACTGTGAGCGAAACCTTTCCGCTCGAGGTCCGCGCTCTGGCCATTGCGCTGTTCTATGCGATCGGCACCGGCATCGGCGGCGTCGCCGGGCCGGCGCTGTTTGGAGTTCTGATCGACACCGGTTCGCGCAACAGCGTGTTCGCCGGCTATCTGCTCGGATCGGTCCTGATGGTCGCCGCTGCGCTCATCGCTTGGCGCCATTGCATCGATGCCGAGTGCAAATCACTGGAAGAGGTTGCGCGGCCGCTCGCTGCGCGGAGTCACTGATGGATCATAGCGTGATTGAAAAAAAACCGGCAAAGGGCGCCGGAGATACGTTGCCTGCACCGGCGGGAGTTGCGCCGGATCTCGACCAGACGGCTCTGTTGCTCGATATCGACGGCACCCTGCTTGAGCTGGCGCCGACGCCGCGTGACGTCGTGGTGCCGCCGAATCTGGGACGCACGCTCCAGGCGCTGCATGACCGTCTGGACGGTGCGCTGGCGCTGGTCAGCGGCCGCTCGCTGACCGACATCGATGTCATCTTTGCGCCGTTGCAGTTTCCCGCGGTCGGCGGTCATGGCGCGGAGATGCGGCTGTCGATCGAGAGCGAAGCGGTGGCGTCGCATGCGCCGCCCATGGATAACGATCTGAAACGGCGGTTCATCGCGATCTCGCATCTCAGCCCCGGCATCCTGTATGAGGACAAGGGTTATTCGATCGCGCTGCATTACCGGCTGGCGCCGCAGTTCGAGCGCACCATCTACGAAGCGGTATCCGCGATCCGCGCCGATCTTCCACAGGCGCCGATCGAGGTCCTGCCCGGAAAGTTCGTGTGCGAAATCAAGCCGGCGGGCTTCACCAAGGCGACCGGCGTTCGCGAATTGATGAATCATGCGCCGTTCTCCGGCCGCAATCCCATTTTCATCGGTGATGACGTCACCGATGAATCGGTGTTCGCCATCATGCCGGCGTTCCGCGGCGTATCGTTCTCGGTGGGCCGCCGCGCTCAGGGTGTCGACGGGCAGTTCGGGGCTCCGAAAGACGTCCGCACCTGGCTGACACAGTTGCTCGATGACGAGGCGATGGCGGCGCAATGAACATTCCCAAGGCAATGACCCAGTCCCAGGCTGAAGCAGGCGCGAGGATCGACCACGGCCTCGATCTGGCGGTGATCGGCAACTGCAAAACGGCCGCGCTGGTCGATCCAACGTCGCGGCTGGTGTGGTGGTGCTTCCCGCGCTTCGATGCCGATCCGGTATTTTCCCGCCTGCTTGCTGGCGACGAGGAGAAGGGTTTCAGCGACGTCGTGCTGGACGGCATGGTGGATTACAAATCCGACTACGTTCGCAATACCGCTTTGGTCGAGACCATTCTGACGGACGCCAAGGGCAACGCCGTCCGGATCACGGATTTCGCGCCGCGCTTCCGGCAGTATGGCCGCATGTTCCGGCCGCCGCAGCTGTTCCGCATCATCGAGCCGATTGCCGGACTGCCGCGCATCACGATTCGCGTGCGTCCCACCCATTCCTACGGCAAGCCGCTGAAGCGAAGCTCGCTTGGCAGCAATCACATCCGCTATGTCGAGGAAGAATCCACCGTCCGCGTCACCACCGATGCGCCGATTGCCATGATCGAGCATGAAACGCCGTTCGTGCTGACGCGGCCGGTGCATATGGTGTTCGGCCACGACGAGCCGTATCCCGGCGATCTCGCGGCGACCGCGGCCTCCTTCGCCGAACAGACCAAGGCTTATTGGCTGCATTGGGTGCGGCGTCTCTATATCTCCTATGACTATCAGGAAGCGATCATTCGCGCCGCGATCACGCTGAAGCTGTCGAATTTCGAGGAAACCGGCGGGATCATCGCCGCGCACACCACGTCGATCCCGGAAGCGCCGGGCTCGGGCCGCACCTGGGATTATCGCTTCTGCTGGCTGCGCGATGCCTACTTCGTGGTGAAGGCGCTGAACCGCGTCGGCGCGACGCAGACGATGGAAGATTTCATCGGTTTCACGTTGTCGATCGCAGCCAATGCGGATGGTCCGCTGAAGCCGGTTTACAGCGTGGTGCCGAACCTGCCGCTCGACGAATGGATCGCAACCGATCTCAAGGGTTATCGCGGTGACGGCCCCGTGCGCGTCGGCAACGCCGCCGTCGAACAGAGCCAGCACGACACCTATGGCAGCGTGATCCTGGCCGCATTGCCGCTGTTCTTCGACCGCCGTCTGCCGACGCCCGGTGGCGAGAAGCTGTTCCACCTGCTCGAGGATCTTGGAGAGAAAGCCGCCAGCGTCGCGCTGCAGCCGGACGCCGGTATCTGGGAATATCGCGGACGCCAGCGTGTCCACACTCACTCGGCGGCGATGTGTTGGGCGGGGGTCAACCGGCTCGCCTCCATCGCCGCGCGGCTCGGCCTGCACGACCGCGCCGCCTACTGGAATTCGATCGCCGATCCGATTCACAAGGAACTGCTCGACAAGGCGTGGAATCCGAAACGTGAAGCGTTCACCGCTGCTTTCGGCTCCGATGACCTCGACGCCAGCGTTTTGCTCCTTCCGGATCTCGGCGTTTGCGAGGTCGACGATCCGCGTTTCATCAAGACCGTGGCCGCGATGGAACGCGAACTGCTGCGCGAGAAGCATATGATGCGCTACGCGGCGGAAGACGACTTCGGACTGCCGGCGACGGCGTTTCTGATCTGCCGGTTCTGGCTGATCGATGCATGGTGGCAGCAGGGACGGCGCGAAGAGGCGCGCGAGGCATTCGCCGATGCGCTGTCGCATCGTAATCGCTACGGTCTGTTGTCGGAAGACATCGATCCGAAAACCGGCGCGCTGTTCGGAAACTTCCCGCAGACCTATTCGATGGCGGGACTCATTCTCACCGGCATGAAGTTGTCGCGTAACTGGGAAGATCGCTACTGGCGCAGTTAACGTTGCAACCATGCGCGCGGTTGAATCAGATTCCACTTTCATAACGTGAGATCCGAAATGCGCGGTGGTATTTTGCATGGATGCGCGTCGCGCGATTCCGAATGTGTCAAGACTAGGCAAATCGTTTTTAATCGGCCACCCTTCACGCAATGGAACTTGGTTCCATCTCGCGCCAGTCAAATTCGACGTCAATCAGTCCGAAGGGTGGCGAGGAACCATATTGATGAACAGGCGTTGGTGTTGCGTTTGCGAAACTAGGGAGGGCACCCTGTGGATCTCGTCGTCGTCTCCAATCGGGTCGCACGCGCAAAAGTAAATGAGCCAATGACCGGTGGACTGGCGGCGGCGTTGCTGCCAGTGGTGGAACAATCAGGTGCGATCTGGGTCGGATCGTCCGGCCGCGTTCGCGATAATCTATCCAAGGATTCTTTCGCTGAAATCGAATCGCTCGGCGCTGGCGCGCTGGCGCTGCTTGATCTTCCTGCGGCGCATTACGGCGGTTATTACGAAGGCTTCGCGAATTCCGCGTTATGGCCCGCGCTGCATTCACGCAACGATCTGATCCGCGTCTCTCAGGATGATTATCAGTCCTATCGCGAAGTGAACGCCTTCATGGCGCGTGCGCTGATGCGCTTCAACAAGCCGACCGCCGCGTTCTGGGTTCAGGATTATCACCTTCTCACGCTGGGTGCGGAGATGCGCGAGCTTGGTGTTCGCAATCCGCTTGGCTTCTTTCTCCATACGCCGTGGCCGGCGCGCCGCGTGATTGCCGGCGTTCCGCATCACCGCGACCTGGTCGAAGCGATGCTCGCCTATGACCTGATCGGCTTCCAGACCGAGGACGATTGCGAAAACTTCGCAAGCTATCTGCGAGCGGAGATCGGTCTCGAGATTGATGACGGCATCGTCACGTCGCGGTTTGGTATCTCGCGCCTCGCGGTATTCCCGATCGGCATCGATGTCGATGGATTCGCAGCGCAAGCCCAGCGCGCGGCGTCGCATCCGGATGTGTCGCGGCTGCGCAAGAGCCTTCACGGTGAACGGCTCGCGATCGGGGTCGATCGCGTCGATTACTCCAAGGGTCTGGGCAATCGCATCAGCGCGTTCGATCGCCTGTTCGAACTCCAGCCCTCGCTGAAGCGGTCGGTCTCGCTGTTACAGATCGCGACCCCGTCGCGCGGCGGCATCGAGGCCTACAGCAACTTGCAGGATGAATTGTCGAAGCAGGTGACGGACGTCAACGGCCGACACGGCGAGGTGGACTGGACGCCGATCCGTTATCTCAACAAGGGCTTCAGCCAGACCGTGCTTGCCGGATTCTACCGCGCCGCGCAGGTCGGTGTGGTGACGCCGCTGCACGACGGCATGAACCTTGTCGCCAAGGAATATGTCGCGGCCCAGAATCCGATCGATCCCGGTGTGCTCGTGCTGTCGAAATTCGCCGGCGCCGCGAACGAACTCGACACCGCGCTCCTGGTCAATCCGCATGACATCGACGGGATGGCGCGGACCATCGCCGTCGCTTTGTCGATGCCGGCAAACGAGCGCCGGATGCGATGGGAGGCGATGATGACCAGGCTGCGTGCCGGCACCATCCATCGCTGGTTCTCCGACTTTATCGATGCGCTGGAAAACGCGCATGTCGGGATCGGGCCGAGCATCTTGCCTCCGGTCGTGCGTCCGTTGCGGGTTGCGGGGGCAACTCCCCTCGGCGGCGGCCGGATCCGCGAATCATCGCGTTTCCAGCCCCGGCCGATGGTCAATTAGCCGTAGAACTTCAAATATTTACGGAATATTTCCGGCCAGCGCCCGCGCTCTCTTGCAAAACGGCGCGTGCCCCTTCATGACAGGCGCGTGGAGAGGTGGCCGAGTGGTTGAAGGCGCACGCCTGGAAAGTGTGTATACGGGAAACCGTATCGCGGGTTCGAATCCCGCTCTCTCCGCCAGCAGCGCGATTTTGTACCGATCCTCACTGGGCATGGCGATTCCGCTGAAGACCGCCCGCTAGTCCAGCTTAGAGAGTGAGCCGGCGGCCAACGCTTCCCGCAGCCTGAATTTCTGAACCTTACCGGACGCGGTCAGCGGAAACTCGGTGCAGGCAAACCAGAGCGTCGGCGCCTTATGGTGCGCCATCGCCGCGCGGCAATGCGCAGTCAACCGTTCCGCGCATCCGGACGCATCCGACGTCAGTCGGACGGCCGCGGCGACGACCTCTCCCCATTTCTCGTCCGGCGCCCCGAACACCGCTGCGTCTGCGACGTCGGGATGCCCGAGCAGGCAGGCCTCGATCTCGACCGGGTAGATGTTTTCTCCGCCACGGATGATCATGTCTTTCAGGCGGCCGGTGACGCGCAGGTAGCCCCGCTCGTCCAGCGTCCCGAGATCGCCGGTGCGTAACCATCCATCCGACGTGACGGCCTGCCGCGTGTCTTCCGGCGCATCGAAATAGCCGATCATGGTCTGGTACCCGCGGACCTGAATCTCGCCTTCGATGCCGGTCGGTAGCACGCGGAGGTCGACCGGATCCGCGATGCGCATCTCGACGTTCCAGAGCGGCTTTCCGACCGTATGGACAAGCTCAGTCTCCGGATCGTCGACGCTTGTCTGCGCGGCGATCGGGCTGAGCTCGGTCTGACCGAAGACGGTGAGGACGGGAAGGCTGAGCGCTTCCTTCACGCGGCGATGAATCTCCGGAGAGACCGGCGCGCCACCGGACAACGCGACGCGCAGCGACGACAGATCGCGCGGGCCGGTCTTCATCGCGTCGATCAGTGCAAGCAGCATCGTCGGAACGCCGAAGATGACCTGCGCTTTCGTCGTTTCGACGGCCTGCAGAACCGTCTGGGGATCGAAAAACAACGGGAGCACCAGCGTCGCGCGCGATGTCAGACTTCCCAGGACGCTCATCACCGATCCGGCGGTATGGAAGAGCGGCATCGGGCTGAGCAGAACGCTGTCTTCGAGTCCGGCCCTGGCCGACACGTAGCTCGCATTTGTCACCAGGCCGCGGTGATGCAGAAGCGCGCCCTTGGGCTGGCCCGTGGTCCCGGACGTGTATTGGATCTGAGCGGGATGCCCCGGGTCGATCTCGGGCAACGCCGTCGTCGGCGTGCTCCGGATCTCGTCGAGCCAGCCTTCGAAGGAGTACCGCACCAGACCGATTTTCTCCATGTCGCGGGCCACGGCACCCGTGTCGACGCCGCGGAAGTTCGACAGATGGAAGAGCGCGGACGATCTGGACTGGCGCAGCACGAATTCGAGCTCGCTCGGCTTGAACGCAGGATTGGCAGTCACCAGGATCATCCCGGCGAGCGCTGCGCCGTATTGAAGGACGACCCACTCGGGCACGTTCGGTGCCCATACGCAGATGCGGTCGCCGGTCTCGAACCTCCGCAGCAGCCAACTCGCGCAACGTCTCGCGTCGTTCTGCAACTGAGCGTACGTCCACCGTCGATCGGCATGCGGGGCTCCCACGGGCGATGGCATCGAGGTCGGCCCGACCTCGATCAGCGCGGTGCGGTCAGGCACCGCGTCGGCCGTCGCGGCGAGCGTCCGGCCGATGCTGACATCGAGGATCGGTCGCGTCGTATCGGCCGTCCAATAGGATTCGAGAAGCCTCGTCCCGTTCATACTCATCCTCGCTCGTTTTTTTGCTTTGGTCGCATCTTCGTGTTCGTTTCGAGCAACTTCCGCATCGCATCGGCCCAGACGGCGACAAGACGTTCGCGCCGTCCCGCCGAACTGCGGAGAGTATCGGAAATCGCGAGACCTCTGATGAAATGGAGCGTCAGCGCGATGACGTCGTCGTAGGCTTCGGAATCCGTCCATGCGCCGAAGAGCTGGAAATAGACGCGGTCGAGATCGCGACGCGCGCTACGTTCGGCCGCGATCAAGGCCTGCCTCAACGCCGCGTCGGTGCGCGCGACCGTCCAGAGCTCGAGCTCCGTGAGATAGGCCGGCTGACGCGCAGCGAAGGCAAGCGCCTCAACGGCCGCCACTAGCGTATCCGCTGGACCGGCCGCGGCGCGGCTCTTCGACACGGCTCTCTCGTTGCGGCGGACCAGTTCGGCCACGCTCGCGGCTAACAGGGAGGCGTGTGTTGGGAAATGATGGAGGAGGGCGCCGCGGCTGACTTCCGCCCGATGCTGCACGGCGAGCGTCGTCGTGCCGGCGACGCCGGTCTCGATCAGGCATTCGACGGCGGAGTTCAGGATCCGTGACCGTGTGGTCTCGGCCCCCCCGGCCACGCCTCCGCTTTTCGTCGTTCTGGGCATGCCCCTCCTCCTGACCGTCAGCGTTGACTGTATCATCACGAGTGCTACAGTCAACTCTGACTGTTTAACCTTGGGAGGGTCCCTTGCCGAATTTTTCTAGCCTCAACATCGCAGTCCGCGAAGACGCTCCCCGCATCGCGCGTCTCGTCCTCGACCGCCCTGAACGCTTCAACGCTATCGACGACGCAATGCCTGGAGAAATTAGGGCCGCTATCGAGTGGGCGGAGAAGAACGACAACGTCCACGTCATCGTGATCGAAGGCGCCGGCAAGGGCTTCTGCGGTGGGTACGATCTTGTCGCGTACGCGGAGAGCGAGATCGAGCACCCCTGCCAGCAGGAGAGCGAGCCCTGGGACCCGATGGTCGACTATGCCTTCATGAAGAAGAACACCGAGAACTTCATGAGCCTGTGGAGGTGCTCGAAGCCAACTATCGCCAAGATCCACGGCGCTGCGGTCGCGGGCGGCAGCGACATCGCACTCTGCTGCGACCTGATCGTTATGGCCGAGGATGCCCGGATCGGTTACATGCCAACGCGCGTCTGGGGATGTCCTACCACCGCGATGTGGACGTTCAAGCTTGGGCCTTCTCGCGCCAAGGAGATGATGTTCACCGGCAACATGATCGACGGCCGGACGGCGGCGGAGTGGGGCCTGGCGAACGCCTGCGTTCCGGCGGAGCAGCTCGAGGCAGCGACGCGAAAGCTCGCGGACCGGATCGCCGGCGTGCCGAAGAGCCACCTCGCCATGCACAAGATGGTCGTCAACCAGGTGATGCTGAACATGGGCCTCGAACAGACGCAATCGCTTGCGACCCTGTTCGACGGCATTACGCGCCATAATCCGGAAGGCCTGTGGTTCAGGCGCTACGCGCAGAAGCATGGGTTCAAGGCTGCGATCGAGTGGCGCGACAGCGGGCGTCCGATTCCGGAACGCGATGAAGCTCGCAAGTTGATCAACGAATTGGATGGCCACAACTAGCGCTGTCAGGATCACGGACAAGGCTGTGGGTGCGCTTGCGCAAAAGGGGCGCATCGCACGCATGCTGCGCATGGAACGAGATTGGGGCCACGATCAGGGAGTTACAATTAATCCGACTAAGTTTGCGCGATGCTTTTCAGAAAGCGGGCGGCGCAGACGTCATGCCAGGAGGCATGGCGATCGGCTCCCCGAAATCCGCAGTGACCTCCGGATTGCGAAAGCAGCCGAACCAGTTTTGGATTCCTGCCCCACCTGTATTGAAGATAAGCCTCGTTCGGGACGATCGGATCGTTAGCGGCGTGAATCACGAGCGTAGGGACAGCTATGTGTTCCAGAAATGGTGCGCATGATGAGCGCGTATAATAGTCCTCCGCATCGCGAAAGCCGTTACGGGGTGCGGTAAAGGCCTGATCGAAATCCCAGATGGTGCGGGCCCCGAGAGCCGCATTCCGTTCCTGTTCTGAAAGCTCCGCGGCGGGCCTGACGCTTTCCGTCCTCAACTGGGAGAGGATCGCGAATTGAAACAGCGCGTTGTCCCATCGCATCAGCCGGCGGGACACGGCGGCCAGATCAAGGGGAGAAGACACGGCGATGGCAGCCTTTATAGGCACTGACGAGCCGTGCTCGCCCAGAAACTTCAGCAGCACATTCGCGCCGAGGGAATAACCCAGCGCAGCGATCCCGTTGGACCGTAAATCGGCTGGCACCATGGACACCAGGTGAACCAGATCGTCGGTCGTGCCGGCATTATATTGAAGCTTGCAGAGCGGCCGCGACGGACCGGCACCCCGCAGGTTGGCGCGAAGGACGGGATAGCCGAGATTCAGGAAATAAATCGCTGAGCGCAGAATGTAGCTGCTGTCTTCGCTGCCGCTCACGCCATGAATCAGCAGGACCAGGCAGCGGCCGGTGTCCGAGGAGATGGGACGATGGAGCATTGCAACCATGGTGTCTCCCGTGCCGTCCAGAACGGGAGCGAACAATCGCTTGCCTGGGTACCGATCGAGATCACGTGGACTTGCCGTGGGTAGCGCGCCGGCGATGGTTTGAAGGTGACCACCCCACCAGGGGGCACCCGCCTTAAATCCCGGAAAATCGACTTGCGTTGAAGCCTCGCGTGCCATCGAACCGAGCGTCACTTGATGCTCCCGGATGTGATGCGTGCCGTCACGGATTATACCCCGTAAGTTATCGCGCGCGCTCAACCCACGCGCAACATGGTTCCTGTCCGGTCATCTCCGGGTTTAGTCCGAAGCCTGAATGCTGTTCCGACGCCCCGCGGAGGCCTACTTTGTTGGACAACCGTGGACTTCGCAGCGTTGATTGCGCCATAAGGAATTCCGTATCGGCCACAGCGAGCCCCCGATGAAACTTTTCCAGATCTCAATCACCGTGTTGGCGCTGACTGGAATCTCTCCGGGCTTTGCGAAGGTCGAGCAATGCCGCTTCATCGATTCAAAGCCGGACCGGGAAGCCTGCTACGACCGCCAGGCCAAGGCGCTCGCCGCCAAAAAGGCGGCAGCCGAGGCAAAGCCAAGGCCGGTGGATTCCTTGCAGGGAATGAAGGCAGAAGACGAAATGCTGTCTCGCCGGCTTAAGAGCATCTGCCGGGGATGCTGAGGGAGGCCCGGCCCGCAGGCCGGACAATCGTCCCGAAGACGGCCCAGGGCGCGGCGCGCTCCACGTTATGCTTAACCTTTCCTTTCGGAATCGGCCCCTGCCGTGTCTTTTTTGTCACGTCGGAAGAGAAAGCAATGGCGGCTCCCCCGCGTAGGAACCGACCCGGCCCTCTGTACATTTCTCATTAACTGGGGGGCCAATAGGGTCCGCCCAACTCAACATGGGGAGAAGAGAGATGGGTAATCGTTTCGCACTCGCGGCTTTCTCGGCTGCTTTGCTGGCTTCAACTGCGTCATTCGCCGCTGACCTGCCGGCCCGCACCTACACCAAGGCGCCGGTCTATGCCGCGCCGATCTACAACTGGACCGGCTTCTACGCCGGCGTGCATATCGGCGCCGCTTTCGGCGGTGACAACGGCTTCACCACCACCGACCCGACCCTTACCGGCAGCAACCGCGACGCAGCCTTCCTCGGCGGCGGTCAGATCGGCGCCGACTACCAGTTCGCTCCGAACTGGCTGGTGGGTATCGAAGGCCAGATCTCCGGCCTCTCGAACAGCGACCGCACCTTCACCAGCGGCGTGAACTCGTTCCGCGACCGTTCCGACTGGCTCGCTTCGGTCACCGGCCGCCTCGGCTACACCTGGGGTCCGGGCCTGATCTACGCCAAGGGCGGTGTCGCGTTCCGTGACGACAACGGCCTTGCGGCAACCGCTGGCTTCCTGCCGGCCGTGACCGATCGCAACTCGACCGGCTACACCGTCGGCGGCGGTCTGGAATACATGTTCGCTCCGGCCTGGTCGGCGAAGGTTGAGTACCAGTACTATAACTTCGACACCACCAATGTTGCCTACACCAACGGTGGCGCTCAGGCTCTGTCCTACAAGGACGACCTCCACACTGTGAAGGTTGGCGTCAACTACCGCTTCAACTGGGGTGGCCCGGTCGTCGCGAAGTACTGAGAAATACCGATAAGTTTCTCCAGACAAACTTAAGGCCCCGGTTTCCCGGGGCCTTTTTTGTTGAACCTCGCTCGCCGCCGGCGCGAACCGATGCGGGATCAGGCCTTGTTCGGATTGATGAGAAACTTCTCGCCCGTTGCGCGCTTGCCGTATGCGGCGATGTTCGAGAGCTGCAGTGTTTCCCGAAGCGAGATGACCTGCGTGTAGTGACTGGCAAACGTGGTCTTGAGTTCGGCGGCGACGCGTTCGCGCAGCTTCTGCGCTTCGGCAGGTCCGATTTTTTGCAGGAATGGAAACAGCAGCCAGCCGCCGATGCCCCAGGCCATGCCGAAATTCCGGTTGATCTCAGTCGGGCGCGTATCGAGACCGCCATAGATGTAGACCTGCTTGTGAACGGTTGATCCATAGCGGCTGTAGACCTTCGCCGTCTTGTTGGCGGCGACTTCCATGCAGCTCAGGATCTGGCCTGCCAGCTTGCCGCCGCCGATCGCGTCGAATGCCAGCGTCGCGCCGGTCGCCACCAGCGCGTTCGTCAAATCGTCCATGAAGGTTGCCGCGGCGGAATTGCAAATGTGGGTCGCGCCGATCTTGCGGAGAATCTCTTCCTGTTCGGCATTGCGCACAATATTGACGAGGCCGATTCCGTCCGCGATGCAAATCTTGTTGAGCATCTGACCGAGATTTGAAGCGGCGGCCGTATGCACGAGGGCCTTGTGTCCCTCTCGCCGCATGGTCTCCGTCATGCCCAGCGCCGTCAGCGGGTTGACGAAGCTTGACGCGCCCTCAGCGGCTGTCGTCCCATCAGGCAGCACCATGCAGTCGGCAGCCTTGATGCAGCGGTATTGCGCGTACATGGCGCCGCCGATCATCGCGACCATCTTGCCCATCATGGCCTGTGCCCTGCCGGAGCTTCCAGCCGCGACGACAACGCCGGCGCCTTCGTTGCCGACGGGCATCGATTCGTCGAGGCGTCCCGCCATGGCTTTCATCAGCGGCTCGGGGACGGATGCGGTCACAACAACGCTGTCGCCGGTCCCCGACGATTTGGCCGTCGTCATATCGGCGGTGCCCACAAGGAGGCCAAGATCGGAAGGGTTGATCGGCGAGCCTTCGATCCGGACGATGACTTCGTCGGCCGCCGGCTCCGGAATCCTGACCTTGACCAGCGACAGTTCGAGTTCGCCGTTTTTCCTGATCAAGGAGCGAAGCTGAAGTCCCTCGAAACCCATATTGATCTCCCGTGACAATTACGTTCTTGTTGAAAGGCTGCGTGTTGCATCATGCTGATGGTAACGGCGCACTTTGCGATGGATTGAAGCCCGCAGGCAATGAGGGGATTCAAATATAAATGCCCGCCCGCCGCTGCCATATCAGCAGGTTTCAACCGCATCTTCCGGGGGCGCGATGCGTTTTCTGACGCTGAGATACTTCAATGCGGTTGCTAAGCTGGGCTCGATCCGGAAAGCGGCGGATCGGCTTCATGTCGCGCCATCGGCGGTCAGCAGACAGATCGCGCAGCTCGAGCATGAGCTGGATGCCATTCTCTTCGAGCGCTCCAAGAGCGGCGTTCGGCTCACCGCGGCCGGCGAAGTCCTCGCCCGGCAGAGCCATCGCATCTTCCGCGACCTCGACCGCGCGCGTGCCGGGATCGATGATCTTCGCGGCCTGCGCCGCGGCGACGTCAGTCTTTGGGTGATCGAAGGTTTCGTCACGGGCCTGCTGCCCAATATCCTCGCCGACTTCCAGCGCCGTTATCCGGCCGTGGCGTTCAAGGTTCAAACCGCGTCGACCGACCGGATCACCGAGGCCTTGCTGGAAGACGAGGCCGATATCGGCATCACGTTCAATGCCTCACCGCGCGCCGAGATCGAAACAATCGCGGAGTTTCCCGAGCCGGTTTCCTGTCTGGTCGCGCGCGATCACAAGTATGCAAATCGCAAGAGCCTCAGTCTGGATGAAATCTGCAAGGAGCCACTGGCGCTTCCCGATCACAGCTTCGGTATCCGGCAGTCGTTTGAACGCACCGTTGCCAAACATAAATTGAATCCACGGGTGCTGGTCACAACAAACTCGCTGGAGCTGACCAATACGATGGCCGTGACCGGCCAGTTCATTGCGTTCAAGCCGGCGATGGCGGTTATTACGCAGCTTGGATCGGGTCAGCTTCGCGCGATCCCGGTGGCCGACACTGAACTCGCATCCGCGCGATCGAGCATCAGCGTGCATCGGGACAGGCCGCTCTCGCGCGCGGCGCAGGAGTTTCTCAAGCTGCTGACCACGACCATCAGGGCGTCAAAGGCGAAAACCCGCAAATAGGGGTGTTGCCTTTTTTGCAGGATCGCATGACAGATTCTCGACTTTAAAGAACGATAAATGCTCCATAGCCTGCGTGAGCGAACTTTCGGAGCAGAAGATTCGGTTCTGTCGAGATGAACTGGAAAAATCTATCTCCGAAGAAACTTCATTTTCCCGTCGCGGTTGCCGGCGCGGCCATCCCATCAGGAGTTCATGGAATATGACCTCGCCCAAACCTGAACCGACATCGCTCGCAACGCCGACCCGCCGGAGTTTGCTGATCGGCACCGGCGCACTCGGCATGGCTGCCGCGTTTCCCATGCCGGGGATCGCGCAAGGCCGGACCAAGGTGATTGTGTCCGAGGCCATCCATATCGCGCTCTACACCCCGCTCTATGTCGCGATGCGCAAGGAGATGTTCGCGAAGCAGGGCCTCGACATCGAGCTTTCCACCGCGGGCGGTATTGCGGTGCCTGTTTCGGTGCTGCTCGCCAACCGGGCGCAGTTCGCGCTGACCGGCACCGGCATGTCGGTCAATTCCACGCTCGAAGGCGGCAAGATGAAATGCATCGCCAAGGTCGCGGGCGGCATTTCACTTTTCGCGATCGCAAAGCCTGGACTCAAGATCAATTCGCTGGCCGATCTCAAGGGCAAGACCATCGCGACGCTGCGCTTTCCGTCCAACACGATTTCGACGCCGACCTATCTGATGCGCAGCATCGGCGGGTTTGATCCGAAGGAAGCGGGTGTGAACTTCCTCGAACTGCCGCCCGGCGCGCAGGCCGCCGCAGTCAAGGATGGCCGCGCCGATCTGGCGATTGCATTCGACTGGGACGCCAGCATCGGCGTCACCCAGTTCGGGCTGGAAGTGGTTTACTCCTTCGCCGATATTCTCGGGCCGATCGCCTTCTCGTCCGTGTTCGTCACCGAGCAGTACCTCAAGGGCAATGGCGAAACAGTTCAGAAATTCACCAACGCTCTCGCGGAAGCGATGAAGCTGCTGCACACCGATCCGAGCACCTTCGAGGAGGTCAGCCGGCTGGAGTTTCCGACCGTCGCGCCGGATGTCGTCAAGCTCGGCGCGAAGAACTTCATGACCACGAAGAACGTGGTGCCGCGCAACCCGGTCATCACCAGGGAAGACTGGGATGCGATCATGAAGCACGAAAGCGGCGCAGGCACGCTCAAGAAAACGCTTCCCTACGAAGACATGGTCGACACGGCGTTCGCCAGCAAGGCGGCGTCCGATTTTGGCCTGAAAAGCTGACCTCAAAAGCGAACCTGATCAATGACTCTGCCTCAGACGTTGCCGCGTCACGACAATACTCTTGTGCTGGGCGCCAGGCCGGAAGAATTCCCCCTCTCGCCCGATGAGACCGCGCTCGTCGTGGTCGATATGCAGAACGCTTACGCTTCGCCCGGCGGGTACCTCGACCTTGCCGGTTTCGATGTGGCGGGCGCCAAGCCGGTCATCGCCGCGGTGGCGGAGGTGATCGAAATCTCACGCAAGCTTGGCTTTACGATTGTCTTTTTCCAGAACGGCTGGGATGCGAACAAACAAGAGGCCGGTACACCGGAGTCTCCGAACTGGTGGAAGTCGAACGCGCTGAAAACGATGCGTGCGCGGCCCGAACTCGACGGCAAGCTCATCACGCGCGGGACCTGGGATTACGAACTGGTCGAGAAGATCAAGCCGCTGCCCGGCGAGATTGTCTTGCCGAAGCCCCGTTACAGCGGTTTCGCCGGCACCCAGCTGAACAGCATGCTGCGGGCGCGGCGGATCCGCAATCTGGTGGTGGTGGGCGTCGCGACCAACGTCTGCGTGGAGTCCACCATCCGCGACGGCTACTTTCTGGAATACTTCCCGGTCATGGTGAGGGACGCCACGCTTCAGGCCGGTCCCGTCTCCTTGCAGGAGGCCACGGTTTACAACGTCGAAACATTTTTCGGCTGGACCACCACGGTCAGCGAACTGCGAAGCTTGACCAACCGCTGACGTTTTCTGTCCCATCAATCACAACGATTCGCCAAGAACCCAAGGAGCCTGACATGCCCCGTAAACCAGTCATTCCCGCCGGCTCGCCGCCTCCGATGGCGCCTTATTCGCCGGGCGTGGTGGCGGACAACATCCTTTATGTCTCCGGCGTTCTGGCGATGGACGCCAGCGGCAAGACCGTGGGCGCCGGCGACGCGACGGCGCAGACCCGCGCTGTTCTCGAGTCGATCAAGAGCATCGTCGAAGCCGCCGGCGGCACGATGGCCGACGTGACCATGAACTCGATCTTCCTCAAGGATCTCGGCGACTACGCCGCCATGAACGCGGTCTACAAGGAGTTCTTTCCGAGCGAATTTCCGGCCCGCTACTGCATCCGCGCGGATCTCGTCAAACCTGAATTTCTCGTGGAAATCGCGTCCATCGCGCATCTGCCCAAGGCCCGTTGAGCATGGCGGAACAGGCACAACAGCGCGGCCTTTTGATCTCGCCGTGGCTGCTGATCCTGCTCGGACAGATCGCGCTGACGGCCGGCTTCCTCGGATTGTGGGAGATTGCCATCCGGGCCGAATGGCTGCCCGTCTATCTCTATGGCCAGCCGAGCGGCATTGCGAAGAAGTTCGTTACGCTCCTGGCGGACGGAACGCTGTTGCAGTCCACCCTGGTGACCGGCCTCGAATCCCTGATCGGATTCGTGATCGGCTGCTTTCTCGGCAGTGTCGCCGGGCTCGGACTGTGGCTGACGCCGCGTCTCGCGCTCATGCTGCGGCCATTCATCGTCGCCGTTAACGGCCTGCCCAAGATCGCGCTGGCGCCGCTGATCATCGTCTGGTTCGGCATCGGTATCGAATCCAAGATTGCCATCGCGGCGATCATCACATTCATCGTGTCGCTGATGACCGCCTATAGCGGCGCGCAGGAGGTCGATCAGGATCTGATCCGCCTGATGCGTTCGCTCGGGGCAACACGGTGGCAGACTTTCCGGAAGATCGTGGCGCCCGCGACCATGCCGTGGATCATCTCGGGTCTTCGGCTGAACGTCGGATTCGCCCTGATCGGCGCGGTGGTCGGCGAATACATCGCAGCCAAGCAGGGGCTCGGCTATCTCGTCTACTACGCCGGCACGCTCTACGACCTCAACGCGGTCTGGGTGGGCCTGTTCGCACTGATGCTGCTCGCGCTGGTGCTCGACTACAGCGTCACGCTGCTCGAGCGATGGCTCAGCTACTGATGCCACGTTTCACGACAAGACGCTTGCAAGAAAAACGGAGAGCATGATGCCGGTAGCACAGGTGAACGGAACGGAGATCGCTTACGAGGTGATCGGGAAGGGCGAGCCCGTCCTGCTGGTCGCCGGCATCGGCGGCGCGGGAAGCTATTTCAAGCCGAATATCGATGCCATCGCGGCGAAGCATCAGGTCGTGCTGCACGATCATCGCGGCACCGGCGGCTCGCGTCAGGACCGCATCACCTATTCGGTGCCGCAGATGACCGACGACATGGTCGCGCTGATGGATGAACTGGGGATCGAAGCCGCGCATATTGTCGGTCATTCGACCGGCGCGGCGATGGCGCATGACATGGCGCTGCGCTTTCCGTCACGAATCAAGAGCGCGGTTCTTTATGCTGGGTGGGCCACGTCCGACGCCTATTTCAGGCGGTGCTTCGAGGTCCGCAAGCGGGTGCTCCAGGCAAGCGGCCCGCTGCATTACGTCAAGACCACGCCGCTGTTTCTCAATCCGCCATGGTGGGTCAGCGCGAACATCGCGCGCCTTGAGGCAGAGGAGCCCGCCGCGGCCGCGGCGCTGGCGCCGGTGGACATCATGCTGAGCCGCATTGAGGCGATCTGTTCGTATTCACCGGGCGAAGAGCTGCGAAAGATAACGTGCCCCTGTCTGATCACCTGTTCC
The DNA here is from genome assembly GCF_058793355.1 of Afipia sp. MLSD5-FHT05B12. Classification (NCBI taxonomy): domain Bacteria; kingdom Pseudomonadati; phylum Pseudomonadota; class Alphaproteobacteria; order Hyphomicrobiales; family Nitrobacteraceae; genus Afipia; species Afipia sp. MLSD5-FHT05B12. The sequence goes on from NZ_JBXAFS010000004.1 coordinate 182,152, forward strand.
AGGGACGATCACCTGACGCCGCTGTTCTATTCGGAGCGGATGGCGAAGCTGATGCCGAAGGCGGACACCTTCTATTTCGAGACCGGCGGTCACGCCGTCTCGGTGGTGCTGCCGGATGAGTTCAACGCCGTCGTGCTGTCGTATCTCGACGCGGTGATTGCCGGGCGCAAATGGCAGGCGCCGGAATTGACCTATCCGGAGATCGCCTGATGGCTGAAGCCGCCGCCGCCGGGGACGTCCTGACCGCCCATGAGGTGGGCATGGTTTTCAATGCCGAGAGCGCGAACCCGGTTCGTGCGCTCGGCAACATCTCCTTCGGCCTGCGCAAGCGCGAGGTACTCGCCATTGTCGGGCCATCGGGCTGCGGCAAGACCACCTTGTTCAACATCATCGCCGGTCTGATCTCGCCGACCATGGGCAGCGTGTCGGTCAACGGTGTGCAGGTGGCGGGCGCCAAGGGCCATGTCGGCTACATGTTGCAGAAGGACATGCTGTTGCCCTGGCGCAGCGTGCTGGACAATGTGACGCTGGGTCTGGAAGTGCGCGGCGTGGCGCGCGCCGAAGCCGAGGAGATCGCGCACCGGCTGATCACATCCTATGGCCTCGGCGGCTTCGAGAAGGCGAAGCCCGCGACATTGTCCGGCGGCATGCGCCAGCGCGTGGCCTTCATGCGGACGCTGGCATTCGATCCCGATGTGATCCTGCTGGATGAGCCGTTTTCGGCGCTGGATTTCCAGACCCGGTTGCTGCTGCAAGGCGAGGTGCAGCGGATCATCCGCGAGCGCGGCAAGAGCGTCATTCTGGTGACGCATGATATCGGTGAAGCGATCACCATGGCCGACCGTATTGTCGTGATGACCAACCGGCCTGCGACGGTGCGCAGCCTGCACACCATCGAATTGTCCGCCGCGGAGCGCGACCCGGTGACCATTCGCACCAATCCGCTCTACAATGAGTACTTCAACCGCATCTGGTCGGAACTCGAGATCCGGCGCGAAGTCTAAACGTCTTACGCCTTTGTCCCGCCGCTGAGCAGCACGCGATCCGCCCGCGAGCGCTGCGTGACGAAATCGATGACCGCGCGAACAGCGGGCAGATCGATCAGGTCGGGATGCGCCAGCAGCCAGATATCCGAAATGCCGGCCAGCTTGTGCGGCGCGACGCGGATCAGGTCGTCGTGGGCGTCGGCGACGATGCAGGACATCGCGCAAATCCCGACGCCCGCGCGCACCGCCGCCAGCATATCGGCCTGCGATGAGCAGCGCATCACCACGGTTGCTTCCCGCGCGACATGATCGCTCCAGCGCCCGAGTTCGGCGTTTGACGCACGATCCGCGAAGCCGATGATGCTGTGATGTTTCCAGTCGTCGCGGTGCTCGGGCAGGGAATGGCGCGCCGCATAGTCGCGCGAGGCGTAGAAGCCGACGCCCAGCCGCGCGATCTTGCGGCCGACGAGATTTTCATCGCCGCTTTGATAGATGCGCAGCACGATATCGGCCTCGCGCTTGCGGACGCTGACGGGGAACGGGTGGGTGACGAATTCGATCTGAACGTCGGGATGGGCCGCGATGAACGACGCCATATGCGGCATCAACCAGTAGGCGGCCAGCGTCGGGCCGATCGAGAATTTAACGAGGCCGCGCGCTTTCGCGCCGGTGGCCGAGACCGCGGCTTCCGCCCGCAGCGCCGCCGCCTCCATCGCCGCGGTGTGTTCGCGGAAGCGGCGGCCCTGCGCCGTCAGCACCAGCCCGTCATTGGAGCGGACGAACAGTTTGGTCCCGAGCTGCGCTTCCAGCGCCGCGATCTCACGACCGACCGTCGGATGGCTTGAGCGCAAACGGCGGGCCGCGCCGAGATAGCTGCCGGATTCGGCAACCGCGATAAAGGTCCGGCAGAGATCCCAGTCCATCTGTTCAATCCTGAAGCTGCAACTGTTCAATATTGGACATTGGGGGCGCCGGTCAAGATGTTATCGTTGCTCACATCCAGAACAGGACAAACCCGATGCCGCTTCCCGCCTCGCTCAATGGTACGCTTGAACTGCCCGTTCTCGGCTCGCCGCTCTTTATCGTGTCGGGTCCTGAACTGGTGATCGCGCAATGCAAGGCCGGCATCGTCGGCTCGTTTCCGGCACTGAATGCGCGGCCCGCCGAGAAGCTCGGCGAATGGCTGACCCAGATCGAGGACGAGCTTGGCGAGTACAAGGCGCTGAACCCGCACAAGAAGGTCGCGCCCTACGCGGTCAACCAGATCTGTCACGCCTCCAACGACCGTTTGATGAAGGACATGGAAGCCTGCGTGAAGCACAAGGTTCCGGTCATCATCACCTCGCTGCGTCCGCCGTCCGAGATCGTCGATGCCGCGCATTCCTATGGCGGCGTTGTGTTCCACGATGTCATCAACGTGAAGCATGCGCGCAAGGCAGCGGAGCAGGGCGTCGATGGCCTTATCCTCGTCTGCGCAGGCGCCGGCGGTCACGCCGGAACGCTGTCACCCTTCGCGCTGGTGCGCGAAGTGAAACAGTGGTTCAAGGGCACCATCCTGCTGTCGGGCGCGATCTCCGATGGCTGGGGCATCGCGTCGGCGCTCGCGCTCGGTGCCGACATGGCCTACATGGGCACGCGATTCATCGCGACGGTCGAGGCCAACGCCGATCCCGCCTACAAGAAGGCGCTGACCGACTATGCCGCTCACGACACGGTCTACACCAACCTGTTCACCGGGGTTCACGGCAACTATCTCGGCCCGTCGATCGCCGCAGCCGGCCTCGATCCCGACAATCTGCCAGTCGCCGACAAGACCAAGATGAACTTCGGCTCCGGCGGCAACATGAAGGTGAAGGCCTGGCGCGATATCTGGGGTTCGGGGCAGGGCATCGGCCAGATCACCGACGTGCCGCCGGTGGCGGAACTGGTCGAGCGGCTGAAGGCGGAATTCAACGAAGCGAGAGGAGACTTCCTGATGCGGGCGAGCGCGTAGAGATATTGCCCCGAAAGGCGGACTGCCATCTTCGGGAAAGACATGTCCAACAAGAGGCGTAACGCCCGGACATAATTATAAACACAGGGAGAACACCATGAGAGCCGTATCACGGCACGCGATTGCGTTGCTGTCGCTGGCCGCGTGTGGAATCACGCAGGCGCATGCGGACACCAAAGGCGAAATCCGCATCGGGCAGACGCTGCCCTACAGCGGCCCGCTGTCGGGTTTCGGCGCGATCGGCCGAACCCAGGAAGCGTACTTCGAGAAGGTCAACGCGGAAGGGGGCATCAACGGGCGCAAGGTGAAGTTCATCAGCATGGATGACGCCTATTCGCCGCCGAAGACGGTCGAACACACGCGCAAGCTGGTCGAGCAGGACGAGGTTCAGGTGATGTTCGGATCGCTCGGCACCGCGACCAACAACGCCGTGCATCGTTATCTCAACGGCAAGAAGATTCCCCAACTGTTCGTGCTGAGCGGTGCGGCCAAATGGGCCGACCCGAAAAACTTCCCTTATACGATGCCGGGAATGGCGGCCTATGAGTCCGAGGGCGTCATCTACGCCAAGTACATTCTGCAAACCAGGCCGGATGCCAAGATCGCCATTCTCGCGCAGAATGACGATTTCGGCCGCGACTATGTCAACGGCTTCAAGCGCGCGCTTGGCGCCAAGGCGGCAACGATGATTGTCGCCGAGGCAAACTATGAAACCAGCGCGCCGACCATCAGTTCTCAGCTTGCGACTCTCAAGGCGTCGGGAGCCAATGTGCTGTACGGCGTGGTGCTGGGAAAATTCACGTCGCAGTTGATCAAGGGCATCGCCGAACTGGGCTGGAAGCCGGACCTGACATTCCTGCCGACTTCGGCGGCGTCGATCTCGTTTCTCGCGCCGGCCGGACTGGACAATGCCGTCGGCATGATCTCGTCCAGCAACCAGAAGGACGTCAACGACGTGCAATGGGCGAACGATCCCGGCGTGAAGGAATACTTCGCGTTCATGAAGCAGTACATGCCGAATGCGGATCTCAACAATTCCAACTATTCCGCCGGGTATCATTATGCCCAGTTGATGGTCGCCGTGCTCAAGGCCTGCAAGGACGATTTCAGCACCGAGAACATCAAACGCCAGGCCGCGTCGCTCAAGAATGTCGAATTGCCGCTGTTGTTGCCTGGCATCACGGTGAATACCGGTCCTGACGATTACCTGCCGTTCCAGCAGTTGCTGCTGCGCCGCTTCGACGGCAAGAGCTGGGTTGGGTTCGGCTCGGTTCTCGACGATCAATAAATGTAACGAGGGCGCGCTGCTGATCGCGGCGCGCCTGTTCTTTTTTCTTCAGCCGGAGCGACATGATGATTATCGGTGGCGATCGCCAGATCTGCACGGCAGAGATTCAACAGCGCATCGCGCGGGCCGCCACCGGCTTCAAGGCGCTCGGCCTGCGTGACGGCGCGCCTGTCGGGCTGATGCTGCGCAACGATTTCGCGCTGTTCGAAGCATCGGCGGCCGCGGCGATGCTGGGTTCGCCGGTGGTGCCGATCAACTGGCATCTGAAGGCGGAAGAGGTCGCCTATATTCTGGCCGACAGCGGCGCGCACAGCCTCGTGTGCCATGCGGATCTGTTGCCGCAGATCAAGGACGGCCTGCCCAAGCGATTGCCGCTGCTGATCGTGACGACGCCGCCGGAAATCGCCGAGGCATTCGGTGTGCCGCCCGAACTGGCGCGCGTCCCCGAGGGGCTGGTCGATTGGGACATCTGGCGCGACGGCTATGCACCGTCCCGGGACGCGCCGGGCCCCGCATCGCCGATGTTCTATACCTCCGGCACCACAGGCCGGCCGAAGGGCGTGCGGCGTCAGCCGATGCTGCCTGAACAGATGATCGCGGCCGAGCGCGTCAGCGCCATCACTTACGGCCTGAAGCCGGGCGAGGATCAGGTCATTCTGATGAACGGGCCGATGTATCATTCGGCGCCCAGTTCCTACGGCATGCTGGCATTCCGACATCACTGCACCATCGTTCTGGAGCCGCGCTTCGATCCCGAAGACCTGTTGCAGCTCATCGAGCGGCACAAGGTCACCCACATGCACATGGTGCCGACCATGTTCGTGCGGCTGCTGCGTCTGCCGGACGAAGTAAAGTCACGTTACGATCTGTCATCGCTGCGCTTTGTGGTGCATGGCGCCGCGCCTTGTCCCGTTCCGGTCAAGCAGGCGATGATCGCGTGGTGGGGGCCGGTGGTTCACGAATACTTCGGCTCGACCGAGACCGGGATTCCGATCTGGCATTCGGCGCAGGAAGCGCTGGCGAAGCCCGGCACAGTCGGGCGCGCCATCGAAGGCGGCATCGTCAAGATCTTCGGCCCGAACGGGGAGCCGTGCGGCGTCAATGAGATCGGCGAGATTTTCATGCGGCAGACCGCGATCCCGGATTTCGATTATCATCGCAAGGCGGGCGCGCGTGAGGAAGCAGGCCGTGAGGGCCTCATCAGCGTCGGCGATGTCGGTTATCTTGATGAAGACGGCTATCTGTTTCTATGCGACCGCAAGCGCGACATGGTGATCTCCGGCGGCGTCAACATCTATCCGGCGGAGATCGAGAACACACTGATCGGCATGGACGGCGTGCGCGACTGCGCCGTGTTCGGCATCCCGGACGACGAGTTCGGCGAGCGGCTGTGCGCCTGCATTGAGCCCGACACCGGCGCCGCGCTGACGCCGAAGGATGTGCAGGATTATCTGCGCAAGCGGCTGGCGAACTTCAAGGTGCCGAAGGACATCAACTTCCTCGACGCACTGCCGCGCGAGGCCAGCGGCAAGATCTTCAAGCGCAAGCTGCGCGATCCATACTGGGAAAACAGGTCCGTGTCCTGAGCCGCGTCCTCCTTCACGGGGAAGGAGGGGCGGATTTGAAGGTTACGGGAATGCGCAGATAGCGCACCCCGTTGTCTTCCGCGGGCGGAAAAGCCCCCGCGCGGATGTTGACCTGGATCGACGGCAGCAACAGGGTGGGCGCCGACAGGGTCTTGTCGCGCGTCGTTCGCGCCGCGACGAACTCGTCCTCCGTCTTTCCTGCGCCGACATGGACGTTGCGGTGGCGCTGCTCCTGAACCGTAGTCTCCCACGCGTAGGTATCGCGCCCCGGTGCCTTGTAGTCATGGCACATGAAAAGCCGCGTTGCCGGCGGCAGGGACAGCAGGCGCTGGATTGAACGATAAAGCTGGCGGGCATCGCCGCCGGGAAAGTCCGCGCGCGCTGTGCCGTAATCGGGCATGAACAGTGTATCTCCGACAAAGATCGCATCCCCGATCTTGTAGCTGATGTCCGCCGGCGTATGACCCGGTGTGTACAGCGTCTCGACATTGAGGTTGCCGATCCTGAATGTCTCGCTGTCCGCGAACAGGTAATCAAAGTCGCGGCCGTCCAGTTTGAGGTCTGTGATGTTGAAGATCGGACGGAAGATCCGCTGCACGTCCTTGATGTGTTCTCCAATCCCGATTTTCGCGCCGGTCTTTGCCTTGATATAGGGCGCGCCGGAGAGATGGTCGGCGTGGGCGTGGGTCTCCAGCGCCAGGACGATGGTGTAGCCGTGTTCGGCCGCGGCCCGCAGAATCGCCTCGACGGAGCGGGTGTCGACCTCGCCCGATTTGGGATCGTAGTCGAGTACGGGATCGATGACGGCGCTTTGCCGTGTCGTGGGGTCCGTCACCAGATAGCTGATGGTATTGGTCGGTTCGTCGAAAAACGCCTGGATAATCGGTTTGTCGGTCATGTCTGTCCTCGTCTCTCATCAGTCTTCACGTCGGGGTTGACTTATTATATTAGAAGATGCTAAATTAGCAATACCTAATAAAGTGACATCGAATGAGCACCAAACATCTCGATCTGACTGCGTTTGAATCCCAGGCAACCGAGGTTGCCGGCGTGTTGCGGGCGCTGTCCAACGAACGCCGGCTGATGATCTTGTGCAAGCTCGCCGAGTGGGGCGAGGCGAATGTGACGTCCCTGGCGGAAGCCATAGGGCTGACGCAGTCGGCGCTGTCCCAGCATCTCGCCAAGATGCGCGATGAGAAGATCGTGAGCTTTCGCCGCGAATCCCAGGTGATCTGGTACCGCATCGAGGACCCGCGCATCGAACAGATGCTTGCGACCCTTCACAAACTGTATTGCAGCCCGCCCAGGAAGCATCCTGCGCGCCGCTGAATTTCCCGAGGAGAGTGTGATGACCCTGAAAACCGTAAGCCCCCAACAGGCCCGCCAGTTGCTGAACGATGGCGGCATCCTCGTCGACATCCGTGAGGCAGACGAACATGCGCGGGCGCGGATCGCGTCCGCCCGCCACCTGCCTTTGTCCAGGCTGGACGATGCCGATGTCGAACTTCACCGCGGCAAGCCGGTGATTTTTCACTGCCGCTCCGGTGCCAGGACACAGGCCAATGCGTCCCGTCTCAAGGCTTTTGCGGGCGACTGCGAGGCTTTCGTTGTCGAAGGCGGCCTCGACGCATGGCGCAAGGCCGGGCTTCCGGTTGTAACGGATCGCAGTCAGCCGATCGAACTCCAGCGTCAGGTGCAGATCGTCGCCGGTGGTATGGGACTCGCAGGCGTGTTGCTCGGCTTCTTCGTGTCCCGGTGGTTCTTCATCGTGCCGGGCTTCATCGGCGCAGGCTTGTTGTTCGCGGGCCTGTCCGGCTTCTGCGGCATGGCGCGCTTGCTGATGTTGGCGCCGTGGAATCGCCGACAGGCACGCTCGGTCTGAGGTGCATCGGAACAGTGTCGAGACGACAGGCAAGGCAATGACATGATGTCCTTAGCGCAGGGGCTTCTGGGAGCGGCATCGGGATCGCTCATCGGCTTTTCGCTCGGCGTCATCGGCGGCGGCGGCTCGATTCTTGCCGTGCCCCTGATGGTGTATCTGGTCGGTGTGCCAAATGCGCATGTGGCGATCGGCACCAGTTCTCTCGCAGTCGCGGCGAGCGCGGCGTTCGGTCTCCTCATTCACGCACGCACGGGCACGGTGAAGTGGGGATGCGCATTGGTGCTCGCCGGAGCCGGTGTCATTGGAGCGTTTCTCGGCTCTCAGGTGGGCAAGATGGTCGACGGGCAACGCCTGTTGACGATGTTCGCGCTTCTGATGCTGGTGGTCGCCGTCCTGATGCGGCGGCGGCGCGATCACGACGGCAACAAATCTGTCCGGTTGAGCCGGGCCAATGCGCCGGCGCTCGCCGGCGTCGGGCTTGCCACCGGCATGCTCTCCGGTTTCTTCGGCATCGGCGGCGGCTTCCTGATCGTGCCGGCGCTGGTATTCGCGGCCGACATGCCGCTGGTGTACGCGGTGAGCTCCTCGCTGGTGGCCGTGCTGGCCTTCGGCCTCACCACGGCGACCAGCTACGCATTCTCCGGTCTGGTGAACTGGCCGTTGACCGCCGTCTTCATCGTCGGCGGTCTGGCCGGCGGATATATCGGCGTGAAATCAGCGCATCTGCTGGCGAGCCGGCGGACGCTGCTCAACGACGTCTTTGTCGCGGTTATTTCCTGCGTCGCGATCTACATGCTGATCCGAAGCTGGATGTAACGACGAGCCGGCCTACGCCGCGCGTCTGATCCAGACGCGGTTGTCATGGAACGCCGCGCCGCCATAGGGCGCGATCGGATCCGCGCCGGTCAGCGTATTGATACCGCGCCCGTCCTCATATGCATCGTTTGGCCAGATCGATTCCGCGATCAGCACGCCGCGCCGCACGCCGCCGAAAATTCTGGCGGCGATGCGCACTTCGCCGCGCGCGTTGCCGAGGATCACCTTGTCGCCGTCGGCGATCGACAGCGCCGCCGCATCATCCGGGTGGATCATCACCGTCGGCCGCTGTTCGCGGCCGAGCGAGGTCGGCGTTTCATTGAAGGTGGTGTTGAGGAAGTTGCGCGCCGGTGACGTGGCGAGACGAAACGCATGGCGCTCATCCGCTTCCTCGATCACCGTCCAGTGATCCGGCAGTTGCGGCAGATCGTCCACCGGGCCTGAGAGCCCCGGACTGCGGAACGGCACCGTCGGCCAGTCCGGCTTGAAGCGGAATTTGCCGCCGGGCCAGGCAAAGCCTTTGGTGTAGTGCGCGGTCTCGAAATCCGGCTGGCAATCGATCCAGCGCTCGCGTTCGAGGTTTTCCAGCGTGCCCCAGCCGGACTTCCGCAGCGTCCAGTCGATGATCTCACGCGGCGTCATGTCGAAGCCGCGATGCTCGGCGCCGAGGCGCCTGGCGAGGCTGACAATCACATCATGATTGGAGCGGCACTCGCCGGGCGCCTCGATCAGCTTCGGGCCTGCGAGAATATATTGATGTCCGCCGCCCTGATAGACGTCGTCATGCTCCATGAACATCGTGGCCGGCAGCACGAGGTCGGCGGCTCGGGCGGTCTCGGTCATGAACTGTTCATGGACGCAGACGAACAGGTCCTCGCGTGCGAAGCCCTGCTTGACGCGGGTCTGGTCCGGCGCGACCGATACCGGATTGGTGTTCTGGATCAGCATCGCCGTCACTGGCGGCCCGCCGAACAATGCGTCCGCGTCGCCGCACAGGATCGCGCCGATCTGTGACTGGTCGAGCATGCGGATCGACGGATCGATCATGTCGTGTCCTTCGATCAGCGAACGGTCCCAGTGATAGATCGCGCCGTTGTTGTGGAATGCGCCGCCGCCCTCATGACGCCATGCGCCGGTCACGGCTGCGATGCAGCTTGCAGCGTGCATATTGGCTGCGCCGTTGCGCGAGCGCGAAAAGCCGTAGCCGAGCCGGAAATAGGTGCGCGGCGTGTTGCCCACCAGCGCGGCGAATTCCTCGATGGTTTCGGCGGGGCAGCCGGTGATTTTCGAGGCCCATTCCGGACCGCGGCTTTGCAGATGCTGTTCGAGTTCGCGCGGCGCATCGGTATGCTGCGCCAGAAAATCGCGATCCGCCTTGCCGTCGCGGAACAGGCAATGCATCACCGCGCAGGCGAGCGCGCCGTCGGTGCCCGGTCGCACCAGCACCGCGAGATCGGCCTGCTCCATGGTGCCGTTCATGTAGACGTCGACGGCGACGATCCTGGCACCGCGTTCCTTCCGCGCCCTTGTCGCGTGGGTCATGACATTGACCTGGGTGCTGACGGCGTTGGTGCCCCAGATCACGACGCAGTCGGACTTCGCGATCTCGCGCGGGTCGGGGCCGGCGAGCTTGCCGGTGCCGGCGACAAATCCGGTCCAGGCCGGATTGACGCAGATGGTGGAGTGGAAGCCGGAGTATTTCTTGGCATGACGCAGACGGTGGATGCCGTCGCGCATGACGAGGCCCATGGTGCCTGCATACTGATAGGGCCAGACGGCCTCGGAGCCGTAACGGGCCTCGGCTTCCAGGAATTTCTCGGCGACCACGTCCAGCGCATCGTCCCACGAAATCGGCGCGAAGGTGCCGGAGCCTTTTGCGCCGGTGCGGATCAGCGGGGCCGTCAGGCGGTCGGGATGATGGATTCGCTCGGCATAGCGGGCCACCTTGGCGCAGATCACGCCCGCAGTGTAGCCGTTGTCCCGCGCGCCGCGCACCCGGCCGATGGTGTACTCGTCGAGGACGTCGACTTCCAGGGCGCAGGTCGAGGGGCAATCGTGCGGGCAGGCAGTCGCGGCAACCCGGAGCGGCGTGGATTTGGGGCGGAGCATTTCATTCATCGCGGCGACCTTAATCGGAGCGGGGGGACATGCAAGGTCGGGGCTGGCCTGCGGGGCCATGAAAGCCCTACTTCCGGCGCATGGCGGGAAACCATTCCACGGACTCAACTCCCCCTGCCTGATTGTGCTAAGCGGAACCCGGCTTCGGGAGCGGCCTTCACAGCGTAGCACCCATGCCGCTCGTCAGGTCACCACGTCGAAGGAACATCCATGAACATTCTGCCCGGCAATCTGCGCTTCGGCGCGGGACAGTCCGTCAAGCGTCTTGAAGATCAGCGGCTTCTCACAGGGCAGGGATATTTCATCGACGACAAGGCGCAGGACGGCGCGCTGTGGCTTTATGTGCTGCGCTCTCCGCATGCCCACGCCAGGATCACGGCGATTGACACCGGCGCGGCGCAGGCCATGCCGGGCGTCGCCGCGGTCTATACCGGAGCCGATCTGGTCGCGGATGATATCGGTACCATCCCGACCCTGCCGATCTTCAAGCGGCCCGATGGTTCGCCGATGGCGGCGCCGCCGCGGCGCTTGCTGGCGCATGATGTTGTCCGCTTTGCCGGCGAGCCGGTCGCGGCCGTGCTCGCCTCATCGCGCGCCGACGCACAGACGGCGGCCGAGGCCATCGTGGTCGATTACGAGATTTTGCCCGCGGCCGTCAGCCCGGCGGATGCGGTGGCGTCCGGTGCGCCTGTGGTCTGGCCGGATGCGCCGGACAACATCGCCGCCGCCATGAGCTATGGCGATGCCGCTGCGACCGAAGCGGCTTTCGCAAAAGCCAAACATGTTGTCTCGCTCGACATCACCAGCCAGCGGCTGGTGCCATCCGCGATGGAGCCGCGCAGCACCATGGCGGAGGTCGACAAGAAAACTGGCCGCCTCACATTGCATGTCCAGAGCCAGACGCCGACCGCGACGCGCGACATTCTCGCCGACGTCGTGCTCAAGCGGCCGAAGGACAGCGTGCATGTGCTGGTCGGTGATATCGGCGGCGGCTTCGGCCACAAGGTCAATCTTTATCCCGAAGACGGCATTGTCGCTTACGCGGCCACGAAGCTGAAGCGCACCGTGCGCTGGCGCGGCGATCGCATCGACGACTTCATCGGCGGCTCGCATGGCCGCGATCTCACATCGACCGGCGAATTCGCGCTCGACGAAAAAGGCCGCGTGCTGGCGTTCCGCGTGCGCTCGCTCGGCGGCACAGGTGCGTATCTCACCGGCGCCGGCGTCATCATTCCGCTGGTGCTCGGGCCGTTCGTCGCAACCGGCGTCTACGATCTGCCGCTGATTCACTTCGACATCAAGGCGGTGCTGACCCACACCGCCCCGACCGGGCCTTATCGCGGCGCCGGGCGGCCGGAAGCGGTGTTCATTGTCGAGCGCCTGATGGATGCCGCCGCGCGTCGGATCGGGATGGACCCGCGCCAGATCCGCAAGGTCAACTACATCAAGCCGTCGCAGCTGCCCTACAAGAACGCGGTCGGCGAGGTCTACGACAGCGGCGCTTTCGCTCACATGCTCGAACGCGCCTCGAAGCTCGCGGATTGGGATGGATTCAACGCGCGCAAGAAAGCCGCGAAGAAGAAGGGCCTGCTTTATGGCCGCGGCCTGACCAGCTACATCGAATGGACCGGCGGCCGTGTGCATACCGAGAAGGTCACGCTGTCGGCGACGGCCGAGGGCCGCGTCGTGCTCCAGTCGGGCACACAGGCGATGGGGCAGGGTCTTCAGACCAGCTACTCGCAGATGGTGGCCGGTGCGCTTGGCATTCCGCTCGACCGCGTCGACGTTATCCAGGGCGACACGGACAAGGCGACCGGCGGCGGCAGCGTCGGCTCGCGTTCACTGTTCGTCGGCGGCACCGCGGCCGTGGTGTCGGCCGGCGATCTGATCCAGAAGGCGCGCGAGAAAGCCTCGCACGTACTCGAGGCTTCCGTCGGCGATATCGAGTATGGCGACGGCGTTCTGACGGTGGTTGGCACCGACAGGCGTATCAGCCTGTTCGATCTCGCCAAGGATGAGAAGAACTCGCGCCTCAGCGTCGAGAGCAAGGGCGAAGTGGACGGGCCGACCTGGCCGAACGGCACGCATATCTGCGAAGTCGAAATCGATCCGGAGACCGGCGTGACCCGCGTGGTGCGTTACACCACGGTGGATGACGTTGGTATCGCCATCAATCCGATGCTGGTCACCGGCCAGGTTCACGGCGGCGTCGCGCAGGGCATCGGACAGGCGCTCTATGAAGGCGTGGTGTACGATTCCTCGGGCCAGTTGCTGACCGCGAGCTATCAGGACTATTGCATCCCGCGCGCCAGCGACATGCCGCATATCGATGTGACGCTCGACGACTCCGCGCCGTGCAAGACCAATCCGCTTGGCGCGAAAGGCTGTGGTGAATCCGGCGCCATCGGCGGGCCGCCCTGCGTCGTCAACGGGGTGATGGATGCACTCAGCGACCTTGGCATCACATCGCTGCAAACGCCGCTGACGCCGGTGAAAATCTGGGATGCAATCCGCGCCGCGAAGAGCGACAAGGCGGCGTGATCGCGCTCAGCGCGGCCCTTCACCGGCCGCGCGCAATGCGCTCAGGCCTTCGCGATAGGTCGGATAGGCCAGCGTAACGCCAAGTTCGTTGCGCAACAGATCGTTTCGCACGCGTTTGCTCTCGGCATAGAACGAGCGGCCCATCTCGGTCAGGCCGGCGTCGTCGAGGCTGATCTCGCGCGGCGGCTCAATGCCGCAGAGCGAGGCCGCGAAGGTGACCACGTCCTGCGGCGGCGCGGGTTCATTGTCGGTGACGTTGTAGATTGCGCCTTGTCGCGGCCGGCCCAGCGACGCATCCACCGCGCGCGCGATGTCCTCGACATGGATGCGGTTGAACACCTGTCCGGGTTTGACGATCCGGCGCGCTGTTCCCCGCGCCAGTTGCACAAGCTGGCTCTGGCCGGGGCCGTAAATGCCCGCGAGCCGGAAAATCTGCACGGGAATGTTGTTCGCGGCGCCGAAGGCAAGCCACGCCTGTTCGGCGCCGGCGCGTTCGCGCGAACGCGCATTGGCCGGCGTCACCGGCGTTTGCTCATCGACCCACGCGCCGCCGTGATCGCCGTAAACGCCGATGGTCGAGAGATAGCCGATCCAGCGCAGCTTCGGCGCGGCAGCGATCTGTCTGGCGTAAGCGGCAAGCACAGGATCGCCGCCGGTGCCCGGCGGAACCGAGATCAGCAGCGCCTCACTGGCTGCGAGATCGGCATCGATGGCGTCGTCGCGGCCATCCGGTCCGAACACGTGCGCGGTCACGCCTGCGGCAGACAGGACCTGCGCCTTCTCACGCGACCGCACGGTGCCGGCGACATGATCGCCGCGCGCGAGACGGCGCTCGGCGATGGTCCTGCCGCTGAAGCCCAGGCCGAAGACAAACAGATTCACGAAAAGCCCTGTTCAAGAGAGGCGATGCGACGTACCTATCGGCTCACACACCGGTTTTCAATGACGGAGCCTAGCTGTTGGGCGATTACGACCCGCTCCGCGAGTATCTCTCGCATCAGACCAAGGCCGAACTCGTGCTGAGCTTCGAGGAGATCGAAGATCTGCTGGGGTTCGCGCTGCCGCGCGCGTCGCAGCGGGCGTCATGGTGGGAGAAGGAGCGCAATCCCGAGAACGCGCGCCCGCAACGGGACGCGATCCGCGACGGCGGCTATGAGGCGACCCGGCTCGCGGATGGAAAGGGTGTGCGTTTCCGCAAGCTCTCCGCTGGACGGTTCAGGCAGGGGCGCTGAATCCACGAGGTTTCGGATGTTCGTTGTGCGCCGCAAAATCCTTGCGTGAATTGCACAGAGCCGATGCGAAAGTTCAATGCCCTGCGTAAATGCGATGTCGCTATAAAGGCGTCTCAAACAAGAAGAACGGGAGCGCATAATGACATCGAAGTTTTTGGCCGCGGCGGTCGCGGCGTTCAGCCTGACGGCGGCACTGCCGGCCTCCGCGCAGCAGGGCGTCAAGATCGGCATTCTCAACGATCAGTCCGGCGTCTATGCCGACTACGGCGGCAAATGGTCCTTTGAAGCAGCCAAGATGGCGGTCGAGGAATTCGGCGGCTCGGTACTTGGCCAAAAGATTGAAGTCGTCTCCGCCGATCACCAGAACAAGCCGGACCTCGGTGTCAGCATCGCGCGCCGCTGGTATGAAGTCGAAGGCGTCGACATGATCACCGAGCTGACCACGTCGTCGGTCGCGCTCGCGGTCCACGATCTCTCCAAGCAAATGAAGAAGATCGACATCGTGGTCGGCGCCGCGACCTCGCGTTTGAGCGGCGACGCATGTCAGCCTTACGGTTTCCACTGGGCGTATGACACCCGCGCGCTTGCCTATGGCACCGGCGGGGCGCTGGTGAAGGCCGGCGGCGATACATGGTTTTTCATGACCGCTGACTATGCGTTCGGCCATGCGCTCGAAAAGGATACCGGCGACTTCGTCACGCAGCAGGGCGGCAAGGTGCTGGGCGCGGTTCGCATTCCCTTGAACACCGCTGACTTCTCGTCGTTCCTGCTCCAGGCCCAAAGCTCGAAGGCGAAGGTCATCGGTCTCGCCAACGCTGGCCTCGACACCACGAACTCGATCAAGCAGGCGGCGGAATTCGGCATCGTCAAGGGCGGCCAGAAACTCGCCGGACTGCTGCTGACGGCGGCTGAGGTCCACGGCCTCGGCCTTGAGGCCGCGCAGGGCCTGGTGCTGACGGAAGGCTATTACTGGGACCGCGATGCAAGGTCGCGCAACTTCGGTGAGAAGTTCTTCAAGCGCACCGGCCGGATGCCGAACATGATTCAGGCCGGCACTTATTCGGCGACCTTGCAGTATCTGAAGGCCGTCAAGGCCGCGGGCACCAAGGACACCGAGGCGGTGGCCAGGAAGCTGAAGGAACTGCCGGTCGATGACGACTTCGCGCAGGGCGGCAAGGTTCTCGAAAATGGCCGCATGGTTCACGACCTCTACCTGTTCGAGGTCAAGAAGCCGTCCGAGTCCAAGAAGCCCTGGGACTATTACAAGGAACTGGCGGTGGTGCCCGGTGACAAGGCCTTCCCGTCGGCGAAGGAGTCGGGCTGCCCGCTGACCAAGTAAGCACGATTGCGATATCCGGTCCGGCATGGTGCCGGGCCGGATGCCGCTGCGATCCTTCAATTGACGATATTTGAAGCTGTTTTCTTTAAGCATTTTCGCGGCGGTCGCCTTCTTTGCAGGGCCGCTCCGCGCTAAAGAGAGAGAATGATCCGCACCCTCTCGCTCTGCTTTCTTGTCCTGCTCGGTGTGCCTGCGGCTGCGCAAACGCCGCCGGAGCGAAAACCCGCGGCCGGGCAAAAGACGTCAGCCGAGCCAAAGCCTGCCGCGCTTGTGTGTATCTACAACAACAGGAAATACAGCGAAGGCGCGAACGTCTGTGTGCAGAAGGCCATGATGCAAACCTGCACCATCGATGGCGCCAGGGCCGTGTGGACCAATGTGACCGACGAAAAGCTCGGCAGCCGTTGCGTGGCGCCCGGGCCGCGTCTTTCAAAATATCAGCGGCGCGCGATCTGGAATCGCCGGAACATCGCCAGGGAAATCACGCCCGCGACGGACAGCTCGCCATTCTGTTTCTACACCAACGGCAAACGGTTCTGCGAGTAGCGCGCCGATTCGTTCCCGGCAGCCCCGATAGGCGCTGCCGGTCACGCGAGCCTGCGCGATCAGTTCACCTTGTAAATCGAGTTGGCCCATGTGCCGCCGCAGATTTCGTCGCGGTTGCCGGTGCATTTCGCATCGCAGTTCGTCGCAGGACCGGCTGCGCCATATTTGTTGCCGCAAAAGCAATGGCCGGCATACTGCGTCCCGGCATGGCTGAAACCCTTGTCACGGCATGTGGACACACACAATTGCGTGGTCATCTTGCCGTCGTAAAAGGTGTAGCCGTCGAGATCGCGCTTGCCCTGATCCTTGAAGCATCCGAGATAGCCGTTCGCAGCAGGAGTGGCTGCGGCGGACGGTGTTGCCGTTGCGCTCTGCGCGGGATGTAGCGAGCGCTCGTCCGGCTTCGCGGCGACTTTCGTTTCCGGCGCTTTCAGCTCCTGCAAGCGCGCCCGGGCGAGATCGCCGTAGATGCTGTCGCCGAAGCGGCGCACGAAGGCTTCGAGCACAGTCGAGTTTGTGGTCGTGGAAACCGCGCGCCACGCTTCCGCGATTTCGTTGGATGACACCGAGGATGACGCCGAAACCGGAGCGCGTGGTGCCGCGGGGACATTGGGGTCGGCCGATGCCACCTGTGCGGCAGCGGGCCTGGTGTCCGCTTTGGCCGCCGCTGCCGGTGCATCGACAATCGCAACCGTGTTGCCGCCTAGCGAGCCATAGACATAGGGCTCCTGTTTACGGGCGGTGGTGGTAAGCACCGAATCCCGCACCCGGCCGAACGCGATGCGCAGGTCGATTCCCGGTGTCGCGATATGTTCAAGCAGCGCGGTGGTGAAGGGGCTGTTGCTGTTGTCGCCATCGAGCGCCACCGAGCCCGCTTTCGCTGCGAACGCGATCAGGGTGTCCGACACTGTCGGCTCGATCTTGGCGAGGCCACGCCCGACCGAGCGCGATGCAACCGTGCGCTTCATGGTCTTGGCGAAGGGATTGTCGCGGCAGGCGTCCAGCATCACCAGCCGCAGCCGCTTGGCGGGTTCGATCGCCTTCAGCAGCCGGTCGAGCGACAGCGCTTCGTCCTCGATGTCGAAATCGCGCGCAAGTTTCGCGTCCGCCGGCACCAGATAGTTGGTGCCATCGACCTCGATGCCGTGTCCGGCGAAGAACACCACGGCGACATCGGCATCCTGCGCCTTGTCCGAGAAGTCGCCGACCGCGCGGCGCAGATCGGCGATGCCCACATCGCGTTTTGTTTCCACGACATCAAACCCGGATTTCCGGAACAGCTCCGCCATCGCGCTGGCATCGTTCGACGGGTTCGGCAGCTTGGCGACGTGCTGATAGGCGGAGATGCCGAGCACCAGCGCCACGCGTTTGTCGGCCTGCGCGGCAGTCACAGCGAACTGCGCCGCGGTCAGCATTGCAAACAGGATCAGCAGGGGACGCAGCAGGATGCGCACGATATCTCTCCGGGCTTTCGGCACGTTGTCTACCATACGTGCGGAACCGCGGAAAAGAGCCCGGTTGTGGCAAAAAATAGCTGTTTTGCTTGAACTTTCCACCTCGTGGCGTAGACATCGCGCGCAAGAGTGCGAAGGCAAATGAGCGGGAGTGTGTCGTCCATGTCCGTCCGTATCGTCGATGTGCGTGAAATCACCAAGCCGATTTCGTCTCCGATCCGCAACGCCTACATCGACTTCACCAAGATGACGACGAGTCTCGTCGCCGTGGTCACAGATGCGGTTCGCGACGGCAAGCGGGTGGTCGGCTACGGGTTCAATTCCAACGGCCGTTACGGGCAGGGCGGGCTGATCCGCGAGCGCTTCGCGCCGCGGCTGCTGGAAGCCGATCCCGAGACATTGCTGGATTCGTCCGGCGACAACATCGATCCCGACAAGGCGTGGGCGGCGCTGATGTCGAACGAGAAGCCCGGCGGCCACGGCGAGCGTTCGGTCGCGGTCGGCACCATCGACATGGCGATCTGGGACGCGGTGGCGAAGATCGCCGGCAAGCCGCTGTTTCGTCTGCTCGCAGAACGGCACAACCGCAAGGCCGATCCGCGCGTGTTCGTGTACGCGGCGGGCGGCTACTATTATCCCGGCAAGGATCTGTCGGCGCTGCGCGGCGAGATGCGCGGCTATCTCGACCGCGGCTACAATGTCGTCAAGATGAAGATCGGCGGCGCATCCCTTGCGGAAGATCGCGAACGCATCGAGGCGGTGCTGAAGGAGATCGGCAGTCAGGCGCAACTCGCGGTCGATGCCAACGGCCGCTTCGATCTGGAAACCGGAATCGCCTACGCCAAGATGCTGCGCGGCTATCCGCTGTTCTGGTACGAGGAAGCAGGCGATCCGCTCGACTTCCAGCTACAGGCTGCGCTCGCCGAATTCTATCCGGGCCCGATGGCCACTGGCGAGAACCTGTTCAGCCATCAGGATGCGCGCAATCTCATTCGCTACGGCGGCATGCGGCCGGATCGCGACTGGCTGCAGTTCGATTGCGCCTTGTCCTACGGGCTTTGTGAATATCTGCGCACGCTCGATATGCTGAAGACCCATGGCTGGTCGCCATCGCGCTGCATCCCGCATGGCGGGCACCAGATGTCGCTGAACATCGCGGCGGGTCTCGGCCTTGGCGGCAACGAGAGCTATCC
Organism: Afipia sp. MLSD5-FHT05B12; assembly: GCF_058793355.1. Classification (NCBI taxonomy): domain Bacteria; kingdom Pseudomonadati; phylum Pseudomonadota; class Alphaproteobacteria; order Hyphomicrobiales; family Nitrobacteraceae; genus Afipia; species Afipia sp. MLSD5-FHT05B12. Next base: position 201,126 of record NZ_JBXAFS010000004.1, read on the forward strand.
GGATCTGTTCCAGCCCTATGGCGGCTTCCCCGACGGCGTGCGGGTGGAGAGCGGCCATATCACCATGCCTGACCTGCCGGGCATCGGCTTTGAGGGCAAATCCGATCTCTACAAGGAGATGAAGGCGCTGGCGGAGTAGCGCGGGCGCAAATCCGGCAAAGCCGTCACGAATTGACGTGAATGAAATCCCGCAGCAGCGGATAGATTTCGTTGTTCCACTTCCGGCCACTGAAGACGCCGTAGTGGCCGACACCGGCCTGCATGTGATGCACCTTGCGGTAGGCGCGCACGCCGGTGCAGAGATCCTGCGCCGCCAGCGTCTGTCCGATCGAGCAGATATCGTCCTTTTCGCCTTCCACCGTCATCAGGCCCATCTTCTTGATGGAGGCCGGATTCACGGCGCGGCCCTTGTAGGTGAGCTTGCCCTGCGGCAGCAGGTGTTCCTGAAACACGTCGCGGATGGTGTCGATGTAGAAATCCGCCGGCAGATCCATCACCGCAAAGTATTCGTCGTAGAACGTCTTGATGGTGTCGGCTTTCTCGACTTCACCCTTCGCCAGATGTTCGAGCAAATCCTTGTGCGACTTGACGTGCCGTTCGAGATTCATCGACACGAACGCGGTGACCTGAATGAAGCCGGGATAGACCTTGCGGAAGGCGCCCTTGCACTGCACCGGCACGTAATTGATCAGATTGTCCTCGAACCACTTCAGCGGCTTTGAGGTTGCGAACTCATTGACCTTGGTTGGCGCAATGCGGGTGTCGATCGGCCCCGCCATCAGGGTGAGACTCGCCGGGCGCGCGCGATGATTGTCTTCCGACATGATGGCGCAGGCCGCCAGCGCCGATACCGATGGCTGGCACACCGCGACCATGTGAGACTTCGGGCCGAGCTGATCCATGAAGGTGATGAGATGCTCGGTATATTCGTCGAGACCGAACTTGCCCTGATCGAGCGGAATGTCGCGCGGATTGTGCCAGTCGGTGATGTAGACGTCATGATCCTGCAACAGCGTCTGCACCGTGCCGCGCAGCAGTGTCGCGAAGTGACCTGACATCGGCGCGACCAGCAGAACCTTCGGCTGGTCCGGCGCGCCATCCTTCCTGAAATGTAGCAGCGAGCCGAACGGCGTCGCGAACGGGACTTCCTCGATCACCGGCCATTCGCGGTTGCCGACCGCGACGGGCTTGATGTCATATTCCGGCCGCTTGTAGGTCAGCGAACTGCGCGACACCAGTTCGAGCGCGGCGGCGGCCCGGCCGAAGACCTTGTCCGAAATGCCTTCGGGCAGCATTTTCAGGTAGGACAGCGCCGTTGCGGCCCCGCTTCGCCACGGGGCCGTCATGTCCATGGTGTTCTGATAGGTCTGGTACATCATTGGCGACATCCGGCACATTCCCTTGCTTTGTGTCATGCAAACTTGACGCCAAAGCCCCGTCAATCGGCCATTCGGACTGGCATGTCGTTTGCTGTGTGTAAAAGGAGCAAGCGCTTAAACAACAGGCAGGCGCGGGCGTGACCGGGCGGAGAAAGTCGATCCGCCTCTTTGATGTGCAGGCGTTTAGGAGAGCGACCATGGGCAAGGCCACTTTGACCATCAGCAGCAAGAATTACTCGTCATGGTCGCTGCGCGGCTGGTTGATGACGAGGTTTTCCGGACTCGAGTTCGATGAGATCATCACCGCGGCTGACGATCCGTCGGCGCGGGCGGAGATCCTGCTGCTGTCATCGTCGATCCTGGTGCCGTGCCTGCGCCACGAGGGCGCGGTGGTGTGGGACACGCTGGCGATCGGTGAATATCTCAACGATCTCATGCCTGAAGCGGGTTTATTGCCGTCCGAGCGGATTCCGCGGGCGCATTGCCGATCGATCTGCGGCGAGATTCATTCAGGCTTTACGACCCTGCGCTCGTCGCTGCCGGTCAACATCAAGGGGCACTTTCCGGGCTTCAAGGTCTGGTCACGCGCGCAGGCGGATATCGATCGGGTCTGTGCGATCTGGAGCGACTGTCTGGAAAAATCCGGCGGCCCGTTCCTGTTCGGGCATCGGTCGATGGCGGACGCGATGTACGCACCGGTGGTGACGCGCTTCCTGACCTACGATGTCCAGATCGGCCCGTCGCTGGCGAGCTATGCAAAACGGGTGATGAGCCTTCCTGAAATGCAGGAGTGGGTCGAGGCCGCGCGGCAGGAGCCGGCGGAAATCGAGGAGCTTGAGGTGGAATATTAGGCAGCGGTCGCGCGCAACTGCCTGATCGCTGGGCCGGTTGCGGCTGCGTGCGCTTGCCTGGAAGCGTGCTTCCCTGGGATGCCAGACAAGGCGCATGGCGTGAGAGCCGAGTCCTTAAAGCGAGCCAGTTCGTCGCTTGGCTGAATCCTCCACGGACTCAGCCACATCTTTCATTGCGCAAAACTTCCTCACGCCGTGACCGCGCGCGATGCGGTCGCTGGCGTGGAATTCGCATGATGCATTGCAGAAGCAACTGCGCCGGCGCGCGTTCGCCCGGGTTGGAGGATGCCATGAATGTGCATGCTGCGGTCGATTCAAAATCGTCTGGTCTCACGCGCCCGAACGGCGCTCCCATTCGTCTGAACACTCAGAACTTCGTCGCCATCGATCGCCACAAGGATACGACATACGAGGCGACGTATCGCCCGCAGGCGCTCTACAGCCGCGCGGACGAAGGCTTTCATGCGAACAACGAAACCTTCCTCCTCCATGAGGTCGCGACAAATCTGCCGATTTATCTCCCGGATACAGGCCCCACCGATTTTCATCTTCACCTTCCACCGGGCGGTTTCCAGCTCGTGCTGGTCACGTCGGGGATGTTTACCTTCGATTACGATGGGCGCTTCTACAATGTCGGCCCCGGCGCGGTGATGCTGCAAAGCGCGATCGTGCATCGCCAGCTTTTTTACACATGGTCGGGGTTGTCGACCGAGGAGAATCTGAAGACGCCGCAGACCGTGGCGCCGGACCCGATTTCGATGGGCTACTCCGGAAAATTTCTCGAAGCCTTCATTACCGATCCGACGACCTTTCCCAACCCGACGATCGTGGGTCCGGATCAGATCAACGAAGACGAAACGCCGCGCGTGGCCTGGAGCCATCCTCTGCATGATCGCCCGTCCGATGCAGGCTTCTGGCTACAGGATCCGCTGGCGCTGGATGCGCTCTTCAGGCCGCTGGCGGCTGGCGCGCCTGATAGTCTCATCAAGTCGGCCATGCCTGTTTATGTGCGCGATATCGGAATCGAGGCGCCGAGCGGTCATCTCGTCACCGGCCATATCATCGCAACCGACCCGCGTGGCCACTCGCTCCTGCCGAAGAGCACATCCGCCACAGCGGACGCTGCTTCTTTCGCGAAGGGCGAGGTTGTTATCTATCGCGTCATTCGCGGCACAGCCGAATTCAGGGATGGTGCGGGGAAGATTTTCGGGCTTGCTGCCGGCGATGTGGTGACCGCGAGCAAGAACACGATCAGTCTCATAGGTATGGGTGAAAATACCCAAGTCCTCCGGCTCGGCCTTCTGAAGGGCATGGAGAATCTTTGCAGTTGGACGCCGACGCAGCGTGATGAGATTGACGGTCTGGCCGGTCAAATCATCACAGGGCGGGATGTTCGTCCTCTGCGGACCGCAGGCCAGCCGGTCGGGTATCTGTACAAGTAGGCGTCTTGCCGGCGAGGCCGTTACCTGACGGACACGCACACAAAACTGCAATAAACATGAATCGTCGCCCCGTAGCGTTTCGGACGGCGCGTGCTTAAGTGTTCCCGGCTGATAAACCGGGGAACACAGATGCCGACACGCGCACGCGTTGACGAATTCATTGCAGTGGTGGAGAGCGGCGACCATGCCGGCGCTATCGAGCGCTATTACACCGAAGACGCCAGCATGCAGGAGAACAGCGCGCCGCCGCGGGTCGGCCGCGACGGGCTGGTGGCGCATGAGCGCGGTATCCTTGCGCAGATGAAAGAAGTCCGTTCCAGCGCGCTGGTATCGGTGGTGGAGGGCGATCACGTCATGATCCACTGGAACTTCGATCTTGTCGGCCTCGACGGCAAGACCCGCCATGTCGATGAAATCGCCATGCAGGAATGGCGCGGCGACAGGATTTTCCGGGAGCGGTTCTTCTACAACGCGGCGAAAGCGTAAGCCGTTCCCCTGACATGACCGGCCGTCATGCGGGCGATGACGATGTCTCGCTTGACGCCGCGATCGGCATCCTGACAGATGGCGAAACTGCCGGTGAAATCGGCAGAGAAGAAGAGCGTCAAGCTCCTTAGGGAAACGCCGGAATATGAACGCGCCTCACGCGGGCCCCGTCGCGGATAAGAAGATCATTGATGAAATGTCGATCCGCTATGAGGGCTGGCCGATCGTCGGGGTCTGCTTTCTGGTCGCGACGTTCGCCTGGGCCGCCGGCTTTTACGGTCAGGGCGTCTATCTCGCCGAACTGCAACGTCTTCACGGCTGGCCGGCCTCGCTGATCTCAACCGCGACCACCTGCTACTACCTGTTCAGCGCGGTTCTGGTCGTGTTCGTGAGCGAGGCGATCCGCGCGCTGGGGCCGCGCCGTCTTCTGATTGGCGGCATCCTCACCATTGCCGCGGGCACCGCGATGGTCGGGCAGATTACATCGCCGTGGCAATTGTACGCCGCCTATGCGCTGATTGCATTCGGCTGGGCGGGGACCAGTCTCGCTGCGATCAACAACACGCTTGGGCTGTGGTTCGACAGGAAGCGAGGCATGGCGATCAGCCTTGCCTTGAATGGCGCAAGCTGCGGCGGTGTACTCGGCGTGCCGTTGCTGGTCGGCGCCATCGGCAGGTTTGGCTTCCCCGCGACCTCGATCGGCGCGGCGCTGGTGATCGTCGGGCTTGCGGTACCGGCGATTCTCATCTGGGTTGGCCGGCCGCCGAAGCGCGCGCTGCCCCCGGCGGATGTCTTTGCCGCCGCGCCTGCGCCAGCCGTGCGGTCGATTGCGCAGATGCGCCATGCGGCGTTCCGCAGCCTTTCGTTCTGGACCATCACGGTGCCGTTCGCGCTGCTGCTGGCCGCGCAGGTCGGCTTCATCGTGCATCAGATTTCGTTTCTCGATCCGATCATGGGCCGCGAGCGCGCCAGTGTCGCAGTGGCGCTGATGACCGCGATGGCGGTGGCGGGACGGGTCCTGTTCGGTCTCGTCGTCGACCGGATGGACCAGCGCAAGGCGGCGGCGACCTCGGCGGTCAGTCAGGCGCTCGCACTGATTGTGATGATTAACACCCGGAACGAAGCTGCGCTGTTCGCGGCCAGCGCGGTGTTCGGCTTCTCGGTGGGCAACATGATCACGCTGCCGTCGATGATCGTGCAGCGGGAATTCAGCGCGGCTGCCTTCGGCGTGCTGGTCAGCCTGGTGACGGCGATCTGCCAGTTCACCTATGCGTTTGGGCCGGGAATCGTGGGACTGCTGCGCGATCTGTCCGGCAGTTACACCGTGCCGTTCTATGCCTGTGTGGCGCTCCAGTTGATCGCCGCTGCGATCGTGCTGGTTCGCGCGAAGACGCTGAAGGCGATTTGATCAGTCTTCACGTTCGCGCAGCAAGGCTTCCACATCGAGCCGGCGCGTGAACATCGCCAGTGTCCCATCGGGATGGCGCGGCCATTCGGCCTCGGGCCGGTCGCGGTAAAGCTCAACACCATTCTCGTCGGGATCGCGCAGATAAAGCGCCTCGCTGACACCGTGATCGCTCGCGCCGTCCAGCGCAATGCCGGCGGACAGCACCCGATGCAGCGCGTCGGCCAGCGCCGCGCGTGTCGGATAGAGGATCGCGGTATGAAACAGGCCGGTGGCGCCTTCAGGCGGCGGGTTGCCGCCCTTGCTGTGCCAGGTGTTGAGGCCGATGTGGTGGTGATAGCCGCCTGCGGAAATGAACGCGGCCTGATCGCCGTAACGCTGCATCAGCTCGAAGCCGAGGACATTCTGATAGAAGCCGAGTGCGCGGTCGAGGTCCGCGACTTTCAAATGGACATGACCGATCCGCGTGCCCGCAGCAATCGGTTTGAAGGACGCTGATATCCACTTGGTGGTTTCTCCGGACATACCAGGTCTCTCCGATGACATCGATGCATTGCTCTCATCGATGTATGAGCGTCTTCCTCATGGTACAAGGTCGGAGGTTTCGCCTTCCGGCAATTCGACTTCGAAGGTGTTGAGCGTCATCGACACCAGCGCGTAGTAACCGAGCAGGCCGACCAGTTCGACCACGCCGGTTTCACCGAGCATCTCGATGGCCTTGTCGTAGAGCAACTTCGGGACTTTGCAGTTTTCATGCAGCGACTCGCTGAATTCGTAAACCAGTTCCGCTTTCGGATCGTCGAAATCCGGGACGTGACGATGGTTGATGGCATCGATGATGCTCGGATCGAGCCCCGCTGCCAGCGCCATCTTCTTGTGCGCATACCATTCGAATTGCGCGCTCCAGTGCCGCGCGGTCACGAGGATCGCGAGTTCGGAGAGGCGCGGACCCAGCGTGGTGTCGTAACGCAGGAATGCGCCGAGCCGGCTGGCGTGCCGCGCGACCTCAGGCGCATGGATCCACGCGCGCAGCGGCGGCGTGACCGTGCCGCGTTTGCCTGAAACCGATTCCTCGAAGATGCTCGTCTGATCGGCGGTCATTTCGCTAGGCGAAAGCATTCTCAGGCGCATGGCGGTTCCTCTGTTTTAAACGCGGTGGCGGTGCCGGGGCGCGGCCCCGGGGTTGTCGTGCATGGCTACCATATCGCACCGGGTGCGGCTTTCGCGTCAGCGAGATATTGAAATCCGCCAAGCGGACAGTACAGTCCGGCCCAGAAAATGAACAAAGCCGCGCGCACCGCGCAGCGGCCCATCAGCCCAAGGGATGATCGAATGGCCGATATGGAAAAATTCCGCAGCGAGACGCGCGCCTGGCTGGAGGCGAATTGTCCGCCCGAGATGCGCAAGCCGGTGACGGGCGACGCCGATGTTTTCTGGGGCGGCCGCAACACCACGTTCTCGTCGGAGCCGCAGCGTCTCTGGTTCGAGCGCATGCGCGACAAGGGCTGGACTGTGCCGGAATGGCCGAAGGAATACGGTGGCGGCGGCCTCGGGCTCGAGGAAACGAAGATCCTGCGTCAGGAAATGTCCGCGATCGGCGCCCGGCTTCCGCTCTCGAGCTTCGGCATCTGGATGCTTGGACCGGCGCTGCTGAAATACGGCTCCGATGCGCAGAAGCGCGAGCATCTGCCGAAGATCGCCGCTGGCCTGATCCGCTGGTGCCAGGGCTATTCGGAGCCGAATGCCGGTTCGGATCTGGCGTCGTTGCAGACCCGCGCGGATATCGACGGCGACGATTACGTTATCAACGGCCAGAAGATCTGGACCTCGATGGCGAATTTCGCCGACTGGATCTTCTGTCTGGTGCGAACCGACTTCAGCGCCAAGAAGCATGACGGCATCAGCTTCATCCTGTTCGACATGACGTCGAAGGGCGTCTCGACCAAGCCGATCCTTCTGATCTCGGGCAAGTCGCCGTTCTGCGAAACCTTCTTCGACAACGTCCGCGTGCCGCGGTCGCATGTGGTCGGCACCGTCAATCGCGGCTGGGACGTCGCGAAATATCTGCTCCAGCACGAACGCTCCATGATCAGCGAAGTGGGCGAGCGCCGCGGCTCCCGGCCCATGGGTCAGGTGGCGGCGAACTCCGTCGGCGTCGACGAACACGGGCAACTGGACGATCCGATGTTGCGCGGCCAGATCGCAGTCTTCGATGTCGACGAGGCCGCGATGGCCTGTGCATCCGAGCGCGCGGTCGATCTTGCAAAAGCGGGACAGGGGCATCCGGCTTATTCGTCGGCGCTGAAGTATTACGGCACCGAACTCAACAAGCGCAGATACGAGATCCTGATGTCGGCCGGAGGCGTCGATGCGCTGGAATGGGAAAGCCCTCGTTCCCGCGAGGGACTGACGGCGCGGACGTGGCTGCGCACCAAGGCGAACTCGATCGAGGGCGGCACCAGCGAAGTGATGCTCGGCATCGTCGCCAAGCGCATTCTCGATCTGCCCGGCGCGTGATCGAGTCTGTCATTCCGGGGCGCGAGCGTGAGCGTGCGAGTCCGGAATCTGGAACTCATGGATTCCGGGTCCGCGCGAAACGGCGCGTCCCGGAATGACGAAATCAACATCTGAAGCCCTCTTGATCCGGACATAAAAATGGCTCTCGTCCTTAACGAAGAACAGTCAATGCTGCGCGACAGCGCGCGCGGCCTCATCAGCGACAAGGCGCCGGTGGCGCATCTGCGCAAGCTGCGCGACACCAGGGACGAGACCGGGTTCTCGCGCGAGTTGTGGAAGACATTCGCCGAGATGGGTTTCGCAGGTCTGCTGGTGCCGGAACAATTCGGCGGCAGCGGACTTGGCAACGTCGAGGCCGGCGTGGTGATGGAGGAAATCGGCCGCACGCTGATGCCGTCGCCGTTCCTGTCGACCGGCGTGGTGGCGGCGACCGCGTTGTCGCGCGGCGGCAACGGCGCGCAGAAGTCGGAATATCTGACCAGGATTGCCAAGGGCGAACTGATCGCGTCGCTCGCGGTGGACGAGGGCGCCAAGCATCGTCCTGCGAAGACAGCGATGAAAGCCGTGCGGTCCGGCAACGGCTTCAAGCTCAAGGGCGCGAAGGCGTTCGTGATCGACGGTCACGCCTCCGATCTGCTGATCGTCGCGGCCCGCACCGCGGGTGAGAGCGGCGATCGCGAGGGGCTGACGCTGTTTCTGGTCAATCCCAAAACCAAAGGCATCGAAATCGAGCGCACCGCGATGGTCGATGCGCACAACGCCGCGCGCATCGTGTTCAACGATGTCGAGGTGACCGCTGATGGCGTCCTCGGTGAAGTCGATCAGGGCGGCATGCTGCTGGAAGGTATTCTCAACGTCGGCCGCGCCGCCGTGGCGTCGGAGATGGTCGGCATCAGCGAGGAAGCTTTCACGCGCACCGTGACGTACCTGAAGGAGCGCAAGCAGTTCGGCAAGCTGATCGGTGAATTCCAGGCGTTGCAGCATCGTGCCGCGCATCTCTACACCGAGATCGAAATCACCAAGGCCGCCGTGATGAAGGCATCGCAGACGCTGGACAGCGATTTCGCTGCGGCGGGCGCCGCGGTCGCCGTCGCCAAGGCGAAGGCCGGATCGACCGCGACCCTGGCCGTTCAGGAAGCCGTGCAGATGCATGGCGGCGTCGGCATGACGGACGCCTTCGACATCGGCTTCTTCATGAAGCGTGCGCGGGTGTGCCAGGAATTGTTCGGCGACAGTGCCTACCACGCCGAGCAACTGGCGCGGATGAAGGGTTATTGAGTCTCGGCGGCTTCGGAATAAATCACCAACATCACGACGTCGTCCCCGCGAAAGCGGGGACCCATACTCCCTGTGCTTGCTGGGGAATGTGATGTTGACGAGCGCTGCTCGGCAGAAATCTCGGTGGTTATGGGTCCCCGCTTTCGCGGGGACGACCAGTGGAGAGTGATGCGGCGGCTGCCGCGAGCGATTACCGGATCGGCGGCGCGTACTGGATGCCGCCGGCGCTCCACAGCTGGTTGAGGCCGCGTGGAATCTTGAGCTTCGATCCCTCGCCGACGTTGCGGTCGTAAATCTCGCCGTAGTTGCCGACGTGGCGGATGATGCGCGCGGCCCAATCCTTCGTGAGATCCATTTCCTCGCCATAGGCGCCTTCGGTGCCGAGCAGCCGCATGACGTCGGGCTTTTTGGACTTCAGCGCGGCGTCGATGTTCTTGGAGCTGACGCCCAGTTCCTCGGCGTTCAACATGGCGTAGATCGTCCACTTCACGATCAGCAGCCATTCGTCGTCGCGCTGCCGCACCACCGGCGCCAGCGGCTCCTTCGAGATCACATCCGGCAGGATGGCGTGTTCGGCGGGCTTGGTCAGCCGCAACCGCAGCGCATAGAGCTGCGACACGTCGGTGGTCAGCACGTCGCACTGGCCTGAATCATAGGCCTTGAGAACCTCGTCCAGGCTCGGGAAATTCAATTCCTGATACTTGATGTTGTTGGCGCGGAAGTAATCCGCGAGATTGAGCTGTGTCGTGGTGCCGGCCTGGACGCAGACCTTGCTGCCGTCGAGTTCGAGACCGGAGGTGATGTTGCGCGACTGGCGCACCATAAAGCCTTCGCCATCGTAGTAGGCGACTGCTGCGAAGTTCAGGCCGTATTCGGTTTCGCGCGACATGCTCCAGGTGGAGTTGCGCGACAGGATGTCGACCTTGCGATTGCGCAGTTCCTTGAAACGCTCGCTGGCATCGAGCGGGACGAACTTCACCTTGTTCGGATCGTTGAAGATGGCGGCCGCGACGGCGCGGCAAATGTCGACGTCGAAACCGGACCAGTTGCCCTTGTCGTCAGGAATCGAAAATCCCGGCAATCCGGTGTTGACGCCGCACAGCACGGCGTCGCGTTTCACGGTCCGCTTCAGCGTCCGTGTATCGTATCGCTCGTAGGCGATCGCGGAGGCGGCGACAGCAACCGCGATGACTGCTCCGAGCGTGAGACCGGAGGCAAAGGTGCGGGGAAAAAGGGACATGAATGAATCTCGCTTCCAAGTATGCGTGCGAAAAGGAGAGAGCGTTATCGGGAGATTAGATTTCGGGGCGCTGGCGGATGATGACCTTGGTGCCGACGGGGATGCGCTCGTAGAGATCGGTTACGTCGGCATTGACGAGGCGGAAGCATCCCGATGATACGGCGCTGCCGATGGTCTGCGGCTGGTTGGTGCCGTGAATGCGATAAACCGTGGCGCCGAGATAAAGCGCGCGCGCGCCCATCGGATTGCCCGGTCCGCCGGCCATGAAGCGCGGCAGGTAAGGCTGACGTGCGATCATTTCCGGCGGCGGCGTCCAGTCCGGCCATTCCTGCTTGCGAGAGATCTTCTGCAATCCCTGCCACTGGAATCCTTCGCGGCCAACGCCGATGCCGTAGCGAAGCGCGCGGCCGTTGCCCTGCACCAGATAAAGGAAGCGCTCGGACGTGCTGATGATGATGGTGCCCGGTGCTTCCGTGGTGCGGAAGAAAACCGCTGTGCGCTTGAATTCCGGCGAAACCTCCTCGTCATCGGGAATGTATCCCGGCTGATCGCCGATATTCATCTCGCGGCCCTGCGCGAAGGCGTGAGGCGCCGCGAACAACAGGCTGGCTGCGACCGCCGCCAGAGCGAGAGAGCGGATGATGTTCATGTCGAGAATCCCGCGTTAGTTCGTGCCCCGCGCGCATCAAACCTTAGCCGTGCTCGGCTGGCAAGTGACCCGCGCTTCAAGGCGGGCCAACATGCGTCGTAAATCCTTAAAATATATCTGAAAACCGGCGATCGCTCAGCTTAGTGCGGAGCGATCCAGAGCCGCAGGAGATAGGCGAAGGCGGCAACGGTGCCTGTGCCCAGCAGCCACAGCGCCGCGAACCACAGCAGCTTCTGCGCCAGGGGCCGGGGCTGTTCGGGCGGCGAGGTCATGCTCATCTCGTGTCCCGCTAGTGATAGCCGCTCGAGGCGTCGACCTTGCCACGGAAGACCCAATAGGCCCACGCGGTGTAGGCAAGAATGATCGGCACCAGGATCGCGACGCCGAAGATCATGAAATTAAGACTGTTGGCCGGCGCGGCTGCCCGCCAGATGGTGATGCTCTGCGGCACGATGTAGGGATACATGCTGACGCCGAGGCCGGCATAGGTGATCCCGAACAGGACCAGTGAGAGCACAAACGGCCGGTAGTCCTGCTTGTTGGCGAGACTCTTCAGCAGCAACAGCGTGATCGCCGCCACCGCGATCGGGATCGGCGCGGTGAACAGAATGTTCGGCCACTCAAACCAGCGCCGCCAGTAATCCGCCTGAAGAAACGGCGTCGCGAGGCTGACGGCGACGATGGCGATCAGCGTCGCGATCAACAGGTACCAGCTCAGCCGATAGGCGTGCTCACGCAATTCGCCGGTGGTTTTCATGACGAGCCAGGTCGCGCCGAGCAAACCGTAACCGGCGAGCACCGCGCAGCCCGTCAGGAAACTGAATGGTGTCAGCCAGTCCCACCAGCCACCCGCATAGTGCCGGCCTTCAACGTGAATGCCCTGCAAAATCGCGCCGAGCGCGATGCCTTGCGCCATGGCCGCGATCAGCGAGCCGCCGGCGAAGGCGATGTCCCAGCGGTTGCGCTCGCTCTGGGTGCGCCAGCGGAATTCGAAGGCGACGCCGCGAAATATGAGTCCGATCAGCATGGCGATGATCGGCGTATAAAGCGCCGGCATCAGCACCGCATAGGCCAATGGAAACGCGGCCATCAAGCCGCCGCCGCCGAGCACCAGCCAGGTTTCGTTGCCGTCCCATACCGGCGCGACGGTGTTCATCATCACGTCGCGGTCTTCTTTCTTCGGAAACATCGGAAACAACATGCCGAGTCCGAGGTCGAAGCCGTCCATCACGATGTACATGAACACCGCGAAAGCGATGATGAAGGCCCAGAGCGTTGCGATGTCGAATGTGAAGCTGGCCATGGCGCTCACCTCTGTCCGTGGGCGGGAACGGCCTGCGCGGGCGTGATACCGGCGGCGCGGGCCGGCACATCCCGGCTTGGGCCTTCTTCGCCATGATGCGGCGGCGCGTTCATCAGCCGCAGGATGTAGAACACACCCATTCCGAACACGATGAAGTAGACGACGATGAAGGCGAGCAGCGAGGTCGCGACCGCGGGCGCATCGAGCGGCGATGCCGAATCCACCGTGCGCAACAGGCCGTAAACCGTGAACGGCTGACGCCCGGCCTCCGTCGTGACCCAGCCAGCGAGGACGGCGATGAATCCCGCAGGACCCATAACCAGCGCGAAGGAATGCAGCAGCTTCGAATCATAAAGCGTGCCGCGCCAGCGTGCCCACAGGCTGAACAGGCCGATGCCGAGCATCAGGAATCCGATGCCGACCATGATACGGAACGACCAGAACACGAGCCCGACCTTGGGCCAGTTCTCGCGCGGCACGGTATCGAGCCCCTTCAGCGGCGCATCGAGCGAATGCTTGAGAATCAGCGACGACGCCTTCGGGATTTCCAGTGCATACTTGACGACCGCCGCGTCCTGATCGGGCCAGCCGAACAGGATCAGCGGCGCGCCGTTCGGGTGACTCTGGAAGTGACCTTCCATCGCCATCACCTTCACCGGCTGATGCTCGAGCGTATTGAGGCCGTGCTGGTCTCCGGCGAAGATCTGGATCGGCGCCACCAGCGCCGCCATCCACATTGCCATTGAGAACATCACGCGCGCGCCCTCAAGCCTCGAATTGCGCAGCAGGTGAAATGCGCCGACAGCGCCGACCACGAAGGCGGTGGTGAGATACGCCGCCAGCACCATGTGGACGAGGCGATAGGGGAAGGATGGATTGAAGATCACTTTCCACCAGTCGGCGGCGACGAACTGTCCTTGCGAGTTCATTGCAAAGCCTGTCGGCGTCTGCATCCACGAGTTGGCCGACAGGATCCAGAACGCGGAGATCAGCGTGCCGATGGCGACCATGAGGGTCGCGACGAAATGCAGCTTGTGGCCGACGCGGTTGAGCCCGAACAGCATGACGCCCAGAAAGCCCGCTTCAAGAAAGAAAGCGGTCAGCACCTCGTAGGCCATCAGCGGGCCGATGATGGGGCCGGTCTTGTCCGAAAATATCGCCCAGTTGGTGCCGAACTGGTAGGACATCACGATGCCCGAGACGACGCCCATGCCGAAGGCGACGGCGAAAATCTTCAGCCAGTAGTTGAAAAGGTTGATGAAAACCTCGCGGCCGGTCCATAGCCACAGCGCTTCGAGGACGGCGAGATAGCTTGCAAGGCCGATGGAGAAGGCCGGAAACACGATGTGAAAGCTCATCGTGAACGAAAATTGCCAGCGCGCCAGGGTAATGGCGTCGAAACCATCGAACATCGTGGACCTCCAGCATGTCCAATCTGGAGGTCGTATAGCATGCGCACCGCGACGTTGATAATCGCCGCGATGCACAAAGTTGCATGGCTCAGGCGCAATCGCGCCTGCGTCATTTAGCTGCTGGCGTTCAGCAGCTTGCCGACGGTGCGGTCGATGTCATCGTAGGCGCCTTCGCCGGCGTGGCTGTATACGATCCGGCCGGACCGATCGACGATGTACTGCGCCGGCCAGTACTGATTGCGCCAGGCATTCCAGGTGGCCGACTTGTTGTCCTGCGCGACGGGGTAGGTGATGCCATGCCGTTTCAACGCGGCCTGGACGTTGTTCGACGAATGCTCGAACGGAAATTCCGGCGTGTGGATGCCGACAATGACGAGACCCTTGTCCTTGTACTTGGAATAAAGCTGCGTGACGTGCGGCAGGGTGTTGACGCAGTTGACGCAGCCGTAGGTCCAGAAGTTCACCAGCACCACCTTGCCGCGCAGGCTCGCGAGCGTCAGCGGCGGCGAGTTGAACCAGTTGCCGAGGCCGGTGAATTCGGGCGCGGTGGTCCTGGCTTCCGCGACTTGAACGGCGCTGCCGGCCGCTGCGGTCTCATCGCTGCGGCCGGGTAGTGTCGAGGCCATCAGCGCCAGCGCGGCCACCGAAAGCATCCTGGTGAAATGTCGCATGGGTCTCTCCTTTAAGTTACAGGCCGGTCTGGCCGTTCGGGTAAAATTGGGTCAGCCACGCCACGGCGAGTGTGTCGTACTGAAAGTAGGTGGCGGCGGCGAAGGCGATCACGATCGCGCCGAAGCCTTGCTGCAATCGCGGCGCGATCCGCGCGAGACCGCGCACGCGCGCGGTCACGGCCTGTCCGCCATAGGCAATGACGAGCATCGGGATCGCGGCGCCGACGGCATAGGTCACCAGCAGCAGCGAGGCCCATGCGGTGTCCTTGGAGGTCGCGACGACGGTGAGGATCGACCCGAGCACCGGGCCGGCGCAGGGCGTCCACACCAGCCCCAGCGTCGTGCCGAGCATGAATCCGCCGAGCAGGCCCTGACGGTCGCGCGGTGTGGCGCCTTGTTCCGTCAGTCCGGTAAACCGGATCGAGAGCCATTCGAACGGCGCGGGCCAGATCATCAAGAGCCCGAAGATCGCAAGCAGAACGGCTGCGCCGTCACGCAGGACGCTCGGATCGAAATCGAACAGGCGCGTCAGCGCCGAGAGCGCCAGTGCGACGATGGAGAACGCAACCACGAAACCGGCGGCGATGAACGCCGGGCGGAGCGGGCTGGTCTGTCCGACCGATGCGCCAAGCAGGATCGGCAGCACCGGCAATGTGCAGGGCGCTGCGATGGTGACGACGCCGGCCAGCGCCGCAAGAACAAGGTTGAACACGATTTCACGTCCGCGAATGGCGCTACGGCACGCCGATGGCGCGGCCGCAACGGTGGGTTCGGTGAAATCTTCGAAGGAGACCGCCGCGATGTTACCGGGTAGCGGTGTCACGTGTTTGTGACACGATCCGTGACCGCGCCGGCTGGCTTCAGCGCATGAAGAAGCGCACCGGCACGGTGAAGCTCGCGGAGCTCTGCGTCATTTCCGGCGGGAACGACGGCAGCGGCTGGGCACGGCGGATCATCGCCATGGTTTCGCCATCGAGCGCCGCCGAACCGGACGATTTGGCAAGCCGCGCGCTCAGCACGCCGCCGGTGCGGCTGACGGTGAAGCTCAGCATCGCGACGCCCTGTTCGCCGGCCGCTTTCGCACCCGACGGATACTGCTTGTAACGCTGGAGATGTGCCGAGAGGATGCCGTTGTAGCTCGCGCGCGCGGCCTGCGCGGCGCGCGGCGCCGCGGTGGTCTGCGGCGCGGGATTTTCAGTCGGCTTCTTCGGCTTCTCGACGACCGGCTTCGGCTTTTTCTTCACCGGCTCCGGCTTGGGCTTCGGCTTTTCCGCAGGAGCAACGATGTCGGCCTTCTCCTGCAACGGCGTCGGCGGGATCTGTTCCTCGGCCACCTCCGGCTGTTTTTCGGGCTCGGGGGCGGGAGGTTCGGCTTCCTGCATCTGCGGGCCGGGCGCGATATCCTGCTGCACGGGCTCCTGCGTCGGCGGCGCGGATTCCAGATCGAGCATGATCGGCTCGGACGCCGTGCCGATCGCATCCGGCATCGGCGGCGTGTACAGGACAAATCCCGCGATCAGCGCCACATGCGTCGCCACCACCAGCGCCGCCGCGAGACCCCAGCGGCGGACGTCGGATATGTCGGGTGGTCCATGCAGGACGAGTGTGTTCATTTGCAGCGAGGCTCTCTGCCGTTAGTTTCTTGCGTCGAGCCCGACGAGCGCCACCTTGAGGTAGCCCGCGTTACGCAGCAGGTTCATCACATCCATCAGTTCGCCATACGGCACACTCTTGTCGGCGCGCAGGTAAACCGGATCGGCTTTCTTGCCGCTGGTGGCGGCATCGAGCGCGCCGATCAGCGTGGTGCGCGGAACGATGTCCTCGCCGACTGCGACCGACAGATCAGGCTTCACTGTGATGAAGACCGGCTTGTCGGGCCGAGGCGGCGGTGTCGCCGTCGAGGCCGGAAGCTCGACCCCGAGATCGACGGTGGCAAGCGGTGCGGCGACCATGAAGATAATGAGAAGGACCAGCATCACGTCGATGAACGGCGTGACGTTGATTTCATGCGATTCGGTCAGATCGTCATCTGCACCGGCGACTTTTCCACCCAGGCGAGCGCCCATGACGTTACTCCGCCGCGCGCGCGATGCGCAGTGAGCGGCGGCCCTGATCGCGGCTGATGAGCAGCATGACCTGCGCGGTCGCATCGCCGAGCAGCGCGCGATAGGCGGTGATCATGCGGACGAGATGATTGTAGATCACGACCGCCGGGATCGCGGCGATCAGGCCCATCGCGGTCGCGAGCAGCGCTTCGGCGATGCCGGGCGCGACCACCGCGAGGTTGGTGGTGTGCGCTTCGGAAATGCCGATGAACGAATTCATGATGCCCCACACCGTGCCGAACAGGCCGACGAACGGCGCGGTCGCGCCGATGGTGGCGAGCATGCCGGTGCCGCGCGAGATCCGCCGCGACATCGCCGCCTCGACGCGGCTGAGCCGCAGTTCGACGCGTTCCTTGAAGCCTTCGTCGTTGACGGTGTCCGACAGCGCCGCTTCCGCCGCCGCCGATTGCACCAGCCGGGATACGGCATCCTTGCCGCTGCGGGCATCACGCTCGGCTTCCATCAGCGAGATGTCGTTGCCGAGAACCTTGATGCGCTTCTTCGCGCGCCTGGTCTCGTGGCGCAGTTCGAGAAGCTTCGCGACGCAGATCGTCCAGGTAATGAGCGAGGCGAAGGCGAGACCGATCATCACCGCTTTGACGACAATGTCCGCGCCCATGAACATGCCCCACGGGGAGAGGTTGTGCGGCAGCGTGGGATTTTTCGCGGTCTGTCCAACGACCGGGGTCTGGACAGCGGGAGCCTGCGCGGGCGCAGCGATCGCCGGAGCGACAGGTGCCGGCGCTGGCGTCTGCGCGACGGGGGCTTGCGCAGCCGGGGTCTGTGCGGATGGCGCTGGCGAAGCGGGCGTTTGCGCGAAAGCCTGCGCGATCATCAGAGACGTTGCAGCGGCAAGCAAGACCAGTGATCCGGCAGCCTTCTTTGGGTTGGTCATATGCTCTCCGCTTCTTCAAATCGCGTTTGCTGCCGACATCGGGTGAACGTCGGATTGATAACTGTTTCGCAGTTTTCGCCGTCTTGCAGTTTTGGTCCGAAGCTCTCGCCGATGAATCCGCGGCGAGGCACCGCGGCCATAGCCCTTCGCCGAGAGGCAAGGTTCATTTTCAGAATAATGCACTGCGGCGTGCTTGTCGCCATGGGTGACCTAGATTCTCCCGAAACTGGAACGATTCCAGGGTTTCCGGGCCCTCAAAATTTCACATTCGTGAACAGCCGCACGCCGAGCCCGGGCTGTAAAACCTCAGCTTTTTTGAACGAAATATGATTGCGAATCCGCTCGTTGAGCAGGTTGTTGCCGGCGAGGCCGATGGTGAGTTCGCGCGGTCCGCTGTCGGTTCGGTTGAACGTATGCGTGTAGCTCACCTCTGCCTTGAGCAGATTGTAGCCGTCGGTCGGGGTCTCATTCAGCGACACGTCGTTCTGGGCGAAGGCATGCAGCAGCCCGACCCGCGCGTACCATTCGGCGCTGCGCCACCATACGCCGCCGCCGGCGCGCATCGGCGCGATGCGCGGCACGTTGGTTCCATCGGTGAAGGTCGCGCGCACGATGTCATATTGTCCGTCGACGCCGAACATGCCGTCGCCGAGCGGCGTCACGTCGAGCTGGGCGATGACTTCTGCGCCCCTGAAGACTGCATCGCGCTGGCCGTAGGCGACCTGCGTCAGCGGACCGGCCGCGCCGCAACTTGCAAACGTGTCGGTGCAGAAGTTGCCGGTGACCTGCTTGAAGATGAAGTCCTTGTAGAGCGTGTAGTACAGGCTGGTCTCGAACCGCAGTTGCCCCCTGGCGCGCTTGAGGCCGATCTCGGCGGTCTGCGCGGTCTCGATCCTGAGATTCGGATTTCCGATCACGAACGTCCCCGACGCGCCATCGGAGCCGCGCGAAAACAGCTCGGGTGCCGCGGGCGCGCGCTGCACGTACTGGGCGTTGAGTGTCGCCACCATGTCCCATGGCAGATATTTCAGCAGGCCGAGGCTGGTGCTTTTCGGCGTGAAGGTGCGCCGTGCAGGTTCCTCCGAGAACGTGTTGGGCGGTGGCAGGAAGTCCGCCGGGAAGGTTGGCGCCAGTCCCTTGACGATATGATTTTCAATGCGGCCCGCGGCCTGCATGCGCAGCGTGTCGGTGAACTGAATCTGCTCGAATGCGAAGGCCGCCGCGGTGTTCGTATTGGTCTGCGCCAGCAGGCCGCCGAGACTGCCGTCGGTGCCGAGTTCACGATGGCCGAACTGCGCGCCCCATGTTCCGGTCAGGGCGCCGATGGCGGTCGCGACCGCCGCATGATCGAACTCGAAGCGGCCTTCCAGTTCGCGGTTCTTGATGATGTTCTTCACCGCGTCGACGCCGTTGGCGTCGAGACCGAGTTCATTGTGCTTGTAGTTGCTGGCGCCGAAGGTGAAACGAAACGCATCGATGCCCTCGACCGGCGCGCGCCACTCGCCCTTGCTGGTCCATTTCGTCTGTTCCATGTCGATGCGCGAATTCTGCTGCGCATCGGCGACGCCGGGGATGTGATAGAGGCTGGTGATGTGCTGGATCGCGGTGCCGATATAGCCGCCGTCGAAAATGTAGGAACCGCCGACGGCTTGCCCTTCCGTATTCAGTCGCGTGTTGGCCTGCACGCCGCCGGGAATCCGGTAATCGCCCGCACGCCGGCCGTAAGCATCGGCATGGATGGCTACATTGCTGCCGCTGGCATCGAGGCTGACCGCGCCGTCGAGCCCGTTGTCCACGGATGACGCGCCGCCCTTGAAGCGCGCGCTGAAACCGTCCTGCACCAGCTTTTCCGGAATGCGGTTGTTGGTGGCGCTCACCACACCGCCGATCGCCTGTGAGCCGTAGCGCAGCGTCGCGGGTCCGCGGATCACCTCGACCTTGTCGGCGGCGAGCGGATCGACCGGCACCACGTGATCCTGACTGAAGTCGGAGGCGTCCTGGGTGCCGATGCCGTTTTCCTGCACGCGCACGCGATAGTCGTCGAGGCCGCGAATGTTCGGACGGCTTGCGCCTGGTGCGAAGGTCGATGCCGAAACCCCCGGCAAGCCGGACAGAAGATCGGCGAGCGAGGCCGCGTTGCTGCGCTGGATTTCGCGGCCGGTGATCGCGGTGGCCGACTGGTAGGTGTTGTCGATGACGCTGAGCGGCCCGCGCTGCAAGCCGTCGTCAGATGTGGTTCCGGTGGGGACGGGGGCCGACACCGCGATCTCGGGGAGCACCTCCTGCGCCAGACCACGGCCAACATCGGCGGCCGTGACCGATACGCAGGCCATGCCCGCCGCGGAAACTAATGATTTCAAACGCATTTCACCCCCAACGCCACGCAAACTCGCGGAAGTTGATAATGCAAGTGCGAACTATTCGCAACAAGAGTTTTGCGACTGATTCTCAGGAAATCCTGATGATCCGAAGTGAGCGCATGAGCAACCGCGCGACGACACGCCGTGCAAGAGCGCGCGATGCCGCCGTCGCTGCGACGGAAGCCGGGGCGGTGAGGTGGTTGTGATTATTCCGCGGGCGCGGCGTCGCCGACGGCAGCGGACGTCTTTGCCGGAATGGCATGCGCGGCTGTCTTGATCAGCGCGCGCTGCCGGCGCTGCCGCAGCCAGACCAGAATGCCGGTGATGCCGAGCACTGCCGGCATGATCCCGCTGAGGAACACGACGAAGCGCCAGACTTCGCCCGAATGACTGCCTTCATGCAGCCAGCGAATCCATGACGCGGTCCGGTCTCCCGACAGCGGCTGGACGATGCTCACCTCTCCGCTGCGATCGTTGATCATGAGCGTCACCGGCTCGGTCTTGCCATCCTCACGGAGTCTGACGCGCCACGCGCCGGTCTGTGGGTTGGGATAGAAGATCGCGTCAACGGCCGAGTCCGGCCGCGCGGCCGCGGCCGCGTAAATCTCCGATGGCGAACGTGCCGGCTTGGCCATGACCTGGCCTCCGGGTCCGCCGCGCTGCTGTTGCGCTGTCATCGGCGCAACCGATGACAGCAGTTCGCGCCCCTGTTGCGGCCACGCCAGATAAATTCCCGTCAGCGAGATCAGCGCCAGCGGAAAGCAGATCCAGAAGCCGGTCATGTAATGCAGGTTGGACGATGTCGCAGGACTGCGCCGCCAGACGAAAGCGCGCGACCATTGGCCCTGCCGCGGCCACCACAGATAAAGGCCGGTGAGCGACAGCGTCAGCATCGCGGCGCCGGTCCATCCCACGATGCTGCGCCCGTAATCGGGGATCGTCAGGTTCTCGTGGAACACGCGCATGAAGCCGAAGAACGTGTTGCGGAAGTTGACGATGCCGAGCACATGCGCGTCGTGACGGTCGATGGTCGCGGTCAGCCGCACCGGACGCTCGCCTTTCGCCGCCGGCCCGCGCAACGCGATCGTCAGCGGCACGCGGCTGTCTTCCGGAAAGCCGATGAACAGCGGCTGGAAGCCGTCGCCCGCGGCTTTGCGTGCGTTTGCGATGGCGAGCGTAAGGTCCGTCGGCTGCGATGGCGCAATCGCGCCGCGCGGCGTGCTCATGAACTCGCCGATGTCGTCGTGATAGACGAGGATCGCGCCAGACAATGCAACGGGCACGAGCAGAATGAACAGGCCGATGCCGAGCCAAAGATGGAGGTTGCGCCAGAGCCGCTTCAGCGCTCCGCGCCGGTGTGTTGAAGGTGCCGCTGGCATTTAGATTATTTCTAATTCGGTGAGTTTGGAGAGATTCTAAAACCGCTTCATCAGAAACCGGATGGCCTGCTTCTTCTAGTCGCACAGCGCGTATTGTCGCAATTCCTATTCAGCGCAGCGCAGCCTGTTTGAAGACGTTCTAATCTCAAAGGCTTTCCTGCCTTCCTTACATTTTCTAAAGGCGTGCCTTGAATTCGCCGTTCTATTGAACGCGCGGCAATTTGAGTGGTGGGGACGAACTATGCGGGTTGTTGCTGGAATTTCCTTGAAGAACGTGGCGGCACGGGAAGCTGGGCTTTGCTTTGGGCGCGCGGTACGGCTTTCGGTGAGCTATGGTGCATTGATGCTGGCTTCGGCGGCCATCGCGTCTGGTGCTGTCGCCCAGGAAGCCCTGCCGACGATCGACATCGAAAGCGCGGGCGGCGACAAGAACGGCACTGTTGGTTATCTCGCAACGAGAACATCCAGTGCCACGAAGACCGACACACCGCTGCTCAATGTTCCTCAGTCGGTTAGTGTTCTGACCAAGGAATTCATCAAGGATCAGAATTTTCAGAGCATCGGTGATGCGATCCGCTACGTTCCCGGCGTGATACCGCATCAGGGCGAAGGCAACCGCGACCAAGTGGTCATTCGCGGGCAAAGCTCGTCGGCTGATTTCTTTATCAACGGCATCCGTGACGACGTGCAGTACTTCCGCGATCTCTACAACATCCAGAGCATCGAAGTGCTGAAGGGCCCCAATGCGATGATCTTCGGCCGTGGCGGCGGCGGCGGCGTTATCAATCGCGTGCAGAAGGAGGCCGATGGCGTTCCGATCAAGGAAGTCACGGTTCAGGGCGGTTCGTTCGACAACAAGCGGGTTTCGATCGACACCGGCGGTGCTGTGGACGCGAATGTCGCTGGCCGGATCAATGCGGTGTACGAAAAATCCGGGACCTTCCGGAACTACGGCGATATCGAACGCTACGGCATCAATCCGACTGTCACGATCCGCGGCGATGATACCAAGGTCAAACTCAGCTATGAGTACTTCCACGACGAGCGCACCGCGGATCGCGGTATTCCTTCATTGGGAACTGTCCCGGCGGCAACACGTTTCCGCCCCACGGTTCCTTACCCGACCGATCCCGCGACGTTCTTCGGAAATCCGGACCTGAGCTACGCGAAGGTTGACGCGCATATCGCGGATGCGGTGATCGAACATGACTTTAACAATGGTCTGAAGGTCAAGAATACGTCGCGTTATGCCTATTACGACAAATTCTACCAGAATGTATTCCCGGGCAGCGCAGTGAATCCCGCGACACAGACGTTGACGCTGTCGGCATATAACAACGGCATCAAGCGCCAGAATCTGTTCAACCAGACCGACTGGACCTACAAGACCAACACGGGCCCGGTGTTGCACACTCTCGTGTTCGGCACTGAGTTTGGGCGGCAGACCAGCAACAGCTTGCGTATGTCGGGCACCTTCCTCGGCTCGAATGTTGTTTCCGCTTTCAGCCCCGTGAGCTTTGTTCCCGTCAGGTTTGCTAACAACGGCGGGTCTGACGCCAACGCCCTTTCGACGCTTGACCTCGCCGCCGTCTACGCGCAGGACCAGATCGAAGTCACAAAGTATCTTCAGTTTATCGGCGGAGTGCGCTTCGACCGGTTCGACCTGACGGTCAATAACAGAAACAACAATCTGACCACCAATCGGGTCGACAATCTTGTCTCGCCCCGCGCCGGAGTCGTGTTCAAGCCCGTCGACAACGTGTCTTTCTACGGCAGTTACAGCGTTTCCTATCTGCCGAGTTCAGGCGATCAGTTCAGCGCGCTGTCGCCTGGCCTTGCGGTCACCGTGCCGGAGAAATTCACGAATACCGAGGTTGGCGTGAAATGGGATATTACGCCGCGGACGCTGTTCACAGCTGCGGTTTACAATCTTGATCGAGATAACCAGAGATTCACCGACAACCAGGGCCGCATTCTGACGACCGGCAAGACCAATACCAAGGGTGCCGAAGTGGCTCTGACGGGATACGTCACGGATCAGTGGCAGGTCACCGGTGGTTACGCATACACTGACGCTCGTATTGTCAGTGACACCTCGGCGATCATTGTCAAAGGCAATCGTGTTGGCCTCGTGCCGTACAATACGTTCACGATGTGGAACAAGTATCAGATCGATCCGATGTGGGCTGCGGCCGTGGGTGTCATCCACTACGACAATTTCTACGCCACGTCGGACGACACAGTCAGGCTGCCGGCCTTCACGCGCGTTGATGCCGCAGTCTATCTCAAGATCAATGAGATGTGGCGCGCGCAGTTGAATATCGAAAACATCTTCAATACCGGATACTACGCGACAGCCGACGCCAACAACAACATCTCCCCGGGTTCGCCCCGTGCGTTCCGAGTATCGGCCACAGCCAAATTCTAGGTCAGCTCATCATGTTTGCATGAGAGTGGAGCGGGAAGCGATCAATCGCTCCCGCTTTACGCCGACTTCGCCTGCGCCGCGACGAACGCGCGCCAGCCGCCGAACGAGGTGATGTCGCGCGCGCCCTCAATCGCGCCGGCCTCGGCCAGAAAGCCTTTCGCTGCGGAGCCGTCGGCGAGACGCACGGTGCCGATCGACAAAGGCGAGGGGATCGCGGCGACGAATGCGCCGAACGCCCTGGTCGGCAGCGCCCAGACTTCGACGGCGATGGCCGCGCCTGTTCCGGGATCGACACGCAGCATGCCGGGTTTGGGCGGCACAGTCCCTTTCAGCGCATAGAGCCTGTAGTCCGGCGTGGTCGATGTCGCCTCGATCAGGCGTCCGCCGAGCGACAGCAACTCATGATTCAGCGCCATGCCCGACAGATGCGCGCCGACCACGGCAATCGCCACCTCGTCCGTGCCGGGTTGTTTCGAGACCGGCGCGAGCGGCGGTTGAGTGACGCCTTTCGCGCCGGTTTTCAGCTTGGTGTCGGCGTGGAACACGCGCCCGATGCTGGCGAGCTGTGCATCGCGTCCGGCGGGTGCGAGCAGGGTGATGCCGAACGGAATGCCGTCGCTGCGCATCGCGGCGGGAATAGCGAGGCCGCACATGTCGAGCAGGTTGACGAAATTGGTGTAGGTGCCGTTGCGGCTGTTCAGCTCGATGGGGTTGGCCAGCACCTCGGCGACGGTGTAGGCGGTTGGCGCGGTCGGCAGCACCATGGCGTCAATCTGCTCGAACGTCGCGCGGCTGGTCTGCCGCATGGCTTCGAGTTTGTAGAGCGCGGCGAATGTATCGGCGGCGGTCAGCTTCTCCCCCTGAAGGGTAATCTCGCGCGTGACCGGATGGACCGCATCGGGATTGCTCGCGAGCAGATCGCGAATCACAAGATAGCGCTCCGCGACCCATGGGCCTTCATAGAGCAGCCGCGCAGTCTCATAGAACGGCTCAAGGTCGAATTCGACCGGCGTGGCACCGAGCGCGATCAGCCGCGCCACCGCGGCGTCGTAACTCTTTTCCGCAATGGTATCGTCGAAGAATTTCAACTGACCCTTGCGCGGAATGCCGAGCCGGATGCCGGACGGAAAACCGGTCACAGGGCCGACGAAGCGGTCGCGTGAATAGGGATCGGCGGCGTCGTATCCGGCCATGACATTGAGCGCGGTCATCGCATCGTCGACATTGAGCGAAAAGATCGAGACGCAGTCGAGGGTCCGGCACGCGGGCAGCACGCCGGAGGTGGACATCAGCCCGAGCGACGGTTTCAGGCCGACAATATTGTTGAGCATCGCCGGCACACGGCCGGAGCCCGCGGTGTCGGTGCCGAGCGAGAGCGGCACGAGCCCCGCCGATACGGCGACTGCCGAGCCCGAGCTTGATCCGCCGGGAACGAGATCGCCCTTCACCGGATTTTTCGGAATGCCGTAGGGCGAGCGCACGCCCACAAGGCCCGTCGCGAACTGGTCGAGATTGGTCTTGCCGATCACGATCGCGCCTGCGGCGCGCAGCCGCGCCACCGTGTTGGCGTCCTGTGCGGGCTTGTAGGAAAACGCCGGGCACGCAGCGGTGGTCGGAAGACCTGCGACGTCGATGTTGTCCTTCACCGCGACCGGAACGCCATAAAGCGGCAGCGATGGGTCGCCCTTCGCCGTCAGCGCCTCGGCCTCAGTGATCGCCTCGGCCTCATCGCGCAGGCTGATGAAGATCGCGCCATCGCCATGATCGCGGATACGCTGGAAGCTGCGTGCAACGGTTTTCGCGGGTGATGTTGTCCCCGCGCGATGCGCGGCGACGATCTCGGCAACAGTCTCGGTCACAAATCGCTTCCCGTCATTTTGTCGTTGATCCTATTCCGCCGGCACGGCGGCAGGCTTTGGCATCGCCGCCATCGCCGCGCCGAATCTGGCATAGGCGAAGAAGCCGGCGGCGACCAGAGCATAAGCCAGCGCCACGCCCGGCGTCACGCCGACGCCGACCGCGGGTCCGTGCATGAATCCGAAGAACGTGAGAACCGCGCCGGCGGCGGCGAAGGCAGATGCCTTGACGAAGTCGCGTTCGATCACGAACACCGCCATCGCAGCCAGCACCAGTCCCGAGAGAATCGAGCCTTCGCCGAGGATTTCGAGCCCGTGATAGAGCACGCCGGTCGCGCCGAGCTTGTCCATGCCGACGGCGGCGGCGCTGGTGCCGGCCGCGGTGAGTGCGCCGTCCACCAGTGTCTTGCCCCACGCGGCGAGATGCGGCGTCAATGCCAGCACGATAGCTGGCGCGTGACTGGCAGGCGCCGCCTGAAACGCCTGTGCGCCGACCAGCATGCCGATGTAAAGCAGGATGGGCAGGATCGCGACGACGGGTACAAGATTCAAAAGCAGCGAGATCACACCTAGCCACGCCAGCACGATCACCATCAGGCCGGTCGCGGCGGAATAGCCGATGCGCCCGCCCATCGCCTTCCAGCCGGGATGGCCGATGTACACCGCGTTGATGAAGGGATTGCCCATCAGCGCGCCGATCAGGCTGACGACGCCGTCGGCGGTCAGCACGCGCGTGGTCGGATAGTGGTCGCCGGCGGCTTCGGCGCTTTCCACGTTGTCCATCGCCTCCACCAGATCGTAGACGCCGAATGGAATCGCGGTGACGAGAATGATGCCGATGAACTCGAAACCTGAGAACACATGGCCGATGGCGGGAATTGGCAGCGAGAATCCGATGTTGCTGAACGCCGCGCCAAGCTTCGCCAGACTCATCCCGCCGATGTTCAGGCCGAAGATGTTGGAGCCCCACGCGATCGCGGTGCCGACGAAGATGGCGACAAGACCGGCCGGAATGCCCTTGGGATATTTCACGCCGCCGAACCAGCTTGCGAGGATCACGGCAAAACATGTGAGGCCAATCACCGGCGTCATGAACATTTCGAACGCCGGGCGCATCGAGATGAACGCAACCGAGACGCCCGCGAGTGTGCCGAGCAGCGCCGCGCGCGGGGTGATGCGTTGAATCCATGGCGCGATGAAGCCGCCGAGCATCAGGATAAAGCTCTGGATGAACACCCAGGTCAGCCCCGCTTCCCATGCCTTGATCGGATCGCTGGTCTTGAGCAGGATCGGCAGCATGATGACGAAGGTGACGATGAACATGTGCGGCACGCTGACGCCGGACGGCAGCGCGCAGACATCGTTGCGTCCGGTTTTCTGCGCGAGGCGATAAGCCAGCCACGCGTAGTACATCGTGGACAGAAACATCATCAGGCCCAGCGCGGGCAGGATGCGGCCGAATACCAGCGAGTCCGGCATCTTCAGCACAAAGCGCAGCAGCGCCGTCAGCGTCAGCATGTTGACAAGGATGTTGGTGCCGAAGCCGAAGAAGGCGTTCCAGTCGCCGGGTGCCCACAGGATCGGCTTGCCGGAAGCCATGGTCGTGTCTGATGTGCTCATCGCGCGCCCCTATGCAGTCATTTTCGATGGTTCGGAATTCAGTGCCGCTAAAACCTCTGACGATGAACTGACCCAGCCGAAGATGCCGCCCTGCGCCTTGATCATGCGCAGGCCCATCTCGTGGAATTCGGGAAAGTAGGATGCGCAGCAATCCCCCAGCACGATGCAGCGGTAGCCGCGGTCATTGGCCTCGCGCACGGTGGTGTTGACGCAGACTTCGGTGGTGACGCCGCACACCAGCAGCGTCTCGATGCCATGCTGCTTCAGCACGTCACCGAGGCCGGTGGCGTAGAACGCGCCCTTGCCGGGCTTGTCGATGACGATCTCGCCCTTGACCGGATACAGCGCTTCGATGATGTCATGACCCGCTTCGCCGCGAATGAGGATGCGGCCCATTGGACCCGGATCGCCGATGCGGAGTGACGGCGCGCCGCGTTCGATCTTGGCCGGCGGCGCGTCGGACAGATCCGGCAGGTGGCCTTCGCGCGTGTGAATCACGAGCAGGTCTGACTTGCGAAACGCATCGAGTACGAGGCTGCAAGGTTTCACGGCGCCCGCGAGTTGCGAGACATCGTTGCCGAGGGTTTCGCCGAAGCCGCCGGGTTCGAGAAAGTCGCGCTGCATGTCGATGATGACGAGCGCTGTCTTCGCCCACGTCACTTCGACCGGCGCCGGCTCGGCCGCGAGCAAATTTTTGACTGGCAGCATCGGCATCACCCCGTTCGTTGGTCTCAACGAAGCAAGCGGTGTGCCATTGTGTACAAAGCGCGCAGCGATCGTGGGGGTGACCGATTGCCGATCTGAAACAACAGTTTGAGACGATTTGGCAAGACTCGTCGGGCTGCGGAAACAATGCGCGGCTTTCGGTGTCAGATTAAATTTTAGGCGGCATGCTGCTGTAGCCGCAGAACACGGACGGCGATTGACACGTTCCAAGCAATCTGCATTATATTGCATCAATCGCCGAAGAGCGACAGAAGAGCTGCATTATTATTCTAAAGAATGCAGCCGCCGAAGGGAGGGAAGCCAATGACTGCGTTCGCAGGACCTGCGGCGGAAGAAATGCCGGCTGGTGCGCTCCGGGCGCAGCTATGACGGCCGCCGCCGCCCATCGTCAGGCCAGCGCGCAGGCGCTGTTCGCCAATCCGGATATCGTCGCCGAGCGCAAGGCCGATGGCAGCATCTGGCTGAAGTCGGCCACGCCGTTGCAGCCGTTCGCACGCTGCGTCGGCGACTGGCTGGAGCAGTGGGCGCGTGACACCCCCGATACTGTTTTCCTCGCGGAGCGCGGCAGCGCCGATGCGCCGTGGATTAAACTGACCTATCGCGAAGCACTGCGGCGTGTACGCGCTGCGGGCGCCTGGATTCTCGCGCAGGGCATGAGCGCGGATCGTCCGCTCGCGATTCTTTCCGACAACTCGATCGACCACGCGGTCTTCATGCTGGCGGCGATGCATGTCGGCGTGCCGGCGGCGTCGGTGTCGCCGGCCTATTCACTGGTGTCGAAGGATTTCGACAAGCTGAAGAGCATGATCGCGCTGCTCGATCCCGGTGCGATCTATGTCTCAAGCGCGAAGATGTTCGCGCCTGCGCTCAATGCCATTGCGCCGCTGCACACGGCGATCGTGGTCGCCGGCGATCCGGATGGGTACGACAACGCGATCGCGTTGTCGTCGCTGACGGCCGCGTCGGAAACGCCGGATGTTGCGCGCGCCTTCGCCGCCGTCGGTCATGACACCATCGCGAAGTTTCTGTTCACCTCGGGTTCGACCGGAACGCCGAAGGCCGTCATCAACACCCAGCGCATGCTGACGTCGAATCAGGCGGCCAAGATTCAGACCTGGCCGTTCCTCGGCGAGCCAAATCTGACGACGCTCGACTGGCTGCCGTGGAGCCACACGTTCGGCGCCAATCACAACTTCAACTGCGTGCTGCGCAACGGCGGCACGCTGCATATCGACAGCGGCAAGCCTGCGCCCGGCCTGTTCGCGCTGTCGCTCGCCAACCTGCGCGACGTGATTCCGACGGTGTATTTCAACGTGCCGCGCGGCTATGACATGCTGATCGCGGCATTGCGCGAGGACGACGAGCTGCGCCGGCGTTTCTTCTCGCAGGTGAAGCTGTTGTTTTATGCAGGCGCGGCGCTGCCGCAGAATTTGTGGGAAGCGCTGGAGGCGCTGTCGATCGCGACCGTCGGTCATGCCGTGCCGATGGTGTCGTCATGGGGTTCGACCGAGACCGCGCCGCTGGCGACCGACTGTCACTTTCAGGCGCAACGCTCGGGTAATATCGGCGTGCCGATTCCCGGAACCGAGATCAAGCTGGTCCCCGTGGGCGGAAAGCTCGAGGCGCGGGTGCGCGGCCCGAACGTGACGCCGGGATACTGGAAAGCGCCGGAGCA
Source organism: Afipia sp. MLSD5-FHT05B12 (assembly GCF_058793355.1). NCBI lineage: Bacteria > Pseudomonadati > Pseudomonadota > Alphaproteobacteria > Hyphomicrobiales > Nitrobacteraceae > Afipia > Afipia sp. MLSD5-FHT05B12. The sequence continues at coordinate 230,803 of NZ_JBXAFS010000004.1, forward strand.
GACCGCGAAGGCGTTCGATGCCGACGGCTTCTATCTGATGGGCGATGCGATGATCTTCGCCGATGCCGCGCGTCCCGAACTCGGATTGTTTTTCGACGGCCGCGTTGCCGAGGATTTCAAGCTCACCTCCGGCACCTGGGTCAGCGTCGGGGCGCTGCGCATCGCCGGCATCGCCGCGCTCGCGCCGCTGGCGCAGGACATCGTGGTCAGCGGTCATGACGCCAACGAGGTTCGCTTCCTGGTGTTTCCAAACATTCCGGCCTGCCGCGCGCTGGCGAAACTTCCCGACGCCGATGTCGCGGAGGTGTTGCGTTCGCCCGCCGTGCGCGATGCGGTGGCGCAGGGGCTTGCGCGCCTGAAAGCCAGGGGCGGCGGCTCGTCGAGCTTCGCCACCCGCGCATTGCTGCTGGCGGACCTGCCGTCGGTCGATGGCGGCGAGATCACCGACAAGGGCTACATCAACCAGCGCGCGGTATTGTCGCGCCGCGCCGCGGATCTCAAACGGCTCGACGACGATGGATACGGAGACTGGATCGGATGTCCGGCCTGACGACGCGCAAGCGTCGATCTTGAACACGGCGGGCCAAGCGTGCTGCAATCGGATTCAAACATAAAAACGGGAGGGAGACGCCAATGTCAAAGATCATGAAGGTGAGCCGCCGGACGCTGCTGTCCGGCGCGGCGGGAGCCGCGACCCTGGCTGTGACGCCGCGCCTGTTCAGTCCCGCGATCGCGCAGAACGCGCCGATCAAGGTCGGCCTGATGCTGCCTTACACCGGCACTTACGCCAAGCTCGGCCAGTTCATCGATAACGGCTTCGAACTCTATTATCAGCAGAAGGGCCTCAAGCTCGGCGGCCGCGAGGTGACCTTCGTCAAGGTGGACGATGAATCCAAGCCGGAAGCCGCCACCGACAACATGAACCGTCTGGTCGGGCGCGAGAAGGTCGATGTCGTGGTCGGCACGGTGCATTCCGGCGTCGCCATGGCGATGGTGAAGGTGGCCCGCGACACCAAGACGATGCTCATTATTCCGAACGCGGGCGCCAACGACGCCACCGGCGCGCTGTGTTCGCCGAGCGTGTTCCGCACCTCGTTCTCGAACTGGCAGACAACCTATCCCGCCGGCAAGGTGCTGGTCGATGCCGGCATCAAGAATGTCGTCACCATCACCTGGCGCTACACCGCCGGCGCGGAAATGATCAGCGCGTTCTCGGAGAATTTCACTAGGTCGGGCGGCAAGATCGTCGAGGACCTGACGCTGCCGTTCCCCGAGGTGGAATTCCAGGCGTTGATCACGCGCATCGCGACGTTGAAGCCCGACGCGGTGTTCTCGTTCTTCGCCGGCGGCGGCGCGGTGAAGTTTGTCAAGGATTACGCGGCGGCGGGCCTCAACAAGACCATTCCGCTGTACGGCGCGGGCTTCCTCACCGACGGCACCATTGCGGCGCAGGGCGAGGCGGCCAACGGCATCAAGACCACGCTGCATTACGCCGACAATCTCGATCACCCGGCGAACCTTTCCTTCCTGAAGGCGTTCAAGGCAAAAACGGGTCTCGATGGCGACATCTATGCCGTGCAAGGCTACGACGCGGCTGCGCTGTTCGATATCGGCCTCACGGCGGTCGGCGGCGATGCCAAGGCGCAGGACAAGATGATCACGGCGATGGGCGCGGCGAAGATCGATTCGCCGCGCGGGCCGTTATCGTTCAACAAGGCGCACAACCCGGTCCAGAACATCTATCTGCGCGAGGTGCGCAACGGCCGCAACGAACTGGTGTCGATCGCGCAGGCCAGCGTCGACGATCCGGCGCGCGGCTGCAAGATGGCGTGAGCGATCTGAAATCGGCGCTGCTGCAGCTTTTGGAAAGTGTCATGGCCGGGCTTGACCCGGCCATCCATTACTTAAAACAGTCCAGCAGGGCCTGTCCTCTCAACGGCGTCCCCGCGAAAGCGGGGACCCATAACCACGATGATCGCAGTTTTGCACGGAATGTCCGTTAACCAGATCGCGAGAGCCGCGAACCCAGGGAGTATGGGTCCCCGCTTTCACGGGGACGACATCGTGCGCGTTGTTTATGCGGTGAGGATCTTGCAATGGACCTCGTAACCCTCGGCGTTCAGCTTCTGAATGCTATTCAGTATGGGATGGTCCTGTTTCTGGTCGCCAGCGGATTGACGCTGGTGTTCGGCATTCTCGGCGTCATCAATCTCGCGCACGGCGCGTTCTACATGCTGGGCGCCTATCTCGCGTACTGGATCGCGGCGTATACCGGCAGCTTCTGGATCGCCGTTGTCGCCGGGGTTGCCATCGCCTTCGTTGTGGGGCTGCTGCTGGAAAATGTTTTCATCCGCAGGCTCTATGGCCGCGATCACCTGGCGCAGGTGCTGCTCTCGTTCGGTTTGATTCTCGTCATTGATGAGGTCAGGCAACTGCTGTTCGGCAAGGATGTGCATTCGGTGCTGCCGCCGGAAGGACTGCGCGGCGCGATCCAGCTCACCGGCAATCTGTCCTATCCGGTCTATCGCCTCGCGATCTGCGCGTTCTGTCTGGTCGCTGCCGCGATCATCTACCTCGTCATCACGCGCACGAAAATTGGCATGATCGTGCGCGCCGGCGCCGAAAACCGCGAGATGACGCGCACGCTGGGCATCAGCTTCGACACCGTGAACCGCTACGTGTTCGCAGTCGGCATTGCGCTGGCCGCACTGGGTGGCATCGTCGTCGCGCCGGTGTCGACTGTCTATCCCGGCATGGGCGACAGCATGCTCATCCTCTCATTCGTTGTCGTAGTACTCGGCGGCATCGGCTCGATCGGCGGCGCGGCGATCGGCGCGCTCCTGATCGGTCTCACCGATACGTTCGGAAAAGTGTTCTTCCCGAGTGTGTCGAGCGTTCTGATCTATGTGCTGATGGCGGCGGTGCTGCTGTGGCGCCCGAACGGCATTCTCGGCCGGCGGGAGATCTGATCATGAGCCATATCCCTCAACTCGTCATGCCCGCGCTTGTCGCGGGCATCCACGCCTTCCTTGTTTCGCGAGAGGAAAGACGTGGATGGCCGGGACGAGCCCGGCCATGACGAGAGAAAGAATGGCTATGCGAACATGGTCGGTCCCAACGCTGCTGCTGGCGCTGGCGATCGCGCTGCCGTTTGTCGCGCCGACCTATTACGTGCAGTTCATCAGCAAGGCGCTCATCATGGGCATCCTGGCGATGTCGCTCAATCTGGTGGTCGGCTATGGCGGATTGGTGAGCCTGTGCCACGCCGCGTTCTTCGGCATCGCGGGCTATGTGCTGGCGTTGGCCTCGCCGAAATACGATCCGGCCTCGCTGTGGTGGACGCTGCCGCTCGCGGTCGCCGCATCCGCCGCCGCCGCGGCGGTGATCGGCTCTCTGGCGCTGCGGACGCGGGGCATCTATTTCATCATGGTGACGCTGGCATTCGGCGAAATGCTGTTCTTCCTGTTTCATGATTCGAAATTTGCCGGCGGCTCCGACGGCGCCTTCATCTACAACAAGCCGTCGATGATGCTGGGCAACATCACGCTGCTCGATCTCGAAAAGCCGCTGACCTATTATTTCGTGGTGCTGGCGGCGCTGGTCGCGGTGATCGCGCTCCTGACCATGATCGTGCGTTCGCCGTTCGGTCATGCGCTGGCGGCCGCCCGCGACAACGAGCGCCGCGCCCGCGCGCTCGGCTTCCCGGTGTTTCGCGTGCGATTGACCGCGTTCGTGATCTCGGGCGCGATCGCAGGCATCGCCGGATACTTCGCCGCCGCGCAGTTCGGCTTTGTCGCGCCGCAGATGCTCGGCTGGCATCTGTCGGCCACCGTGCTGGTGATGGTGCTGATCGGCGGCCAGCGCTCAGTCGCCGGCCCGTTGGTCGGCGCGCTGGTGCTGATCGGGCTTGAGGAAGTCCTGAAGGCAACCACAGAACACTGGAAGCTCGCGGAAGGCCTGGCCGTGATCCTGATTGTGCTGATGCTGCCCAATGGCGTGCGGCAATTGCTGTCGAGGGTGCTGGGATCGTCCGATGAGCGCCCGCAGCCACGCGCGAAGACAAGGGCTGTGACGGAGGCGCCTCATGGCTAACCCGGATATCGCGCTCCGCGCCGTTGGCCTGAAAAAGCATTTCGGCGGCCTCACCGCCGTCTCTGACGTATCGCTCGACGTTCACACCGGAGAGATCCACGCCGTGATCGGGCCGAATGGCGCCGGAAAATCGACGCTGATCAATCTGTTGTCCGGCGATCTGACGCCGAGCGCGGGCGAAATCATGCTGGGTGGCAACGACATCACGCGCCTTGCGCCGGATCGCCGTGCCCGTGCGGGTTTGGGCCGCTCGTATCAGAAGACCACGATCTTCCCGCAGTTCACCGCGCAGGAGAATGTGCGGCTGGCGGCGCAGGCTCATGCGGCGTCGCCGCTGAAGATGTTCGGCAACGTGTTGTCGGACGCTGACGTCAACCGCCGCACCCGCGAGGCGCTGGAACAGGCGGGGCTATCGGTGCGCGCGCAGATGATTGCGACGCATCTGTCTCACGGCGAACAGCGCCAGCTTGAGATCGCCATGGTGCTGGCGACGCAGCCGCGCATCATCCTGCTCGACGAGCCGCTCGCGGGCATGGGCCAATCCGAGGCGCGCAAGGTGGTCGATCTGATCGCATCGTTGAAGAAGGGCCGCGCGGTGCTGGTGGTCGAGCATGACATGGATGCGGTGTTCGAACTGGCGGATCGTCTCACCGTGATGGCCGACGGCCATGTGATTGCGAGCGGCTTGCCGCAGGATGTCCGCGTCGATCCAGCGGTGCGGCTCGCCTATCTCGGCGTTGAGGAGGACGCGTGAGTACCTTGCTTGAGGTGCAGAAGCTCGAAGCGTTTTACGGCGCGGGCCAGGTGCTGCACGGCGTCGGGCTCTCGATTGCGCGCGGCGAACAGGTGGCGCTGCTTGGCCGCAACGGCATGGGCAAGACGACATTGTTGCGTTCGCTGATGGGGCTCGTCACTGAGCGGCGCGGGCAGATCACGCTCAACGGCCGTGACATGATGCGGTCGGCGCCCGAGACAATCGCGCGCGCAGGCGTGGCGCTAGTGCCGGAAGGCCGCGGCGTGTTCGGCTCGCTGTCGGTGGTGGAAAATCTCGTCATGGCCGCGCGGCCCGGCATCGACGGACGGAAGGTGTGGACGCTGGAAAAAATCTACGAGCTGTTTCCGCGCCTGCATGCCCGGCGCACCAACGGTGGACATCAGCTCTCCGGCGGCGAGCAGCAGATGCTGACCATCGGCCGCGCGCTGATGACCAATCCCGACCTCATCCTGATTGACGAGGCGACCGAAGGCCTCGCGCCGCTGGTGGCAAAGGATATCTGGCGTACCCTCGGCGTGATCCGCAGCGAAGGCGTCGCGACTATCGTGGTCGACAAGGATTTCCGGTCGCTGTCGCGGATCGCCGACCGCATGGTGATGCTGTCCAAGGGCACGGTGGTGTTCGACGGCACGCCGGCCGTGCTGGCGGAGAAGCAGGATCTGCTGGAGCAGCATCTGGGGGTGTAGAGTTTTTCACCTCTCCCCGCAGGCGGGGAGAAGGAGTAGCCTCTTGCCGTCACCCTGAGGTGCCGTAGCGAAGCGCAGGCCTCGAAGGGCGACGGCCTGCTTTGCAATGTCATCCTTCGAGGCTCGCAAGCGCTCGCACCTCAGGATGACGATTGGCTATTTCGTTACCGCCGCGACCACCAGCCCCGGATCGCGCGCTTCCACAATGTTCCGTTCCATCGGCTGCGGCCACCGCACTATGAGCGTGCCGATCAAATCCTCAAGGCCATCCTCATCGAACGCGTCATAGAACACCGGAGCGCTGGCCCGAGCGATGAAGGCGTGCAGCAGATGCGCGGCGTCGTAGTCATAAACAATGTCCGTCGGCACGATGCCCTCGCGCCGCATCAGGAAGCGGCGAAAGCCCGTCAGCCACGCGCGGCCATCATCCAGCGCGGCAAACGACAGCACCAGTGCGCCGTGCGGAATGCGCGGGCCGTCCTGCATCCGGTCGAGCATCGGCAGCGCATTGGCTTCGATGACATCGGCGAGGGTGCGGAAGTCGTTTGAGACATCGTCGGCATGCAGCGTATTGCGGATCGCAACGATGGCGGCAGCGTCAAGGCCTCGCGCTGCGAGCAGGTCCGCCAGCGTCTGTGCGTGCAAAGCAGCTCCGGATGAAACCGGATCGGATGGCCGGATAGCCGTATCGGGAACGGGGCTCATTGCGCGGCGACAGCGCGCGGCACGAAGGTGAGCGGTTCCTTGTCCAGCAATGGCGCGACCGTGTCAGCCAGCTGCTTCGCCGCCTCTTCGACATCGAGTCCCGACGTATCGACCTGCGCGGAGGCGCGTGCATAAAGCGGCTCGCGGCTGAGCAGAATAGTGCGCAGTTCCTGCATCGCGGAGCGATCGTCGGCCATCGGCCGCAGATCGCCTTGCCTGCGCACGCGCCCCATATGTTCTTCGGGCCTGGCCTTCAGCCAGATGGTATAGAACGACGACAGCACAAGATCGAACGTCACCGGTTCGGAAACGATGCCGCCGCCGGTCGCCAGCACGATCAGCTCCTTGCGCGCGAGCAGTTGCGCCAGCGCCGCCTGCTCCATGCGGCGGAAACCTTCCTGGCCGTAGAGGGCGATGATCTCGGCGACCGAAAGGCCATTCTGCCTTTCGATTTCCTTGTTCAGCTCGACGAAGGTCCAGCCGATTTTTTTCGCCAGCATTTTCCCGAGGGTCGACTTGCCCGCGCCGCGCAATCCGATCAGCGCGATGCCTGCGAAGGTGTTGCCTCGCGCCGCGCCATCGCCGGAGAGAATTTCCTTGGCGCGCGCGATCTGCTGCGGCGTCGCGCTGCGCATCAGGTCGCGGATCACAAGCCAGTCCGGCGTGGTGTCCGCGGTCGGGATCAGGTCTTCGACATGCGCGCCCATCGCCGCCGACACCCGCCGCAGCAGCACGATGGAGACGTTGCCCTTGCCGCTTTCGAGCTGCGCGATGTAGCGCTCGGATATCCCCGATACCTTGGCGAGCGTTTTCCGCGACATGCCGCGCAGCGCGCGCATGGTGCGGACGCGCTGTCCAAGCTGCTCAAGGAACTGGTTTTCCGGCTCTACCTGCGGGGTCATCTCATTTCGACTCGTGAGCACACCTGAAACATAATGCCGGAAAAGGTTGACAGCAAGCGCAGGGGGTGACTTTATATGAATTATAATTCTAAAAACTGATCCAAGGGAGAGCGTCGTGCGGGTTGAGGGTGAACTGGGCACGGGCCCAGCGTCGAAGTCATGAGCGATTCACCGGGCGGATACAATGCCGTGACCTACCTGCTCGACCGCAACGTCGATGCAGGGCGCGGCGCGAAGGTTGTGTTCAGGGATCCAGTCTCCGAGATCACCTATGGCGGTTTGCAGGCGCAGACGCGCCGGCTCGCTAACCTGCTGCGGCGGCTTGGTGTGCGGCGTGAAGAGCGCGTCGCAATGATGATGCTCGACACCATCGATTTTCCGATCGTGTTCCTGGGCAGCATCCGCGCCGGCATCCTGCCGGTGCCGCTCAACACGCTGCTGACATCGGAGCAGTATGCCTATGTGCTGGCGGATAGCCGCGCGCGCGTGCTGTTCATTTCGGAAGCGCTGCTGCCGGTGTTGAAGGATGTGCTCGGCCGCATGCCGGACTTGCAGCACGTGGTGGTGTCCGGCGCCAACGCGAGCGGATACCTGTCGCTCAAGGATGAACTCGCGAAGGAAAGCGACCAGTTCGTTACCGCGGTAACGCATCCGGACGAGCCCGCGTTCTGGCTTTACTCGTCCGGCTCGACCGGCATGCCGAAGGGCGTGCGCCACCTGCATTCGAATCTTGAGGCCACCGCGGAGACCTACGCCAGGCAGGTGCTCGGTATTCGCGAGGACGATGTCGGCCTGTCGGCGGCCAAACTGTTCTTCGCCTATGGCCTCGGCAACGCGCTGACATTCCCGATGTCGGTGGGCGCGACGACGATTCTCAATCCCGAGCGGCCGACGCCGCAGGTGATGTTCGAGTTGATCCGCAAGCACGATCCGAGCATCTTCTTCGGCGTGCCGACATTGTTCGCAGCGATGCTCAACGACGAGGCGTTCAAGAACGAGCCGCGCACCAAACGACTGCGCGTCTGCACATCCGCGGGCGAGGCATTGCCCGAGCTTGTCGGTCAAAGCTGGAAGGATCGCTTTGGTGTCGACATTCTCGATGGCGTCGGCTCAACCGAGCTGCTGCACATCTTTCTGTCCAATGCGCCGGGCGACATCAAGTATGGCACCTCGGGCAAACCCGTTCCGGGTTATGCGGTGCGTCTGGTGAACGATGCCGGCGCGGATGTCGCGGACGGCGAGGTCGGCGAACTGATCGTCAACGCCCCGTCGGCGGGCGAGGGTTACTGGAACCAGCGCAGCAAAAGCCGCCAGACGTTCGAGGGCGGCTGGACCCGCACCGGCGACAAATATACCCGCGACGCCGAAGGCCGTTATACCTACTGCGGCCGTTCCGACGACATGTTCAAGGTCTCGGGTATCTGGGTCTCGCCATTCGAGGTCGAGAGCGCGCTGATCACCCATCCCGCGGTGGCCGAAGCCGCCGTGGTGCCGGCCGAGGATTCCGAAGGCTTGCTGAAGCCGAAAGCGTTCGTCGTGCTGAGGCAGGGCGCGTCGGTGACCGACCTCAACGGCGCACTGAAGGATCACGTCAAGCAGAAGATCGGTCCGTGGAAATATCCGCGCTGGATCGAGGTGGTGGAATCCTTGCCGAAAACCGCCACCGGAAAAATCCAGCGCTTCAAGCTGCGCGAGGGTGCGAAGTGACGGGCGCTATTCCTCGGCCGTCATCCTTCGAGGCTCGCCGCAAGAGCGCGGCTCGCACCTCAGGATGACGTATCGCTTGTTGCCGTCACCCTGAGGTGCCGTAGCGAAGCGAAGGCCTCGAAGGGCGACGGTTCAATAGGCCAAGAGAATAACGGGAAGAAAAAACAATGACGCTGCAACCCTCCGGCACGCTCGCCATTGGCGACGCGGAACTCGAATACCGCATGATCGGGCCCACGCCCGACAAGGCGCCGACCATCGTGATGCTGCATGAAGGCCTCGGCTGCGTCGGGCTGTGGGGCGATTTCCCGGAGAAGCTGCAAGCCGCGACCGGTGCCGGCGTGTTCGTCTATTCGCGCGCCGGTTACGGCAACTCGTCACCGGCGAAGCTGCCACGGCCGCTGAACTTCATGGAGATTGAAGCGCTCGACGTGCTGCCGAAGCTGCTCGGCGCCATCGGCTTCCGGCGCGGGCTGCTGCTCGGACATTCCGATGGAGCATCGATCGCGGCGATCTATGCCGGCGGCATTCAGGATCATCGCGTGCGCGGTGTCATTCTGATCGCACCGCATTTCATGGTCGAGGATTTCGGCCTCGCCTCGATCAGGAAGACCAGACAGAACTACGACACCGGCGATCTCAAGCCGAAGCTCGCGCGCTGGCATAAGGACGCCGACAACGCATTCAACGGCTGGGCCGGTGTCTGGCTCGATCCGAAATTCCGCGAATGGGATATTTCGGAATCGCTCGCCTATGTCCGCGTGCCGGTCGAGATCATTCAGGGCGCTGACGACCAGTACGGCACCCAGCGTCATATCGAGATCGCGCAGGCCGAATGTTATTGCCCGGTCGATGCCACGATCATTCCGGGTGCGGGCCATTCCCCGCATCGCGAAGCGCCCGAGGCAACGCTGAAGGCGGCGGCGGATTTCGCCAACCGGCTGCTGTCCCTGCATGGCGAGGGAACGGTGGGTCAGGCTGCCTGACATGCAAAAAAGTGCATATTGAGCGCAGTATAGAGCTGGACACGCCCCATAACCTGCATTATTGTGCATTATAATTCAGATTTCAGCCGGATCGAGAGACAGCCATGGCCGCGGAAGACCGAAAACTCGCCAACAGCGCGACCTTCATCGATTTCCAGACCGACCCGTCGAAATACCGGCACTGGAAGCTCGATGTGGCGGGTGATGTTGCCACCCTGACCATGGATGTCGACGAGAACGGCGGCCTGTTCGAGGGCTATCTGCTCAAGCTGAATTCCTACGACCTCGGCGTCGATATCGAACTGGCGGACGCCGTGCAGCGTCTGCGCTTCGAGCATCCGCAAGTGAAGGTGGTGCTGCTGCGCTCCGGCAAGAACCGGGTGTTCTGCGCCGGCGCCAACATCCGCATGCTTGCGGGATCGACCCACGCGCACAAGGTGAATTTCTGCAAGTTCACCAACGAGACCCGCAACGGCATCGAGGATTCGTCGGAGAATTCCGGCCAGCGTTTTATCTGCGTCGTCAATGGCACTGCTGCCGGCGGCGGCTATGAACTCGCGCTCGCGGCCGATCACATCATCATGGCGGACGATGGTTCGGCTGCCGTCGCGCTCCCCGAAGTGCCGCTGCTGGCGGTGCTGCCGGGCACCGGCGGGCTGACGCGCGTCGTCGACAAGCGCAAGGTGCGCCGCGATCACGCGGACTTCTTCTGCACCATCGAGGAAGGCATCAAGGGCAAGCGCGCCGTGCAGTGGCGGCTGGTGGACGAGATAGTGTCCAACTCGAAACTCGAAGCCAGGGTCGCGGATCGCGCCAGGGAATTCGCCAGCCAGTCGAAGCGCGGCGGCGAAGCGCAGGGACAAGATGGAGGCGTCGCGCTCAAGCCGCTCAAGCGCACCATTACCGGCGACGGCATCCGTTATGGTTTCGTCAGCGTCGATCTCAATCGCGCCGGACGCATCGCCACCATCACCATCAAGGCGCCCGAAAACGATCCGCCGTCCGATGTCGCCGGCATGACGGCGCAAGGCGCGGATTTCTGGCCGCTTCAGGTGGCGCGCGAACTGGACGACGCCATCCTGCATCTGCGCATCAACGAGCTTGAAATCGCCATGCTGGTGTTCAAGTCAGTCGGTGAACGCGCGCGGGTGCTGGCCTATGACGCGTTCCTGGAAGCCAACAAGTCGAACTGGCTGGTCAACGAGATCCGTCACTACTGGAAGCGCGTGCTCAAGCGCATCGATGTCACCTCGCGCACGCTGGTGACGCTGGTTGAGCCCGGCTCCTGCTTCGCCGGCACGCTGGCTGAACTCGTGTTCGCGTCCGACCGCTCCTACATGCTGATCGGCGAGAAGCAGGGCGACAACCGCGCGCCCGCCGAGATCGTCCTCAGTGCGGCGAACTTCGGGCCTTATCCGATGAGCCATGGTTTGACGCGGCTGGAATCGCGCTTTCAGGCCGATCCATCCGATGTCGAGACGGCAAAGGCGAAGATCGGCGAGGCGCTCGATGCCGAGGCCGCCGAGGAACTGGGTCTCGTGACCTTCGCGCTCGACGACATCGACTGGGACGACGAGGTGCGCGTGTTTTTCGAGGAGCGCGGCAGCTTCTCGCCGGACAGCCTCACCGGCATGGAAGCGAACCTGCGTTTCGCCGGTCCCGAGACCATGGAATCGAAAATCTTTTCACGCCTTACCGCGTGGCAGAACTGGATATTCCAGCGGCCGAACGCGGTCGGCGAGAACGGCGCGCTGCAACGCTACGGCACCGGCGTGAAAGCCGATTACGACATGACGAGGGTTTGATGAGCATTACGCGCGCGAGGGGCACCCCACCCGGCTGACCTTCGGTCAGCCACCCTCCCCATCGAGGGGAGGGATGGGCATTTGTTGCGCGAGCGATTTCTTTCTTCTCCCTCCCCCTTGTGGGGAGGGTCGGCGCGTAGCGCCGGGGTGGGGGTCGTCCCGCCGGATCAGTTCAAAGAGTTGAGGAGCACGCCATGAACATCATGAACGTCGACTACACGACCAAGATCCCGAACAACGTCAACCTCGCCGAAGACCGTCAGGTGCTGAAAGCGCTGGAAGGCTGGCATCCGGGCTATCTCGACTGGTGGAACGACATGGGCCCGGAAGGCTTCCAGGAATCGCTGGTCTATCTGCGCACCGCGATCAGCGTCGATCCGAAGGGCTGGGCCAAGTTCGATTACGTGCGCATGCCGGAATATCGCTGGGGCGTGCTGCTCGCGCCGCAGGACGAGCAGCGGCAGGTAAATTTCGGTCAGCACAAGGGCGAGAAGGCGTGGCAGGAAGTGCCGGGCGAATACCGTGCCATGCTGCGCCGTCTCGTCGTGATTCAGGGCGACACCGAACCGGCTTCCGTCGAGCAGCAGCGCCATCTCGGCAAGACCGCGCCGTCGCTCTACGACATGCGCAACCTGTTCCAGGTCAACGTCGAGGAAGGCCGTCATCTCTGGGCGATGGTCTACCTCCTGCAGAAGTATTTCGGCCGCGACGGCCGCGAGGAGGCCGACGATCTGCTCCGCCGCCGTTCGGGCGACGAAGATGCGCCGCGCATGCTCGGCGCGTTCAACGAAGCGACGCCGGACTGGCTGTCGTTCTTCATGTTCACGTTCTTCACCGATCGTGACGGCAAGATGCAGCTTGAATCGCTCGCGCAGTCCGGCTTCGATCCGCTGTCGCGGACCTGCCGTTTCATGCTGACGGAGGAAGCCCATCACATGTTTGTCGGCGAGACCGGCGTCAGCCGCGTGCTTCAGCGCACCTGCGATGCGATGAAGGCCGCCGGCATCGATGACCCCAACGACATCGAGAAGGTTCGTGCCCTCGGCGTCATCGATCTGCCGACCATGCAGAAGAAGATGAACCTGCACTATTCGCTGTCGCTCGATCTGTTCGGCTCGGAAGTCTCCACCAACGCCGCGAATTTCTACAATGCGGGTCTCAAGGGCCGTTTCCAGGAAACCAAGATCGACGACGATCACCGCCTCACCAACGACATCTACAAGGTGCTGAAGATGGTCGATGGCAGGATCACGCTGGTGGATGAACCGGCGCTCACCGCGCTGAACATGCGGCTGCGCGACGATTATACCGAAGACTGCGCCAAGGGCGTCGAGCGCTGGAACAAGGTGATCGAGAAGGCCGGCGTGAATTTTCGCCTCGAACTGCCGCACACCGCGTTCCACCGCCAGATCGGCGAATTCGCCAATGTGCAGGCGACCCCGAAGGGTATCATCGTCTCCGATGCCGAATGGAAGAAGGTGCGCGACGACTATCTGCCCTCCAGCGCGGATGGTGATTTCATCTCGTCGCTGATGGAGCCGATCTCCGAACCCGGCAAGTTCGCGAACTGGATCGCGCCTCCCAAGGTCGGCATCGACAACAAACCCGGCGACTTCGAATACGTGAAGATCGCGGCGTGATGCTCTTCCCCTCTCCCCTTGTGGGAGAGGGTGCCCGAGCAAAGCGAGGGCGGGTGAGGGGTTCAATACCATCGCGACCCCTCACCCGGCTCAGTTTCGCTTCGCTCAACTTCGCCACCCTCTCCCACAGGGGGAGAGGGGAAAAGTTCGAAAAGCAGCCATGAACGCTCACGCTATAGACCTCATCAAGCAACACCTCATCGATCCGGAAATCTGCATTCGCTGCAACACCTGCGAAGAGACATGTCCGGTCGACGCGGTGACGCATGACGGCAACAACTATGTCGTCGATGCGTCGATCTGCAATCACTGCATGGACTGTATTTCGCCGTGCCCCACGGGGTCGATCGACAACTGGCGCGTGGTGACCAGAGCCTATTCGCTCGAGGAGCAATACTCGTGGGAGGAATTGCCGAAGCAGGAAGAGGTCGCGGCAGTTTCCGGAGAGGGCAGCGCAGTCGAAGCGCTGGAGGATGAAGTCTCACGGCTGCTCGAAGAGGCCCGCAAGGGGCTCGGCGGCAAGCCGGTGGCGCCGCATTCCGCCAGCAAGCCGACGGTCAATCTCTACAACCGCGGCAAGCCCGCGACCGCGACCGTCACCGGAAATTTCCGGTTGACCGACGCCAGTGCGGATTCTGATGTCCGTCACATCATTCTCGACTTCGGCGATCAGAAGTTTCCGGTGCTGGAAGGCCAGAGCATCGGCATCGTCGCGCCCGGAAATGACGAGAACGGCAAGCCGCATGTCGCGCGGCTGTATTCGGTGGCAAGCCCGCGCGGCGGCGAGAAGCCCAACACCAACAATCTTGCGCTCACCGTGAAGCGCGAAGACAAGGGCGTTTGCTCGAACTATCTTTGCGACCTGCCGCGCGGCGCGAAGGTCGAGGTCACCGGCCCGTTCGGCGCGACCTTCCTGATGCCGGACGATCCCGCCGCCAACATCGTCATGATCTGCACCGGCACCGGCTCGGCGCCATTTCGCGGCTTCACCGAGCGCCGCCGCCGCGCCATGCCCGATGCGCCGGGGCGGTTGCTGCTGTTCTTCGGAGCGCGGCGTCCGGAAGAATTGCCGTATTTCGGGCCGCTGCAAAAGGTGCCGGAGAAATTGCTCGGCAAGTATTTCTGCTACTCGCGCGTGCCGGATCAGCCGCGCGTCTATGTGCAGGATCGCATCCGCGGCGAGATGGCGCAGATCGCCGCGCTGCTGCGTGACGACAAGACCCATGTCTATATCTGCGGCCTGAAGGGCATGGAGAGCGGCGTCGATGAAGCGTTCGCCGATGCCTGCCGTTCAGCGTCGATCGACTGGCCGGCGCTGAAGCCGAAGATGCGCGAAAGCGGCCGCTATCACGTCGAGACATACTAGCGCGTTCGCTTTAGCAGGTTCGCTGCGCGGCTCTCGCAAACAAACTCCTGCCGAATGCGTAAGGCATTTTCCTGAAATGCTGCCCTAGAATAGCCGTGTCCGCTGGCCACGTTCCGCTTTTCGGAATGCCCGGTCCCGGGGTTCCAGGATCGCCGATCATGACCTGCGCTGATGAGGCGCGGGAGTGTTCCTGGCGGCACCGGGGCAATTTGTTGGCACGCCCGGCGCTCGGGCCGGGGATCGAAGCACATTATGGCGTCTGTACTTCAACTGATTTCGTCGCTGAGTATGGGCGGCTCTGAACGGTTGCTCACCAGTTTCGCAGCGAGTTGCGCGGAAAGTCCCGGTCTGCCGCAGGTCTTTGTGGTCATCAATGACAAGGTCAATGCTTATCTCGCGGAGAGCCTCACCGCGACAGGCCACCCGGTTTATTTTCTGAAACGCCCGCCCGGCCAGCGCAATCCGCGTATCGTTCTGACGCTGCTCAACATCATGCGCCGGCACGATGTCAGGATGATTCACGCGCACGACACCGGCGCGAAGCATTTCGCCATGCTGAGCAAGCTGTATCGGCCGATGAGCGTCGGCTACACGATTCACAATACCGGCCTCGTCCCTGCATGGGATCGCGTCAAGGTGCGGCTGCATCGCCGCTTCGTTGACTGGAACATCGCCATTTCTGCGGCGGTCGCGCGCGAATGCGAGGCCGCGAGGCTGCGACGGATCTTTAAAGTGCATAACGCCATTCCGCTGGCATCGTTCTGCGCACCGGTGCGCCCGCTGCGGCCAGGCGGACCGCTGCGGCTGATCAACGTCGCCCGGCTTTACCCGCGCCAGAAGGGCCAGGATATTCTGATCAAGGCCGTGGGCATCCTTCGGGCGCGCGGCCTCGACATTCATTGCGATTTTGTCGGCGATCCGCCCGAAGGCGATCGGGCGATGGTGCCGGGCCTGCAGCGCCTCGCCGCGGCGGAGGGCGTATCGGATCGCGTCCACTTTCTCTGCGACCGCACCGATATCCCGGCCTTGCTTGGGAACGCCGATATCTTCGTGCTGCCGTCGCGCTACGAAGGCTTCGGGCTTGTGCTGCTAGAGGCCATGGCGGCGGGCGTGCCGGTGGTCGCCGCCGATGTCGACGGGCCGGCCGAGCTTCTGGTCGATGGATCAAACGGCATCAAGTTCAAGGCCTGCTCGGCGGAGGATCTTGCCGACAGGATCGCAGCCCTTGCAGGCAATCCCGAAGCTGCCGCGCGGATCGCGACGACCGCGCAGCACTTCGTGACCGAGTTCGATATTGCCAATATGCGCGAACAGTATTTCGCGATCTACCGGCAGATGATGAAGGCGGCCTAGCCTTCCCCGGCGACCGGAAGTCCGGGGCTCGCATAGACGATGCCGCCGTCGACCGCGATGGCGTTGCCAACCACATAGTCTCCGGCGCGCGAGGCCAGGTAGATCGCAACACCCGCCATGTCCTCCGGCGTGCCGATGCGCTTTGCGGGAATGCGCGACGCGACGGCGTCCGCATGGTCACGCGCCGCGGTGTTCATGTCGGACTGGAATGCGCCGGGACAGATCGCGGTGACAATGACGTTGTCCTGGATCAGCTTCGCCGCCATGCGCCGGGTGAGGTGGATCACCGCCGCCTTGCTGGCCTGATAGGAGTATGTCTCCAGCGGATTGACGAACAGGCCGTCGATCGACGCGATGTTGATGACCTTGCCGGGCTTGTCCCTGGTCGCTGCGGCGCGCAGCGGCTTCGCCAGCGCCTTGGTGAGGAAGAACAGCGACTTGACGTTGAGGTTCATCACCTTGTCCCAGCCGGCTTCCGGAAACTCGTCGAAGTTTGCGCCCCAGGCCGCGCCGGCATTGTTGACGAGGATGTCGATCTTCGGCTCGCGCTTGATCAGTTCTTCGGCCAGCTTCTCGCAGCCGGCGACGGTGGACATGTCGATCGGCAGCGCGATGCATTCGCCGCCATAGGCGGCGGTCAGTTCCTTGGCGGTTTCCTCGCAGGGCCCGGCCTTGCGCGCGGTGATGTAGACCTTCGCGGCGCCCTGGGCGAGAAAGCCCGACGCGATCATCTTGCCGATGCCGCGCGAGCCGCCGGTGACGACGGCGATGCGGCCCTTCAGTGAAAACAGATCCTTGAACATGGTGCCTCCTGTTGCTTTGGCGGCGATATAGCGCCAGCAACGAAGCCCAAGTCAAGGAATGGCGGGAATGCGCAACCTGTTTGAAACGCGTTCTACGCCGCGTCGCCGCGGCGGAAGCCGTTCCACATCGCGGTCGCGGCGCCAGATGTCAGCACCGACAGGAAGCGCGTGGTCTGGTAGTTGCCGTTCAGCGAAATGCGCGGCAGTGCCGTGAGGTGTTCGGCGTTCTCGGCGAAGATCATGCCGGGCCGCGTGGTCACGGCGGTTGCGAAGCCAAGCTCCCTTGCCATCGCGAATTCGCGCGCCCCCGCCGCGGCCTTGTCGCCATAGGGATAGGCGAAATGCCGCGCGGGCTTTTGCAGGTGGTGTTCGATCCGTGCCCGGCTGTCGCGCATCTGGCGCAGTGCGCCGGTCTCGGACTCGCGCGCCAGATTGCAGTGGCTGACGGTGTGCGCGCCGATGCTCACCAGCGGATCGGCGGAAAATATCTTCAATTCATCCCATGACATGCACAGCTCGCGCGCAATCGCAGAATCGTCCACGCCATGCCGCGCACACAATGCGCCGACCTCGCGCTGGACCTCGGCGTCGCTTCCGAGCGAGCGCAGCCAGTCGTGGACCTGGTTGAATGCGTCCTGCTTGGCGGCGGCGTCATGCGCATCGAGCCGCAGCATCGTGCCGTCGTGGATGATCTCGATGGTCCCGGCCTTGGCGACGACGCGCTCCAGTGCCTCCCACCACAGCCTGCCGGTGCCTTCGGCGAAATCGCTGGCGACATAGACCGTGAACGGCGCGTTGTGTTCGCGCATCACGGGAAGCGCGTGGTCGCGGTTGTTGCGATAGCCGTCGTCGAAGGTGAAGCAGGCGAAGCGGCGCGCGAAGTCGTGATCCCGCATCCGGCGATGCGCTTCGTCCATCGACACGATGTCGACATCGTGCGCGCGGACATGCGCCAGCACCTCGCGCAGGAATTCGGGGGTGATTTCCAGGTGCCGGTTGGGCTGGAACGGATCGTCGTGGGCCGGGCGAACGTGATGCAGCATGAAGATGGCGCCGACGCCCGCCAGGATCGGCCGCAGCACATGGTGCATGCCGGTGAAATACAGCGCATCGAGGCCGGCGCGAATGACGTTGTGGCGAAGCTGCTTCATGGCGGCGGGCTCGGGCCGATCGCTTGATGGATCCGGCCCCGAGATTTGGCAGAAACCGTTGAACAAACGGTTATGCGGATAGTCGAAACACCCGCCGGTAGGCCCGGAACGGGCCTTCGGCATCCGGTCCAATTCCGCGTTCATTTCCCGTTTGACACCCCGCCAAGGGTTTGTTTTGTCTCCATCCCGTCAGGTGAAGGTCCGGGATGAGCCGAATATCCAGTTGGGCGCGAAAATGGTGGCCGGGGTTGATTCCCCTGGGATTCCTTTGGATCGGCGCGATCTGGACGAATACCTCGCCTCTTGAGACCGATCTCACGGCGCGCGCGACCGCCGCGCTCAAGGACACGGTCCTCGACAAGACCCGCATTTCCGTGTCCGGCCGCGATGTCACGCTGTCGGCGGACGCGTTTTCGGAAGAGGGCCGGCGCAGCGCTGCCTCGCAGGTCGAGGCCGTGACCGGCGTGCGGCTGCTCAACGACGACACCCGCCTGATCGCCGAAGCCAGGCCGTTCGAATGGTCGGTCGAGCGCGACGTGGTCAGGATCACGCTCAACGGGCACGCGCCGTTGCCTGCGAGCAAGGCGCGGCTGGCGGACGCCACGCGGGCCGCGGCCGCTGGTACCGAGGTCTCGGACCGGATGGTTCTGGCGCGGGGCGCGCCGCCGCGGTTCGACAGCGCGGCGCTGCTGCTGATCGATCAGATCGGCAAGCTCAAGGACGGCAAGATCACGCTGAGCGACACAGCCGTCAGCCTGACCGGCATGGCGCGTGAAATCGGCAGTCGCGAGGCGATCCTGGCGGCGCTCAGAAACCTCCCCGAAGGTTATTCGGTGAAGGAGAACGCCATCAAGGCGCCGCCCTATGTCTTCCGCGCCAACAAGGACCCGGTCGCGAATACCGTCACCCTCGAAGGTTATGTGCCCGACAACAATGTGCATGCCGCCATCGTCGCGGCGGTCGGCCGCAAGTTCTTCGCTGAAAAGCTGGTGGACAATCTGAAGGCGAGCGCCGGTGCGCCGCAGGGATTCCAGAACGCGGTGGTGGCCGCGCTTGGCGCGCTGTCGCGGGTCTCGACCGGCTCGCTGATGCTCTCGGACCGGGAGGTCAAGCTGTCGGGCGATGCGCTTTATGCGGTCGCGGCGGACCAGATTCGCGGCAGCATCGGCGGCGAGTTGCCGCAGGGCTGGGGCGTCAAGGCGGACGTTTCCGTCAAGCCGGTGGCCAGCGCGGTCGATCCGACCGTTTGCCAGCAGTTGTTTTTCGAACTGCTGGGCAAGGCGAAGATCAGGTTCGACTCTGGCCGCGCCACCATCGACAGGGATTCCATGGGTCTGCTCGACAAGCTGATTGAAACAGCGTTGCGCTGTCCGACCGCCAACATCGAGGTGGCAGGTCACACCGACAGCGACGGCGACAATACCGCCAATATGGCGCTGTCCGAAAAGCGCGCGCAGGCGGTGTCGGATTATCTGATCAAGGCCGGGCTGCCGCCGGATCGGCTGAGAGCGGTGGGCTATGGCAGTTCGCAGCCAGTTGCCGCCAACGATACCGACGACGGCAAGGCCAAGAACCGGCGCATCGACTTCGTGGTGAAATGAACATGACGATGCCGTCACGTCAGAGGAACGACACCTGATGATCTACCTTGCGGCATTCAACTGGGGCTGGGTGCTGGCATCAGCCGTCGCCGGTCTCGCAATGGGGTGGGTCGCGGTGGTCCATCGCGGGCGCGGCTGGTCCACAACGACGCTGCGCAAGGTCGCGGTGCTGGTCGCAGTGCTCATCCTGGCTTCGGTGTTTCATCTCGCGCCGGGCCGGGCCGGATACTGGCTCGACCTCGGTCTTGTCCTGTTCGCCGCTTATGTCCTCGGTTGCGCGGTCGGCTCGTGGTTGCGCAGCCTTGTGGTCGCGCGGCACACGGCAGCAGGCTGACGCGAGATGGCAAGCCTGACGTCGCATTTCCGGATGCTCGGCCACTACAATGCGTGGGCGAACGCGCGGCTGTATGAGGCCGCCGGCCGTCTCGGCGAGGCCGGCTACCGGGCTGATCGCGGCGCCTTCTTCAAGTCCGTCCACGGCACGCTGAATCATCTGCTGGCAACAGATCGCATCTGGATGAAGCGCTTTACCGGCGAGGGCGATGCGCCGGACCGGCTCGATGCGATCCTGTTCGAGACGTTCGACGCGCTCCGCGCTGCCCGTGTGGCGGAAGACAGCCGGATCGTGGCCTATGTCGATGGACTGGATGATGCGCGCATCGCCGGAACGATTTCCTATCGGCGCGTCTCAAGCCCCGAGCATTTCGTGCAGGAACTGGCTCCGGCTCTGGCGCACTGGTTCAATCACCAGACCCATCACCGCGGCCAGACTCATGCGCTTTTGACAGGGCTCGGACAGCCCGCCACCGAACTGGACCTGCTGTTTTTTCAGCGCGAGCAGGTCAAATCGGCGTCATCGCCCTGACACGGCAGCGGCACCGTTGCGGTGCGGCGGAGAACCGCGATCTTAATATGATCCTTAACGTGACTTCCGCATTGTAAATGGGCTCAAATCGGTGATACCGGCCCTCGCGGTCGCCGCGCCGGTCTGCTAGGACAGCATTGCCGGAAAAGGTGCTTGCTGGAATTTTTGAGGTCTGGATGCTGGAGACACTGCGCGGGGCCATCGCGTACATGCGCGAGAAGCAGATCCTGCACAAGCTTGGTGTCGCGATCAGCATCGCGATCATCGCGACCGCTTGTTACATCCTCTATCACATGCTCGAGGGTCTCGATGTCGACGACCTCTATGAGGCATTGCGCGGCACCGAAACCCGCACCATCGTACTCGCCGGACTTTGCGTCGCGGCCGGCTATTTCACGCTGACGTTCTATGACCTGTTCGCGCTGCGTGCCATCGGACGCGACGCCGTGCCTTACCGGGTCGCCGCTTTTGCCGGCTTCACCAGCTATTCGATCGGCCACAATGTCGGCGCCAGCGTCTTCACCGGCGGCGTGGTGCGGTATCGGGTCTATTCGGCGTGGGGTCTTTCGGCGGTCGATGTCGCCAAGGTCTGCTTCCTCGCCGGATTGACGTTCTGGCTCGGCAACGCCGCCGTGCTGGGCCTTGGCGTCGCCTACCATCCGGAAGCGGCCGCCTCCATCGACAAGCTGCCGATCTGGCTCAATCGCGTCGCTGCGGTCGGCATCCTGCTTTGCCTGTGTGCCTACGTCGTTTGGGTCTGGATGAAGCCGCGCGAAGTCGGCCGCGGGAGCTGGACTGTCATTCTTCCAGGCGGACCGCTGACGCTTTTGCAGATCCTGATCGGTATCGTCGATCTCGGCTTCTGCGCGCTGGCGATGTACATTCTGGTTCCCGATGAACCGCATGTCGGGTTCATCGTGGTCGCGGTGATCTTCGTCTCTGCGACGCTGCTCGGTTTCGCCAGTCATTCACCGGGCGGCCTCGGCGTATTCGATGCCGCGATGCTGGTTGGATTGTTCCAGTTCGACCGGGAGGAACTGCTGGCCGGGATGCTGTTGTTCCGGGTGCTTTATTATCTCGTCCCGTTCATTATTTCTGTCATCTTGCTCTCGCTTCGGGAGCTTATTGTCGGTCTTCGGGCGAAGCGGGTCTCCGCGGCCCTGCAAAGGCTCGACGAAGCCGCGAAGTCTCCGTCGGCCAAGGAGCCGCCCCAGGGATCACGGTCTCCGGTCTCGTAGGGTCCGGTCTCGCAGGGTGGGCTGGCGTCAGCCCGACGGGCGCGAAACAGGTGTTGCGCATGACGATGACGTCTCCAAATTCCGGTTTTGCTCCGTGGTCGGACAGGCTGCGGCGGTCGGCGATCATTCTGATCGCGACGGCGCTCGGCCTCATAGCCTCGGTGATGTTCGGCGGCCTGACGCTGCCGCAGGCCGGGCTGGTGTTCGTCGTGATCGCGGGCGCGGCACTCGTGCCATGGCATTTGCATCAGTCCGTTCCAACGGCCGAAGACATGATCGGCGCGCGGCCCGCGGAGATGCCGGTGGTGCAGGCGCTGGTCGGCGGAATGCCCGACGCGGCCGTGCTGCTCGACCGCGCCGGGCGCGTGCTGCATTTCAACACCGCCGCGGCGCAACTGGCGCCGGCTCTGCGCAAGAACGAACTGGCGCTGTTCGCGCTGCGCTCTCCCGAAATCATCGCGGCGCTGCGCGAAGCCATCGCCACCCGCCAGCCGCAGCGAGCCAGCTATGTGGACCGCGTTCCTGTCGACCGCTGGATGGAATTGATCGTGACGCCGCTGTCGTTGCCGACCGCGTTCGGCGGCAGCGAATACTGCATCCTGATGACCTTCCAGGATCAGACGCCGCTGCGCCGGGTCGAGGAAATGCGCGCCGATTTCGTCGCCAATGCGAGCCACGAATTGCGCACCCCGCTGGCCGCGCTGTCAGGATTCATCGATACCCTGCAAGGCCCGGCGCGCGAGGATGCCAAGGCGCGCGAACGCTTTCTCGGCATCATGCACGCACAGGCGACGCGCATGGCGCGGCTGATCGACGATCTGCTGTCGTTGTCGCGGGTTGAACTCAGCGCGCATGTGCGTCCCGAAAAACTGGTCGATGTCGTGCCGCTGGTGCGTCAGGTGGTCGATGGCCTCGAGCCGCTGGCGAGCGAGCGTCAGGTTGTGATCGATGTCGAGCTTCCGCAGGAGCCGGTTGTCGTCGCGGGTGACAACGAGGAATTGCTGCGCCTGCTGGAAAACCTGATCGAGAACGGGCTCAAATACGGTGCGTCCGGCGGACGCGTCGTGGTGTCACTGACCGAACCCGCGCCTAGCGACGCCGGTGAAATTCGCCTCGCGGTGCGGGACTTCGGTCCCGGCATCGCGCCGGAGCATTTGCCGCGCCTGACCGAACGGTTCTATCGCGTCGATGTCGGCGACAGCCGCGCGCAGGGCGGCACCGGACTGGGCCTGTCGCTGGTCAAGCATATCCTCAACCGTCATCGCGGGCGGCTTCTGATCGAGAGCGTTCCCGGTCACGGCGCGACCTTCACCGCATGCTTCCCGGCAGCGAAGACTCCGGCCAGCGAGAAGACCGCGGCGAAAGAATAGGGGCATGATCCCGAAAGGCGGGAGCCGGTTTTAGGACCGGATCTTGCCCGACAGGAAGCAGGCATCGGCGGTCACAGTCTCGCCGCGAGATCGCAAAGCCGTTCTTTGCAGAAGGGTGCCATGTCGCAACAAAAAAACCTCATCGGATCGATGAGGCTTTTTCGCTGTTGATGTCGGGATTTCCGGCTATTTCGTGCTTGGCCGCGAGGTGCGGCGGCGATCGCTCGCCGGCTGATAGGCGACGCGCGAATGATGCGCGCAGTACGGCAGGCTGGTGAGCGCCTTGCCGCCGCAGAAGAAGAAATCCGCACTGCCCGGATCGCCGACCGGCCAGTGGCAGGTGTTCTCGTTGAGCTCCAGCAGACTGAGACGCTGGCTTATCGGCACCACGTTGTCATAGGCAATCGGATCCGGCTCGGCTTCGACCTCAAAGACATGGGCGAGCGCGGTGTTGCCGCGCGACACCGGGCGGCTGATCCGCATCATATGCTGCGCCGGGCGCACCTTGCGCTGCCGTGGCGCCGCGGATGACGGGCTCTTGGCCCGGCCGGAGAGACCCAGCCGATGCACCTTGCCGATCACGGCGTTGCGGGTGATGTTTCCGAGTTCGGCGGCGATCTGGCTTGCCGAAAGCCCGGATTCCCAAAGCTTCTTCAACTGTTCAACGCGATCGTCGGTCCAGCTTATTACCGTCATCGCACTCTTCCTTTTGATATCGCGCCGGCCATTTTTGACGCGGCGTCGCGATTGCAAAGGGTCCAAAATCCCTGTCGGCAGAATCCCTTAGCCCTCGCCGGCTGCATGAACAGCAACCGGGCGTTTACGCCGTACCGAAGACAATCGAGGATCAGAACCGCCGCACGAGATGTCGTACCCAACGCCAAGAATGCTACAATATGCCGTGACTCACGCGCAAGAGTCGGGCATGGCGCGTCCACATGTTCCGGTCAAAAAGCAAATAAATTCGATCTTTGTGCGACGCTAAAAATCGCGGCTTTCTTGCCCTGCGTGGCGGTTTCAATGCCGGAACAGGTCTAAAAACACCGGATTATGCTTCAGCCGCAGTGACAAACGGGCTGCCGCCCTTCCTTGAGAAGGGCTCGCGTGGATTGACACAACAGGGTCCGCCAATAGAATAACCGTCACGTGCCGCCTTTTTCGGGCGGCACGTTTCGTTTCCGGGGCAGGCAACAGGGCAATGAGCGCTGATGCGATCACGCCGCTGCCGGCCCCTTACCATCGATCAGGTCGCCATGAGCCATACTGCCAAGCCGCATCTCGACTCTCACATGTTGCCGGTTTTTGCCCGCGCCGATGTCGCTTTCGAGCGCGGCGAGGGCCCGTGGCTGATCGCGACCAACGGCGACCGCTATCTCGATTTCACCAGCGGCGTGGCGGTGAACGCGCTCGGTCACGCGCATCCGCATCTGGTCGCTGCCGTGCAGGAGCAGGCCGCGAAGCTGTGGCATGTCTCGAACCTGTTCACGATTCCGGAAGGTGAGCGGCTGGCGGCGCGGCTGTGCGACGCAAGCTTCGCCGACGTGGTGTTCTTCTGCAATTCCGGCGCGGAAGCGATGGAAGCCGCCATCAAGATGGCGCGCAAGTTTCAGGCGGTGAACGGCCACCCGGAACGCTATCGGCTGATTACCTTTGAAGGTGCGTTCCATGGCCGCACGCTTGCGACACTCGCCGCCGGCGGTCAGCAGAAATATCTCGAAGGCTTCGGGCCGCGGGTCGAGGGCTTCGATCAGGTGCCGCTCGGCGATCTTGAAGCCACCAGGAAGGCGATCGGCCCCCACACCGCGGGCATCATCATCGAGCCATGGCAGGGCGAGGGCGGCGTGCGCGCGGCGGACCCTTCGTTCTTCCGCGCGCTGCGGCAGCTCTGCGACGACAACAAGCTCGTTCTGGTGTTCGACGAGGTGCAGACCGGCATGGGCCGCACCGGCAGTCTGTTCGCTTACGAGAAGACCGGCGTTGAACCCGATATCATGGCGCTGGCAAAGGCGCTTGGCGGCGGATTCCCGATCGGCGCGTGTCTTGCCACGGCGGCTGCCGCCGCGGGCATGACGCCGGGCACCCACGGTTCGACATTCGGCGGCAATCTGCTCGCAGTGGCCGCCGGCAACGCCGTGCTCGATGTGATGCTGGCGCCGAAGTTCTTCGACCATGTGCAGCGTTCGTCGCTGCTGCTGAAACAGAAGCTGGCGTCGATCGTCGACCGTTATCCCGACGTTGTCGATGAGGTCCGGGGCGACGGCCTGCTGATCGGCCTGAAAGCGGTGGTGCCTGCCGGCGATCTCGTCGCCGCGTTCCGCAACGAAAAGCTGCTCACCGTCGGCGCCGGCGAGAACGTCGTGCGATTGCTGCCGCCGCTGATCGTGACCGAGGCGGAGATCGAGGACGCTGTGTCGCGTGTCGAGCGCGTGTGCGCAAAGCTGACGCGCGTTCCCGCGCGGCGCGAGGCCGCGCGATGAGCAAGTCGCCGCGTCACTTTCTCGATCTGTTCGATATGCCGGCCAGGGAGCTGCGGACAATTCTCGACGCCAGCATGGCGATGAAGCAGAAGCGCAAGGCCGGGGACATTTCCGCCAGGCCGCTGGACGGCAAGACGCTGGCGATGATCTTCGACAAGCCGTCGACGCGCACCCGTGTCTCGTTCGATGTCGGCATGCGCCAGCTCGGCGGCGAAGCCATCATGCTGACCGGCGCTGAAATGCAGCTCGGTCGCGGCGAAACCATCGCCGATACCGCGCGGGTGCTGTCGCGATTTGTCGATGCGATCATGATCCGGATTCTCAACCACGAAGCGCTGACCGAGCTCGCGGCGCACGCCACCGTGCCCGTGATCAACGGCCTGACCCGGCGTTCGCATCCCTGTCAGGTGATGGCGGACGTGATGACCTTCGAAGAGCATCTCGGTCCGATCAAGGGACGCACGGTGGCGTGGACCGGCGACGACAACAATGTGCTGGCGTCGTGGGCGCATGCCGCGGAGCGGTTCGGATTCAACCTGCGCGTTGCGACGCCG
The DNA here is from genome assembly GCF_058793355.1 of Afipia sp. MLSD5-FHT05B12. NCBI lineage: Bacteria > Pseudomonadati > Pseudomonadota > Alphaproteobacteria > Hyphomicrobiales > Nitrobacteraceae > Afipia > Afipia sp. MLSD5-FHT05B12. Next base: position 256,879 of record NZ_JBXAFS010000004.1, read on the forward strand.
CCGGAACTCGCCCCCAACAAGCTGCTGAAGGACTGGATCAAGGCGACAGACGCGCCGATCGTGCTTGGCACCAAAGCCGACGAGATGGTGCGCGGTGCCGATTGCGTGGTCACCGACACCTGGGTGTCGATGGGCGACAAGGACGGCGAACATCGTCACAACCTGCTGAAGCCCTATCAGGTCAATGCGAAGCTGATGTCGCTGGCAAATCCCGACGCCATCTTCATGCATTGCCTTCCGGCGCATCGCGGCGAGGAGGTCACCGACGAGGTAATCGACGGCCCGCAGTCGGTGGTGTTCGACGAGGCCGAAAATCGCCTGCACGCCCAAAAGGGCATTCTGGCCTGGTGCATGCACGCGATCGGCTAGGTGCCTCGGCGCGTTCCTGCTCCGTTTTCGGGAAGCCTTGTTCCCGATCCGCTCCCTTTTTTGCGGAACAAGGCACCCTATATTGTGCGGACACCTAGTGGAGTGGATTTGACATTCGCTACCCAATGGGCGGCGAGTCCGTAAAGCGAATGTCAAATCCAAAACTCCACTAGAAACTTATATTTGCGAGTGGTCCGTCGATTCTAACATTCGGAAAAATGCCTGCTGAAATGGGATGCGAATGTTAGAATCGGACCACTAGCTTGATCCATCATTGCCCTGGGGCCGGAAGTCAGACCGTCATGGTTTGAGCTTTTCACTGCGGCAATTCGGTTCTCCTGAAAAGAATGCGTTCGATATGACTCTCGAAAGCCAAATCCGTGCCCCCTCCGCGACGCCGGTGGATGATGCCGTGCTGCCCTTTGAAGTCAGCGCGCTGGACGTGCGCGGCCGATTGACGAAGATGGGGCCGGCGCTCGATGAGATTCTGACCAAGCACGATTATCCGGCACCCGTCGGCAAACTGCTCGGCGAGGCCATCGTGCTCACGACGCTGCTCGGCTCGACACTGAAGTTCGATGGCCGCTTCATCCTGCAGACCCAGACCGACGGCCCGGTGTCGCTGATCGTGGTCGATTTCCAGGCGCCCAACCGGCTGCGCGCCTATGCGCGCTTCGATGCAAGCAAGCTTGAGGCGGGTCAGGATTCCGCGGCGCTGCTCGGCCACGGGCATCTGGCCATGACCATCGATCAGGGCGCCGACATGAGCCGCTATCAAGGGCTCGTCGCGCTCGAGGGCGGCAATCTGGAAGATGCGGCGCATGAATACTTTCTGCGCTCGGAGCAAATTCCGACGCGGGTGCGGCTCGCGGTCGGCGAGGAATTTCGCGGCGGCGACGGTCCGAAGCATCGCTGGCGCGGCGGCGGCATGCTGATGCAGTTTTTGCCCAAGGCGCCGGAGCGCGCGCGGCAGCCCGATCTGCATCCCGGCGACGCGCCTGAAAGCGCTGTCGTTCACGAAATCCCGGAAGACGATGCTTGGGCCGAAAGCCGTTCGCTGTTCGGCACCATCGAGGACGTCGAATTGATTGATCCGGATCTGTCGGGCGAACGACTATTGTTCCGGCTGTTTCACGAACGCGGCGTGCGGGTGTTTCCGACGCAGGCGATGCGGGCGCAGTGCTCCTGCTCGCGCGATGCTGTGGCGGGAATGCTCGCGAGTTTTGACCCGAAAGACCGCGCCGACATGGTGGAGAACGGCAAGGTGGTCGTGACCTGCGAGTTCTGCAGCTCGGTGTATGAGTTCACGCCGGATGAGGCGGGTGTCGAGCCGGGGTGACGGCGATGCGCGGTGGTGACGAACTGTGGTTAGACGCACGATGTCGCATCACATGCAATCGTCGTCCCCGCGAAAGCGGGGACCCATAACCACCGAACCCCCGTCGATGGCGAGAAGATCGCTCCGGCATCTCCCTCAATCCGAAGACTCAGGGAGTATGGGTCCCCGCCTGCGCGGGGACGACGTGGTGAGATTTCGAATGACAACGAGCCTGCAACATTTCGTGATGGGGATGTAGATCCCCGCGCTCTGAACCGCGCTTAAGTTCATCGCGTCCCGTTCGTGAGGGGCGCTTCTCGAGGGCGCTTGTGAAGCGGAGCAGGATGCGGCGCCTGCGCGCACGGTTCGCACCCGTGTCGTCCGGGAGGCTGGGGTCAGCGTCCGGGCCAACTACGTGGCTCTGCCTTCAGTGGCTGGACGCGGACAGGCACGAACGCGGCGAAAGCCGCCGGATCGGGGCGTGAAAGCGCTCGTCCTGTCCCGGAAGAACGCTCCCCTCGCCCAAAATCGCCGCCAAATAGCAGTCAAGCTTGCGCAGACTGCGCAAACCTGACTGTGGAGCGCCGTGAGGCGATGCGCTTCCTCATCGCAAGAGGAAGCGAGACAACACATTTGCGCCTCGCGGCGCTCCATGCCCCTCGTCAGGGGGCCGGACTAAAGGCTCACCTCGCGCGTGGCGCGAGAGCAATTATGCGTGGCTGTTTGAAATATTTGAAAGTGGCTGTTTGAAAATTGAATCTGAATTCGAGATAACGCGAGACATCTCAACACCTTCAATGTCGTCCTCGCGAAAGCGGGGACCCATAACCACCGTCCTCAGTAAGAACCAAAGAAAGAGTTGACCCGCTATCGCGACAGCATCGAAGACTCAGGGAGTATGGGTCCCCGCTTTCGCGGGGACGACATGGAGAAAAATCGCGAAGCCGGACCCGCACGCTATCGCACTAGCCACGATCGTCATCACCGGGCTTGTGGTTATGGGTCTCCGCCTTCGCGGAGATATCCACGGTGGCGCGAATGCCAAATCCGCTTCTAGTTCAGCGTCCGCTTGTAGCTTGGACTGTCGAGCGAGAAAGCCGGGATATCGATGTCGAACGGTTCGCCGCTTTCGGTCACCATCTGGTAGCTGCCGGTCATGAATCCGGATGGTGTCTGAAGCGGCACTCCGCTGGTGTATTCGAACCGCTCGCCCGGCTCGAGCACCGGCTGTTCGCCGACCACACCCTCGCCGCGGACTTCCTGGCTGCGGCCGGCCCCGTCGGTGATGATCCAGTGGCGTGTCTTGAGCTGCACGGTCTCATTCCCCGAATTGACGATGGCGATCGTGTAGGCCCAGAAAAAATGGCCATCTTCGGCCGACGAGCGCTCGGGCAGGAAGCTCGGCTCGACGATCACTTCAATCTGGCGGGTCACGGCGCGATACATGGTGTCCGTCCACATTCGGGTCACAGGATAGCAGACCTCTCATCCCTTGCGTAGGCACCAATACTCGATCTTGATGGGTGCGGCGGCCTGTCCAGGATACGAAGTCGCGCCGATCATTGTTTCAACATCGTTGCCATCCAGCATTCTTCCAGACGCCTGTCCAATGGAATGCTTGCAATTTGCGGGCCGCTTTGATCTTCCGTAGGATCAGGCATGAGCTGCCGGCTTCCTGACGGAACCGACTGAAACGGACTCGACCGGAATGACGCTCGTGACCACCCAGACGACCGATCAGGCTGTTGCGAAGGCGCCTGCGAAGGCCGTGGCTGCCGCGGGCGAACGCGAACTGCGCCTCGATCTGTTTCGCGGCATTGCGCTGTGGCTGATCTTCATCGACCATCTGCCGCCGAATATCCTGACCTGGTTCACGATCCGCAACTACGGTTTCAGCGATGCCACCGAGATCTTCATTTTCATCTCGGGATACACGGCGGCGTTCGTCTACAGCCGCGCGATGCTCGATCGCGGCTTCGTGGTGGCGAGCGCGCGCATCTTCAAGCGCGTCTGGCAAATCTATGTGGCGCACGTTTTCCTGTTCACGATCTACCTCGCGGAAATCTCCTACATCGCGTCGCGGTTCGATAACCCGCTCTATGCGGAAGAAATGGGGATCCTCGATTTTCTCAAGCAGCCCGACGTTACGATCGTTCAGGCACTGCTGCTGAAATTCCGGCCCGTCAATATGGACGTCTTGCCGCTTTACATCGTGCTCATGATCTTCCTGCCGGGGATCATCTGGCTGATGCAGCGCAAGGCTGACCTCGCTCTGGCATTGTCGGTCCTGCTCTATGCCGTCACATGGGAGTTCGATCTTACTCTCCCGGCCTATCCGAACGGGACGTGGTTCTTCAATCCGTTCGCCTGGCAGTTGCTCTTTGTGTTCGGGGCGTGGTGCGCGCTGGGCGGCGCGAAGCGTATGGCCCGTATTCTGTCGTCACGGATTACGCTCTGGCTTTGTATCGCCTATCTTGCGTTTGCGTTCTGTGTGACGCTGACCTGGCATGTGCCGCAACTCAACACCTTCATGCCGCGCTGGCTGGAAAGCTGGATGTACCCGATCAACAAGACCGATCTCGACGTGCTGCGTTTTGCCCATTTCCTCGCACTCGCGGCGATCACGGTGCGCTTTATCCCGGCGAGCTGGCCGGGTCTGAAATCGCCGTGGCTGCGCCCGGTCATCCGATGCGGTCAGCACTCGCTGGAAATTTTTTGCCTCGGCGTCTTCCTGGCGTTCGCGGGCCACTTTGTCCTCGCCGAAGTGTCCGGCGGAGCGTGGATGCATTTCTTCGTCAGCGTCGCAGGGATTGTCATCATGTCAGCCGCCGCATGGCTGTTTTCGTGGTACAAGATCGAGGCAGGCAAAACCGACAAACGCGCGAAAGGCGCGGAAAGCGACGCCGATCTCGCGGGAGGCGGATCATGAAAGCGCTGCTGGTTGCAGGGATGGTGATGGGTCTCCTGGCTGTTTCTCCGTCGCGTGCGGAGAGCCCCGGTTGCGTCGTGCCGGCTTACCTCCTGACGACCGAGAGCGCATTTCCGAAAGTCGCGGATGCGATCAAGACCAGGAAACGGCTGGACATCCTCGTGATCGGCAGCGGCTCTTCGGCTCTGGCCGGCGCTGACGGGGCGAGCGCGTCCTATCCAGCCCGGCTCGAGGCGACCTTGCGCGAGAACCTCGCTGGCGTGACCGTTAATGTCCGGACCGATCTTCGGCCCAAGAAGACTGCCGCGGAGGCGGCCGCCGGGTTTGGCCAACTGATCGAAAAGCTTCCGCAGGACCAGAAGCCGGATCTCGTGATCTGGCAGACGGGGACCGTCGATGCGATCCGGTCAATCGACACCGACGATTTTCGCGCAGCGCTGGATGGCGGCATCGGCGCCTTGCAGAAGGCCGGCGCCGATGTGCTCTTGATCAATCTTCAATACAACCCACGTATGGAAACGATGCTCTCGGTCACGCCGTATAACGATACGATGCGGGTGGTCGCGCAGGAGCACGAAATTCCGGTGTTCGATCGCTTCTCGATCATGCGGCACTGGAGCGAGGCCGGTGATTTCGATTTGTTCGGGCCGGTGCATGGATTTGGAATGGCGAAACTGGTTCATGACTGCATCGGCCGGTCGCTGTCGGCGATGATCGTCGAGGCGTCGCACATTAATCCGGCGGAGCTCAGGATTCAACGTTGATGAATTTTTACGGTCGTTTGGCGATTGCAGCCATGGCGGGGGCAATGATGTGCGGATCGCCGTCCGTCTCCCCGGTGTTGGCGCAGACATCTCAAGCGCAGCCGAAGGGACTCGGGACCAAAGCCATTGAGACGGCGAGGAGCGTCGCAAGAGGGGCGGGCGATATTCTGACCCGCGTGCCTTGCCTGCCCGCCAAGGGAGTGAAGGACGTTCCGGGTTCGCTGCCGCGCGTTGCGCGGCGGATCGCGGCGGATGAGCCGGTGACCATCGTCGCGTTTGGTTCGTCGACCACGGTCGGTTACGGCACGTCGGCCGCCTATAACTATCCCAGCCGCCTTGCCGATCAGTTGCGCCGCAAATTTCCCACCGCCGACATCAGTGTCATCAATCGCGGCATGGGCGGACAGGATGCGCCCGAAATGATGAAGCGGTTCGATGTCGCCGTTCTCGACGCAGATCCGGATCTTGTGATCTGGCAGCTCGGCACCAATGCCGTCGTCAAGGGCAGCGCCAGCGATATCGCGGCGACGGCTGAGCTGGTGGAGGACGGCATCGCGCGCCTTCAGGCCCGTGGCATCGATGTCGTGCTGATCGATCCGCAATATGTTCCAGCCGTTGCTGCAAAAACCGAGAATGCCAGCAAGATGGTGAAACTGCTCGGCGACGTCGCCAAGCTCAAGAACGTCTCGGTGTTTCCGCGCTTCGAAGTCATGCGGCAGTGGCACGAGGACGAGAAGATGCCGTTCGACAAGTTCGTGATCGGCGACGGCCTGCACATGAACGACTGGGGCTACGCGTGCTTCGCCCAGTTGCTTGGCGACACCATCATCAAGTCGGTGGGGCAGGTGAAGGCCGGGGTCAACATCCCGAGCAACGTGATGACTTTTCGGCCGATGTAGGGTTGCGTTAGATCGTCAGCTTGCCTTCGATGCATGTCTGCGTCTCGCCGCCGATCCAGATATCGTCACCGTCGCGCGTGACATAAATGCGGCCCTCTCGCCCAAGCACGGTACCCTGGCTCGCGACATATGCAGCGGGTGCAAGTCCTGCGGACATCAGCCATTGCGCGAGACCGGCATTCAGGCTGCCTGTGACGGGGTCTTCGGTCGAGCGGTTGGATACGAACGCGCGAACCTCGAAAGAGGCATCCTTACCGTCGCGCGAAGGGTCCCAAGGCGCGACCACGCCAAGCTTCAGATTCCCAAGGGCCGGGTAGTCCGGCGTCAGCGACAGGATCTCCGTTCGCGACGTCAGCATCACCGCCACCCAGCCGGGGCCGTTGTCGATCCACTGCGATGCCGTGATGGCGTCCCGGCGAACCTGCAGGCCGCGGGCGATCTGATCGAGAATATCGCTTTCGACATTGCCGGTCCGGCGCAGAGGAGGCGCGGCAAATGCCAGCCTGTTCCCGTCGCGTCTGATTTTGATAAGGCCTGCACCGCATTCCTGAACGACGTGGGCCTGCTTGGCGGCATTTCCGAGGCTCAGCCAGACATGGCAACTGCCCAATGTCGGATGACCGGCAAACGGCAGTTCGCCTGATGGCGTAAAGATCCGCAGGCGATAGTCAGCCTCTGCCGTCGTCGGTTTCAGAAGAAAGGTGGTTTCGCTCAGGTTCGTCCAGTTCGCGAGCCCAGCCATGGCGTCGTCGGAAAGCCCGTCGGCGCCAATGACCACGGCAAGCGGATTACCCTTGAGCCGTTTGCCGGTGAAGACATCGACCTGCTGGAACGAAAATGTACTCATGAAATTTCCAGCTCGCTTCTGCCTTCACGCCTTCTCCAGCGCGGCCGTCAGATCCTCGATCAGGTCGTCCTGATGCTCCAGCCCCGCCGAGAAGCGGATGAAGCCTTCGCTGATGCCGAGTTCGGCGCGCGCCTCCGGCGTCAAGCGCTGATGCGTCGTGGTCGCCGGATGGGTGACGATGCTCTTCGAGTCGCCGAGGTTGTTGGAGATCCGCGCCAGCTTCAGCGCATTCAGCGTGCGGAACGCCGCGGCCTTGCCGCCCTTGACCTCGAAGCCGATCAGCGTCGAGCCGGCGCGCATCTGCTTCTTGACGATGGCGGCTTGCGGATGATCGGCCCGGCCAGGATAGATCAGCCGCGAGATTTTCGGATGCTTCGCCAGCGCATCGGCGATGGCGGCCGCGCTTTCGGTTTGTGCCTTGACCCGGATGCTCAGCGTCTCAAGCCCTTTCAGCAGCACCCATGCGTTGAACGGCGACATCGCAGGCCCTGTCTGGCGCAGGAACGTATGAATGTGCTCCTGGATGAAAGCCTCCGACGACAGGATGATGCCGCCGAGGCAGCGGCCCTGACCGTCGATGTGCTTGGTCGCCGAATAAACCACAACGTCGGCGCCGAGCGTCAGCGGGCTCTGCCAGATCGGGGTCGCGAACACGTTGTCCACGATCAGCCGCGCGCCACCGCGATGCGCGATCTCGGCGACGGCGCCGATATCGACAACGTCGAGGGTCGGATTGGTCGGGCTTTCGAGGAAGCACGATTTGGTGTTCGGACGCATCGCCTTTTGCCACTGGTCGAGGTCATGGCCGTCCACCAGCGTGGACTCGATGCCGTAGCGCGGCAGCAGATCCTCCACCACATAACGGCAGGAACCGAACAGCGCTTTCGCCGCGACCACGTGATCGCCGGCCTTGAGCGGAGCGAGGATCGCGGTGGTGACCGCAGCCATGCCGGTCGCGGTGGCGCGCGCGGCCTCGGCGCCTTCGAGTTCGATCATGCGCTGCTCGAACATCGACACCGTCGGATTCGAGAATCGTGAATACAGGAAGCCGGGATCTGCGCCGGTGAAGCGCGCTTCGCACTGTTCGGCGGTGTCGTAGATGAACCCCTGCGTCAGGAACAGCGCTTCGGAGGTTTCGCCGTACTGCGAACGCAGCGTGCCGGAATGCACGAGGCGGGTTTCGGGGCGATAATTGCGGGTCGGGGACAGCTGCTTGGCTGCGGGCGTTTTGGTCTCGGACATGTGTACTCCATCGTGGCCACCTTGCGGTGGACACAAAAAAACCGGCCTGGAAAATCTTTCCACAAGCCGGGATCACACTGTCCCCGGCCTGTTTAGCGAGTTATTTAACGTGGCTGCAAGCCGGCCGGCTCAAATGACCACGGGATAAGTCCTAGCCTTAATCCCGCACGCTCTTTCCGTCAAGCACCCCATCGGATAACCGATATTTGCTGACTTTCTGCATATCCGGGCAGCTAAACGAGGACAGAAAAGGTGCCTTTCCCCCTGCCACCCGACGCGACAGGAATTCTGCCCGACCGCATGATCGCGGCAATGGCCGATGCCGGCCTGATCCTGCCGGAATATCCGTTCGTTGAAAGCCAGATTCAGCCGGCCAGTCTTGACCTGCGTCTCGGTGCGATTGCCTATCGCGTGCGCGCGAGCTTCTTGCCGGGGCCGGACATAACGGTGGCGCAGCGCATCGACGAACTGAAGCTGCACGAGATTGATCTGTCCGATGGCGCGGTGCTGGAAACCAACTGCGTCTATATCGTGCCGCTGCTGGAAAGCCTCGCGCTGCCGCCGATGATTCAGGCCGCCGCGAATCCGAAGAGCTCCACCGGCCGCCTTGATGTTTTCACCCGCGTGATCGCCGACGGCACACGCCGCTTCGACATGATTGCCGCCGGTTATCACGGTCCGCTCTATGCGGAGATCAGTCCCAAGACATTTCCAGTGCTGTTGCGCGAAGGATCGCGGCTGTCGCAGATCCGGTTCCGCACCGGTCATGCGCTGCTCGACAGCGATGAGTTGCACGCGCTGCACGCGGCCGAGCGGCTGGTCGACAGCGACGAGACCGATCTCGCCGGCGGTGTGGCCTTGAGCGTCGATCTGTCCGGCGAAGGCTCCGACGGATTTGTCGGCTACCGCGCCAAGCGCCACACCGGCGTGGTCGATGTCGATCGCCGCGCAGGATACACGGTGGGAGAATTCTGGGAGCCGATCCGCGCGCGGCCGGATCGCAGCCTGATCCTCGATCCCGGCGAGTTCTATATTCTCGCCTCGAAGGAAGCGGTGCAGGTGCCGCCGGACTTCGCCGCTGAGATGGTGCCGTTCGATCCGCTGGTCGGAGAATTCCGCGTCCATTATGCGGGCTTCTTCGATCCCGGCTTCGGCTATGCGGGTGCGGGCGGACAGGGCTCGCGCGCGGTGCTGGAAGTGCGCTCGCGCGAAGTGCCGTTCATTCTCGAACATGGCCAGATCGTCGGCCGCCTTGTGTACGAAAGGATGCTGTCGCGCCCCGATGCGTTGTATGGCCAGCGTATCGCGTCGAACTATCAGGGCCAGGGCCTGAAGCTCTCGAAGCATTTCCGCACCTGACGTGGATCGGATTAGCGAGCATCTGGCGTCTTGCGCCCAAGCCACTCCAGAAACGCCGCAAGCTGCGGATTGCCGGCCTTCGCTTTCGGATAGACCAGATAGAACGAATTCCGGGTCTGCCGGACGTGCCTGAACGGCTGCACGAGACGGCCCTGCGCCAGTTCATCCACCACCAGCGTCTCGATGCCCATCGCGACGCCGATATCGTCCAGCGCGGCCTGGAAGGCGAGCGTCTGGTTCTCGAACGTGATGCCGCGCGTGCCGTCGACGCCTTTGGCTCCGGCTTCTTCCAGCCAGCGCGGCCAGTCCTCGGGCCGCGATGTGGCGTGAATGAGCTGATGATGGGCGAGATCGCGCGGATGTTTCAGCGGCACGTGTCCCTTCAGCCGCGCCGGGCTACAGATCGGAAACACCGTGATCGGGCACAACTTCATTGATGCAAGACCCGGCCAGCGGCCGTTGCCGACCATCACCGCGGCATCGAACGGATCGCGGCTGAAGTCGGCGCTGTCGAGCGATGTTGTGAGCTGGATGTCGATTTCGGGATGCTGGTCATGAAAGCTGCGCCAGCGCGGGATCAGCCAGCGAATCGCAAAGCTTGGATAGGCGCAGATGGCGAGCGGCCGCCGGCGGCCCGGTATCCGCGCCCGCTCCGTCGCGGTTGAGATTTTCTCCAGCGCGCTCTGGATGTCCTGCATGTAGGCGCGCCCTTCGGCGGTCAGTTCCACCGTCCTGTTGGCCCGCCTGAACAGCGGCGTTCCAAGATGGCTTTCGAGGTTCTGGATCTGCCGGCTCACTGCGCCGGGCGTCACGCCCAACTCGTCTGCCGCGTGCAGAAAACTCATCCGTCGGGCAGCGGCTTCGAACACCGGCAGGCTGGAAAGAGGCGGCAGTCGCCGGGTCATGGCGGACCCCAATTGAGAAATTATCAATCGAAGCTTACCGAAATCTCGTTTGCCACGCCACCGAAAAGCTCTCAACCTTGCGCCGGAACGGGACGACGACCGCCGCTGGCGATCGTCCCGCGTGAAAGCAGAAACGCTGGAGAGGATCGCTCATGAACCTGCCGCTCACGCCGGGCGCTGCTCAGCTCATTGCGCCGGACACCACGGGCCAAAATTTCTATCGCGCGGATCCGATCCTTGCCGATCTGTTGCGCATCCATCTTCCCGCCGCGCTGTTTCAGCACATCGAGCCGCATCTGGACCGGCTCGGCTCGCTCGCCGGCGGTCATCTCGATGAATGCGCGCGCCTCGCCGACAAGCATGGTCCGGTGCTGCATCAGCGCGACCGCTTCGGCAATGACCGGCAATGGATCGAATATCATCCCGCCTATCGCGAGCTTGAACGCACGGCTTACGGCGAGTTCGGCATTCATGCGATGTCACATCGCAAGGGCATTCTCGGCTGGGCGGACACCTATCCGGCCGTCGCCAAACACGCCTTCACGTTCCTGTTCAATCAGGCCGAGTTCGGGCTTGGCTGTCCGATCAACGTCACCGACGGCGCGGCGCGGCTGCTGTCGCGCTTTGGCGACGACGCGCTGAAAGCAAAATATCTCGACGGCCTGACCCAGACCGACATGACGAAGCTCACACAAGGCGGGCAGTTCATGACGGAAAAAGAAGGCGGCTCCGATGTCGGCAAGCTGACCACCATTGCCGTGCAGGAAGGCAATCACTGGCGGCTGCACGGCGAGAAATGGTTCTGCTCGAACGCCGACGCCAAGATGGTGATGCTGCTGGCGCGGCCGGAAGGCGCGGTCGGCGGGACGCAGGGCGTCGGCCTGTTCCTGATGCCGCGTGAACTCGATGATGGCTCGCCGAACCATTACCGCATTGTGCGCCTCAAGGATAAACTCGGCACCCGCTCAATGGCGTCCGGCGAGATCAAACTTGAGGGCGCGATTGCTTATGCTGTGGGCCGTCTCGATCGCGGCTTTGTGCAGATGGCCGAAATGGTCAACTGGTCGCGGCTGTCCAATGGTGTGAAGTCCGCCGCATTGATGCGCCGCGCGCACCACGATGCCAATACGGTCGCCAACAATCGCGTGGTGTTCGGTCGCCGCATTGTCGATATGCCGCTGGCGCGGCGGCAGTTGATGAAGATCATGCTGGCGACCGAACAGGCGGTGTCGATGAGCTTCGTCACGGCCGATGCACTGGACCGCGCCGAGGCAGGCAGCCAGGATGCCGCCGCATTGCTCCGCGTGCTGACACCGACGCTGAAATATCGCGCCACGCGCGATGCGCGCAAGGTATGCGGCGAAGCGATGGAGATGCGCGGCGGCATCGGTTACATCGAAGAGTTCGCGACGCCGCGGCTGCTGCGCGACGCGCATCTCGGTTCGATCTGGGAAGGCACCGGCAATATCGTTGCCCTTGACACGCTGAAGCGCGCAGTCGGCCGGCACGGTGCCGAAGCGGCGCTCGGCGCCGATCTCCATGCGCGGATTGACGATGCGCCGGGCATTCCGCAGGGCTGGCGCGACCGTCTTCATAACCTGACGGACAAGGCGATCGGCTTCGCCCGCGAGGTGGCCGGGCACTCCGAGAACGAAGCCGAGGCTCGCCGTGCCACCAGCACGCTCTATCACGTCGCCAGCGCGGTGACGTTCGCCTGGGAGGGCAGCCGGATTCATGCCCTGCGTGGTGACGCGCGCAGACTGCTGCTCTCAAAGCTCGTGGTCGATCACCGCCTGACGGCCCAAGACCCGTTCGCGGTTTTGCCGGGCGAACGTGATGGTGCGGTTGCCGAGAGGCTGCTCGGCGACAGGCCCATGTCGATGGCGGATGCCGCCGGGATACTCGGTTCGGCCTGACTCCGAGCCGGTGACTGGGCGCCATGCGCAAGGCGCGCATCGCGGGTCAGCGGTTTGATGGTAAGGGTCGGCGGAGGCGGCTGATATGAATGAGACCGCCACGCCGGGGAGTGCATGTCCGAGCTGGGAGCTGCCGAAATTCCTGTGGTGCAGGCGGATGAGAAACCGCCGCTGCCTGCTGTCAAAGGCCCCTTCAGAAATCCGCTGCTTGATGGCCCGATTCTTTCGACGTTGTTGAAACTGGCTGCTCCCAACGTCGTCGCATTGACCGCCGGCACCTGCGTCGCGATCGCCGAGACATCCTATATCGGCCGCCTTGGCGTCGAGCCGCTGGCCGCGATGGCGCTGGTGTTTCCGTTCGTCATTCTGATGATGACCATGTCGGGGGGTGCGATGGGCGGCGGCGTCGCATCCGCAATTGCGCGCGCGCTGGGCGCCAACGATGCCGATCGCGCATCCGCGCTTGCCGTGCATGCATTGATGATCGGAATTTGCTTCGGCCTGACCTTCATGATCGGCATGCTGATCTTCGGGCCGTCTCTGTTTGCCGCCCTCGGAGGCCGGGGCCGTGTTCTGAATGAGGCTATCGGTTACTCGCAGATCTTCTTCGGCGGCGCGGTGCTACCATGGGTCATGAACACGCTGGCGGCGCTGTTGCGCGGGACCGGCAACATGAAGCTGCCGTCGGCGATCATTCTCAACTCGGCGTTCTTTCAGGTTTTGTTCGGCGGCGTACTCGGTCTTGGTTTCGGACCTGTGCCGCAGTTCGGCATGCGCGGCGTTGCTGCCGGCACGCTGATGGCGTTCTCGATCGGGGCGGCGATCATGGCGTGGTATCTGCTGTCCGGCCGCAGCCGCGTGAAGCTGAATTTCAGGGACTTCCGGTTTCAGCGCGCCATGTTCTATGACATCTTGCAGGTGGGAGCCATCTCCTGCTTTTCACCGTTGCAGATCGTGCTGACGGTGACGATCTTCACGCATCTGCTGGCGAATTTCGGAACCGAGGTTCTCGCGGGTTACGGGATCGGCGCGCGGCTCGAATTCATGCTGACGTCGCTGGCGTTCGCTGTCGGCATTGCATCGGTGCCGATGATCGGCATGGCGATCGGCGCAGGCCGTATCGCCCGGGCCCGGCGGATTGCCTGGACGGCCGGCGGCGTATCGTTCGCGGCGGTCGGTTTCTTCGGCGGCTTCTTCGCCCTTTATCCGGATATCTGGGTGAACATCTTTACCGACAACGCCGCCGTGCGGGCTGCGAGCCGTGAGTATCTCTCCATCGTCGGGCCTTTCCTGGCCTTCGTCGGCCTCGCGATTTCGCTTTATTTCTCCTCGCAGGGCGCCGCGCGCGTGATCGGGCCGGTGCTTGCACAGACGGCGCGGCTTGCATTCGTCATGGCGGGCGGTTGGTGGCTGATGTCGTATGGTGCGGTCAGCACGCACTTCTTCTGGCTGGCAGCGGTGTCCATGATTCTGCTGGGTATCCTCGCCGCTGCCGCAGTTCGTTTCACGAACTGGGGAGCGAGAGATGCGGCCAGCAAGGCTGGATGAGGATCGTCACGCGAGGACGGTCGGACGTGCGAGCGAGGCGCGGGCAAATTTCTTCGCATTGGCAGGTTTGCCGAACAGATAGCCCTGGGCGAGATCGAATCCCATCTCGTGGGTTGCGACCAGATCGGAACGGGTCTCCACGCCCTTGGCGACGGTGCGCGCGCCGTGCCGATCTGCAAGTTCGAGAATGCGGCGGCAGACGGTCTGCTTGAGGCGGTTGTCCGCGGAGCCGGTGACGAACTCCCGATCGACCTTGATTTCGACGAACGGAAAACTCTTCAATTCCGTGAGCAACGGCCAGTCGGCCCCAAGATCGTCGATCGATATTGCGATGTTGTGGAAACGCAGGCGCTTGGCGACATCGATCGCCAGATCGAGGTTCTGGATGATCTCGAAACCCTTCACCTCCACGATCAATCCTCCGAACGCGGGATGATCCGGAATCTGGCGGCAGAGATTGCTGACCGACGCGGGGTCTTCGAGAAAGCTGATCGGCAGATTGATGGAGATGTCGACAGGGCCATGCTGATCCACGAAATAATGCCAGTCCTCCAGCGCGCGGCTGACCACGAATTCGGACAGTCCCCTGAACTGGGGATCTCGATCGTCGGGGATAAATGATGCCGGAGGCACCACGCCCCATGACGGGTGACGCATGCGGATCAGCGCCTCGGCGCCGCGCGGCGCGAGCGTATGTGCGTCGATTTTTTGTTGATACCACAGCTCCAGCCAGCCCGCCTTCAGCGCCTCCGCGACATCGACAGGAGGACTCGGCGGCGCTTGTTGCGGAAGCAGCGTGACGACACTGGCCCGCAAGCCATCCGCGCTGAACGGTGTGGCAAGCGGCGGTAACATCGCAATCCCGAGTTCCTCCCCGAGCTGGCGGAGCGCACTCACGACGATCGACTCCTTTGGACCGATCAGCAGCACCCGGCCGTCGAATTTCTTGTCGATGAGGGTTTTCAGGATATGCCCCGCCTGAACGCCATCATTCGGAATTCCGAGAAGGATGAGGTCGGGCGCATGCAGGTCCAGCAGCAAAGGCAGTTCGTCGGCGCTGGCGCATTCGGAGGCAACGAAGCCCAGCTCTTCAAGAGCCTCCGCGAGAAATGTGCGGATGTGTCTCTTCGCGTCGACGATGCAAACGCGCGGTGTCATCTTGCGCTGGCCGAATGTCGCGACCGTATCCAATTCCGCGGGCCTGAAACCCCTCATGCATCACCTCCGTGTCCCCAGAGACGGAAGTCTTAGCGTCATGGAGCGGTCGCAAATGTGGAATTGTTGAACCGTCCACTTGTATAATTCGGTAAGGTTAAAGGCGCGAGAAAGATTCAAATTTACGCGGTGTTTTATGAAGTTCTGTTCGCATCAAGCGCCGTTTGATGTGAGCTTGATCACGCTGCACTCAGGAAATGCAGCGTGATTATCGTGAAGGGCGCCGATGCCATGATGGACGACGTGTTCGATCGGATGACTAGCCGTTTTCGAGCGTTTTCTTCATCGCCGCGATCGACAGATCCATTTGTCCGCTGATGTATGGCGCGATTTCGTTCGGCAAAACGTCCACGGTCCAGACAAATTTGCTGCGCTTGTCGCCATCTTCGTAAATCTGCACCGAAGCACTGTGTTGTCTGATCCGTTCGCTGACGATTGCATAGACGAGACGCCGTTTCGCGTCGTCGCAATCGACCAGAATTTCGCGCGCGCTCGTGCCGTTTGAAAATGTCACGAGCCGGGAGTCGCCGTCCATAACCGCGTTGGTGACAAAGCCGGGTGCAAGCCGGGTGTGGACTGCTCCGAAGTCACGCACTGCATCCCAGACGTCATCCGCGGATGATGCGATCACAAACTCTTTCTGGATGGATGCCATGTTCATTTCCTCCGCGCCGGTCGAGGCATCATGCGCATACGGCCTCGACATTGTTGCCGTCGGGATCAATCAGAAACGCGGCGTAGTATGTCGGGCTGTAATCCGCGCGCGGCCCGGCGCCGCCGTTGTCGCGTCCGCCGGCCTTGAGTCCCGCGGCGTGGAACGCCTTGATGGCGTCGTGGCTGGCCGCGCGGAATGCGACATGTGCGCCGGCTCCTTCGGGCTCTTCCGACAGATGCAGCCAGAGCGCCGGTGCATTCTTCGGTCCGAACCCTGCGCCGCTGCCGTCGCGTGAGCAGAGAACGTGGCCGAGCGGTGCGAGCGCGGCGGTGTAGAACTTGATGCTGGCGTCGAGGTTTCTGACTTTCAGTCCGATATGATCGTACATGGTGGTCTCCCTGTGATGGAGACTACCCTACGGTCACGGCCTTGAGCCGTTCTTGGAAAATCTTGCGGTCGCCGCGCGCCGCGTCGCGGAACCGCCGTGGCGAGACGCCGGCGGCCCGGTGGAAGGTCCTCACAAAATTCGACAGGTCGCCGAACCCGACGTCGAATGCGATCGATGTGATCGATCTCGCATCGTCGGCCAGCAGTCTTGCGGCGTGACGCAGCCGCGCGCGCACCAGATACTGATGCGGCGTCACCCCGAGCACATTCGAGAACATCCGCAGGAAATGGAATGAGCTGACGCCGGCAGCCTTTGCAGTTGTTTCCAGATCGACTGCTTCGTCGGCATGGGCATCGATCCATAGCGCGCTTTCGACGGCGCGGCGGCGGTCGCGCGCGGTGGCGGGCGATGCCTTCTGTGTTTTTCCGGACGTTGTCTCAATGAATCGGCTCACGAACAGGATCGCGGCTTCATCGATCCCGATGTCGTTGTCGCCGCGCCCGGCGGCCTGCGCCAGCTCACCATAGACCATGAGTTCAGGTGTCGGCGGCACGCAACCGATCCGCAAGGCGTCCTTGCGTATACCCATATCGTCGGCGAACACAGGCGACAGCTGGAATGACAGGCACTCATCGCCACAGACATGATGAGGGTGCGAGCAGGTATATTCGTCGCCGGCATGGCCGACCATCACTGCTCCGGCGACCAGCTCGTGGGAACGTCCGCGGGTGTCGTAACCGAAGCTGCCCTTGCGGACATAGGAGAGCGAATTGCGTGCGTGCTGTTCGGGGAACGGCTTATCGTCCGGTCCCATGGTGCATCGGTAATCAAACACGGACAGCGCCGCAGTCTCAAACAGCGTGGTCTTCATGACGGGATGTTATCCCCGGCGCCGCCGTGGGGCAATCGACAGGCCGGGATCGAACAGCATCGGCGCATCCTCGGTGTCGCGGGTCGCGATTCGGGCGCGTTCGATGGCAAGCATGCGAAACTTGGTGGTCACGCCTCCATTGGCGGAAAAGCCGCCGGTCTTGCCGCCCGCCGCCAGCACGCGATGGCACGGGATCACGATGGGGAGAGGATTTTCTCCCAGTGCCTTGCCCACGGCGCGCGACAGCAGTTTGTCGCCGAGACGTGTGGCGATGTCGCCATAGGTCAAGGTTTCGCCGGGCGCGATGGTCCGTGCGATGTCATAGACGCCGCGGTTGAAGGCGGGCAGGTGGCCGGTATCGAGGACAATGAAGGACAGATCCGCCGCTTCGCCGTTCAGCAATTCTGTCATGGCGTTGCAGGCGCGTTGCACATCCGCCGGCGGGGTCGTTTCCTGCGCGCCCGGTGCTTTCTGAAGCAGGCGTGCGCGGGTCACGGCGTCGTCGGCTTCGGGGAGTTGCACGCCCAGAAGACCATGGTCGCCCCAGGCGACACCGCAACGCCCAATTGCCGTGTCGAACAATGCAAAACCAGCCGTCATGTCGCGCTCCAGTCTGCCCCTAGCGTCATTTTTGAGGCTTGGAGAATCTTGCGCTTTTTTGTCCTGTCCGCCACCCGAATCCTGCGATACCAGCCATCTTGCGGCTGGGCGCCGGGTGTGGCTAAGGTCGGACCTGCGCGGGCGTAGTTCAATGGTAGAACGGCAGCTTCCCAAGCTGCATACGAGGGTTCGATTCCCTTCGCCCGCTCCAATACCCCTTGTTTTATAGGGTTTCTCCACACTGTATGTATTTGAAAAGAGCTGACGTTCTAGGCTCCTGTGGGTACTGATAGCTTTGATTTGACTGTGGTTTCCATGCTTAACCACGCGATTCCGGAGCCAAAACGGAGCAATTTTAGACACACAGCTCCGCGTTGCACGTTTCCAGCGGCATGAGACAATGAGCACATATTAGCTTGTGCGTTTGAGTGTGCGGCTACTCACAAGCAGCCGCACGTTCAAGCGAAAGGATTGTGAAAATACTGAATTTGTACGCAGGGATTGGGGGAAATAGAAAGCTGTGGGGAGACGAGCACGAAATCACAGCGGTCGAATACAAGCCAGAGATTGCCGCGATTTATCGAGACTTCTTCCCAAATGATGAAGTCGTTGTCGCTGACGCGCACCAATATCTTTTAGAGCACTTCGGCGAGTTCGACTTCATTTGGAGTTCGCCGCCATGCCAGACGCATTCGAGAATGAATACGGCCAATGTATTGTCTCCGTATAAGGACAACACCAGGCAGTTAGAGGTCGGAGGTGGGGTGAAGCCACGTTATCCGAACATGGCTCTCTACCAAGAGATTATCTTTCTCAAACACTTCTATCGCGGGAAATGGTGTGTCGAGAATGTCATGGCATACTACCAGCCACTCATTAAGCCAGTTGAGTTCGGTAAGCATTGGTTCTGGACAAATTTCCAGCTGCCACCGCTCGCAACTGGCAAAAGGAATATCAGCCCGAAGCATGGCACTGCTGCGGACGAGATGCGAAAGCGGGCAGAAATGATCGGCCTCGACATTTCCGGCTATGGTGGAGTCGATAAGCGTCTGTTGCTTCGCAACTGCGTGGAGCCTGAATTGGGCAAACACATCCTTGATTGGGCGATTAAGCCGTGGGAGCCTAACCTCCGGCTTGCAGTTTGAGACTGCGCTAACGTTGGTTGTTATTCATAAGGGGCGTTGAAATGACGCAAGCAGTTTGTTTTAACTGCGGGGAGACGAAGTGGGGATCGTTTAACGGCTGCGAAAATTGCGGATCGAGGCCTCGTTCCGACGATGAATTGATGCTCTCGCTCATGCTCACAGACCACAATCTCCGTGAGGACGAGTTTGCGCGCTTCGCAAATAGTATCAAAGCAGGACGCCGCCCGATAATCCCGGAAAGCGAAAAAGTTAAATTGCGGCACGCAGTTGCTCAAGCCAAAGTGATGATGGGAATTGCACAGCCTCCCCCACCGGCACTTCCTAGTGGTTCGGACAAAAAGCGGCTTTTCAACTCTCCAGGTTTGACGTGGCCATTCCTTGCAGCCGTCGCCTCACTGATTATCTTCTGGACGCTGTATATGGGGCAGTCGAGAATTGTCAGGCAGAACGAAGTGTTGGGCTACGGAATTGTCCTTGGACTTTTATCGGGTGTTGTTCTGTTCGCGATCATGCGGGCCTTCGACAGGAGCCGGACAAGATGACCGACCCTAAGCAGTTGCTCGACGACATCATCAAAAACATGACCGTCCGCGACGCGCCTGTTGCTGATCCGTCTGTGACCCGTGAAGAATTGGAACAGCGCGCCAAAATCGAAGCCGAGGAAGAAGCCAAACAGGACGCCCAAAAAGCATACGATGAGACCTACGCGGACACTTACGAGGCAGCATACGAGCGCATTCTGGACGAGTTACTAGATGAACATGGTTTCTCGGATTGAGGGTCCATAGCGTCCCACTGTTACCCACGGAAACCGCAAAAAAGCGGAGCCAAAAAAGAGCCAAAACGCTATAACTAATTGGAATTGTTAAGCCGTACTCTGATTCCCAAGCTGCATACGAGGGTTCGATTCCCTTCGCCCGCTCCAACCTGCTTCGCGCCAAGGCGCTTCGCAGTCAGTCAAATGCGTGGGGCGGGTTAATTAGCCTAAGGCGTGCCCGCCGTTGTTTTGCAGAAATGGCGGAATACGCTTTCGGCTCCAATCCGCCCTACGGGCTGCTACAGCCTTATGATAAGGAGCTATTGAAGTTGCAGACAGTGGCTTCGGAAATACAAATGGGAAAACAAAAATGAGGATTTCGACTTTAGGAATATTGGTCACAGTAATACTTGGCGCAATGCTCACTCCGATTGTTTCAAACTCGGCTTCAGCACGGTCGTGTTCTGAGCAAGGCAGCGAATGTAAAAGTTGGGCGCGGAGCAATGTCCCCGATCCCACGCGTCAGGCTGGAGCCATCGCGGTGTGTAGCGCTGAAATTCCGAAATGTGTTGCGCGTTGCAAACGCGGCGAAAAGTACTTCGTCGGCATTGGTGGTTCTAATCAATATCCGATCGATACCTGCAAATAGCTTACCTGCGCCACTAGTGATATTTTCAGGGCGAAGGGCGCCTCAGTATTGGGGCGCCTTATTTTCTGTTTGGTTCGAGCAATGGTGGAGCAAAAAATCGTTTAACCTATTGATTTGACAAACTGGAAGTAGTGTTTTCCAAGCTGCATACGAGGGTTCGATTCCCCTCGCCCGCTCCAGTCCCCCGATAAAGCTTCAAATCCAAAGAGGTCTGATGTCACAGCCCCGCCTGTTCACGCCGATTTCCCTCCGCAATGTCACCGCGAAAAACCGGATCGTGATTTCGCCGATGTGCCAGTATTCGGCCATCGACGGCATGGCCGACGACTGGCACCTGGTTCATCTCGGCAAGTTCGCGCAAGGCGGCGCCGGGATCGTGATGACGGAAGCCACGGCGGTTAATGCCGAAGGCCGCATCACCCACGGCGATCTCGGTCTATGGCACGACGGGCAGATCGCGCCGCTCAAGCGGATCGCGGCATTTCTGCGTGCCAATGGTTCGGTGCCTGCGATCCAGCTCGCCCATGCCGGGCGCAAGGCCAGCATGCAGCGGCCGTGGTATGGCAACGCCGCGCTGACGCCGGAGGATCATGCGCGCGGCGACACGCCGTGGACCATCGTGGCGCCGAGCGCGATTCCGATGGACGACGGATGGCTGATGCCGCATGAACTGACGCAGCCGGACTTGAAAGCGCTGCGCGAGGACTGGCGTCTCGCGACGTTGCGGGCGGTCGAGGCGAATTTCGATATGCTCGAGATTCATTGCGCCCACGGCTACCTGCTGCACGAATTCCTGTCGCCGCTGTCCAACCAGCGCAACGATGCCTATGGCGGCGACCGCGCCGGGCGCATGAAGTATCCGCTGGAAATCATCGAGACGGTGCGGGCGGTGTGGCCTTCGGACCGGCCGCTGTTCGTTCGCATCTCGTCGGTCGACGGGATCGACGGTGGCATCGATATCGCCGACTCGGTGGCCTTCGTGAATGAAGCCAAGGCGCGAGGCGCGGATGTGATCGACTGCTCGTCCGGCGGATTGATGGGATCGGCGACTGCGGCGCGGATTCCGCGCGGCTACAGCTTTCAGGTGCCGTTCGCCGAGCAAATCCGCAGCGAGACCAAAGCCATCACTATGGCGGTGGGCCTCATCCTGCATCCGCAGCAGGCGGAGGATATTCTCGCCGAAGACAAGACCGATCTGATTGCAGTCGGGCGCGAAGCGCTGTTCGATCCCAACTGGCCGCTGCATGCCGAACTGGCTTTGAGCGAAACAAAGGGCGCGATCGGCGATGGCACCTTCGCGTCCTGGCCCAGGCAATACGGCTGGTGGCTGGAACGCCGCGAGCCGGGCTTGCGCAAGCTCGACGGGCCCGCGTTGCCATTCCGGAAGGTCTGAAAGGAAACAGGCGCCAATCGGCGCCTGTTTTTTGCGGCTACTGCGGCGCGACCACGATGGTGCCCTTCATGTTGGGATGATGGCGGCAGTAATAGTCGACAGATCCCGCCTTCTTCAAAACCAGCGGAACTGTTTTCTTCGGCGGCTGGGCGACATCCCAGTCGCCGTTCCGGGCCGTCGCGGTATGCGCGAAGATATCCTTGTTGATCCACAGGATCGTGTCGCCGACGGCGGCCTTCGCGTTGGCGGGAGAGAACACGAGGTTTTCGATGGTGATCTCGATCGTCGCCCCTTGCGCCGAGACGGACACCATCCCCAGCAAAACGGTGAACGACGCAAGAATAACCCGCCTCGACCACATGTGCTGCTCCTACTTGAACGAAGCCGCGACGTGTTCGGCGTGCTGGAGATGGCCCTGGAAGATCTTGAGGCCAGTCTGCAGCAGGCTCTTCAGCTCCGCATTGCTGGCAGAGGGGATCAGAAGGGTTTCAAGCGCTCCGTTGACCGCCTTGTGATAGGCAACCTCGTTGGCCGCGTAGGCTTTGTCAAACTCGGCGCCCTTGAGCTTGTCCATCTCGGCGAGCTTGGCGGCGGCCTGCTTCGACAGCGTGCGGCTGGTGTCGTTGTCTTCCGGCGTGACGTTCAGCTTCTTCACCAGCGCCAGCGCCTGCTGGTTCACCGCTTCATGGTCGCGCACCATGTCTTCCGCGAAAGACTTGATGGTCTTGTTGGTGCTTTTCGCGAGAGCCTGCTTCGCGGCGGTCACGTCGAGCACGCCGGCGGTATAGGCGATGTGGGCGATCTGCGGATCGGTGGGCTTGGCGGCGCCTTGCGCGAAGGCGGCGCTGCTCAAGAGGGAAAGGGCGGCGATAGCCGCGCTGATACGGACGAACATTTTATTGCTCCTGTGCGTGGGCTTCGACGAGGCCCTGGATCGTGCCGTTGACTGACACGATGTTTGGATGCAGCAGGATCGAAGGGGTTCCCGGAGAATCAGCTCGTGATGCCGAGCCGTTTGAGAACGGCTTCCGTCAGACGCTCGCATCGCTTGCCGGCGAACGGGAAGGCTTCCATCACCACCGGGCCGATCCGTTTCTCGACATTGCCGCGCAGCAAGCTTCTTGCGCGGTGCAGCCGGGTTTTTACTGTTTCCGGCTTCAGCCCGAGCAGTTCGGCTGTCTCTTCCACGTTCATGCCTTCCACCACGCGGGTGATGAACACGATGCGGAAGGCCTCGGGCAGATCATCAATCGCCCGCTCAACGACATGCTGGATTTCGCGTTGCGCCATGGATTTTTCGGGATCGCCGAGGTTCAGGGATTGCGGAAATTGAATGATCTGCGCTTCCAGCACGCCGGGCTTGAGGCTCGTCAGTTCGACCTGTGGCCGCTCGCGCCGCAGCCGGCCTAGGGCTTCGTTCATTGCGATACGGGCCAGCCAGGTCGCGAAGCTGGAGTCGCCCCGGAAACTGTCCAGATGGGTGAACGCCCGCACGTAAGTTTCCTGCACGACGTCCTCGGCTTCGCCGTCGTTGCGAAGGATGCCCCGGGCAACCCGAAACAGCCGGCGGTTGTTGTGCTGCATGATCGCGCGAATGGCCGCCTCGTCGCGGTCGCGGGCGCCCTGCACCAGCAGCGCGTCGTCGGCGGCGGTAATTTGCGGTACGGATTGCTGTTCCACGACGGGGTGCCCTCATGGCCGGATTCAGTCATACTTGAGCATTGGATGCAGCAGGGGCAATGAAGTTCCCGGATTTCCGCGGTCATGGCCCGAAAAAGTAACTGGCCGCCGGGCTGAAACAAGGAATGACTGGCGATATGAGCACATTGAAGTCCGTTGCGATCGCAGGCGCCGGCAGCATCGGCTGCTTCGTCGGCGGAATGCTGCGCGCCGGCGGGCACCCGGTCTCGCTGCTGGCCCGTCCGCGCCTGATTGAGGACATCAACAAGCATGGGCTGAAGGTCACGAGCTTTGAAGGTATCGAGCACCGCCTGACCCCGGCCGAGATCAAACTGTCCGGCGACGCGGCGATTTTTGCGGACGCGGATATCATCCTCGTCACGGTCAAGAGCGACGACACCGCGGAGATCGCGGACCTGATCGCGCGGCATGCCGCGAAGGATGCCGTGATCGTCAGTCTCCAGAACGGCACCGGCAACGTCTCCGTCCTGCGCGATACGCTGCCGGATCACGATGTGCTGGCGGGCATGGTGCCGTTCAATGTTCTGTCCCTCGGCGACGGTCATTTTCATCGGGCGACTTCCGGAGACATCCTGCTGGAGAAGGACGATCCGGATATCGCAAAATTGCTCTCGCAGCCCGAACTGGTTTTCCGCAGCGTGGACGATATCGAGGGCGTGCAATGGGGCAAGCTGCTGATCAATCTGAACAACGCGCTCAACGCGCTGTCCGGTCTGCCGTTGCGTGACCAGCTTGCGCAGCGATCCTGGCGGGTGCTGTTCGCGGACCAGATGCGCGAGGCAATGGCGGTGATCAAGGCCGAGGGCATTGTGCCGCTGTCGACAACGCCGCTGCCGGCGTCGTTCACGCCGTTCATTCTGAAGCTGCCCGATGCGCTGTTTACGCGGATCGCGGCGTCGATGGTGAAAATCGACCCAAAAGCGCGCTCGTCGATGTGGGAGGATTTGCAGCGCGGTCGCCGCACCGAGATCGGTCACCTTCAGGGCCTGATCGTCGCGCTCGCCGAGCGCCACGGGCTGAAAGCGCCGCTGTCCGCGCGAATTGTCGCACTGATCAAGGACGCCGAGAACGTGGGCAAGGGATCACCGGGCCTGACGCCGGAGCAGATTCGATCTGTGGTTCGGGGCTGATTTTTCCGCCGGGTGGGCTGGCGGGGTGGCGCCAGCGGGGTTACGTTATCTGTGTTGATGCAAGCGCCGGGTAACGCCCGCAACTGCCTTGCCCGCGAGCCCGGTTTACAGGCCTTGCTCGAAAGAGCGGTCAGGTCGTGTTCGTGGCGTATGCCGCGTGTTCATGGCGGACCACCCCTGCGAGACAGGCTTCCACGTCTGGAGGCTCTCATGCATGCGGACACAATCAATCTGACATCACATCGCCTTGTCGCCAGTGACAGGGTGGAGGGAACGCGGGTCTTCAATGCTGACGGCAGGAAAATTGGAAGCATCAAGCGATTGATGATCGACAAGACCAGCGGCAATGTCGCCTACGCGGTCCTGTGCTTCGGCGGTTTTCTCGGAGTCGGCGAAGACTATCGCCCGCTTCCGTGGGCGAGCATGAAGTACAATCCCGCGATCGAAGGTTACGAACTCCTGACATTGATGACCCAGGAGGAACTGGCGAAGGCGCCGTCCTTCGGAACTGACAAGGAATTCGACTGGGGCAACCGGGTGCGCGAGGTCGACGCCTACTGGATCGGCTTCTGACGCAGGCCGTGAATGCTCGCAGGTGGCTGCTGCCGTTGCTCCCTGAAGCGCTCTGGGTTTCAGGGAGACAGATCAGGCCGGCGAGATGGTTCGGCCCGTCTCGCCTCAGGTGCCGCGCTGACTAAAGGACTGCCTTTGCCGCCGCGCGTCCAGCATTGCGGCCGGAGAACAGACAGCCGCCGAGGAATGTGCCCTCCAGCGCCCGATAGCCATGCACACCGCCGCCTCCGAAGCCCGCCGCTTCACCCGCCGCGTACAGTCCCTGGATGATCTGTCCGTCGTTGCCGAACACGCGCGAGTCGAGATCGGTCTCGAAGCCGCCCAGGGTCTTGCGCGTCAGGATGTTGAGTTTCACCGCGATCAGCGGCCCGAAAGCGGGATCGAGAATCTTGTGCGGTTTCGCGGTTCGAATGAGCTTGTCGCCGAGATAGCGCCGCGCGTTATGGATACCCATGACCTGGGTGTCCTTGACGTAAGGATTGTCGATCTCGCGATCCCGCGCTTCGATTTGTTGTCTGATCGAGGCTGTGTCGAGCAGGTTCGCGCCGCTCAGCTTGTTCATGGCCGCGACGAGTTCGTCGAGGTTGTCGCGCACGATGAAGTCGGCGCCTTTCGCCTTGAAGGCTTCGACGGGGTCAGGTGCGCCCTTGTTGAAGGCGCGGCGGAGGGTCATGCGCCAGCTCTTGCCGGTGAGATCCGGATTCTGTTCCGATCCCGACAGTGCGAACTCCTTCTTGATGATGGCCTGCGTGAGGATGAACCACGAATACTCGTGGCCTGTCTTCATGATGTATTCGAGTTGGCCGAGCGTGTCGTAGCCGGGATACAGCGGCGAGGGCAGGCGCCTGCCGGTTGCATCGAACCACATTGACGATGGCCCTGGCAGAATACGAATGCCGTGACCCGGCCAGATCGGGCTCCAGTTATGAACCCCTTCGACGTAATGCCACATGCGGTCGCGGTTGATGAGGCGTGCGCCGGCGGCTTCGGTAATGCCGATCATGCGGCCGTCGACGTGAGCCGGAACACCGCTCACCATATGCTTTGGCGGCGTGCCGAGACGCTTCGGCCAGTTCTGACGCACGAGGTCATGGTTGCCGCCGATACCGCCTGAGGCGACGATCACGGCCTGCGCGCTGAACGAGAAATCGCCGGTCTCGGTGCGCGACGAACTGACGCCGCGTGGTTCCGGCGACGGTTCGAGTGTCCTGCCGCTGACGCCGGTGGCTGCGCCGCCCGCCATGTCGAGGGCATCCACGCGATGACGGAACTTGAAGACGATGCGGCCGGTTTTGGCATGCTCGCGTGCGCGCCGTTCGAACGGTTCCACCATGCCGGGGCCGGTACCCCATGTGATGTGAAACCGAGGCACCGAATTACCGTGGCCCATGGCGTCGTAGCCGCCGCGTTCGGCCCAGCCGACCACGGGAAAAATGCGGTGTCCCATCGCCTGAAGCCAGCCGCGCTTCTCGCCGGCCGCGAAGGCGACGTAGGCTTCGGCCCATTTCCTTGGCCAGTGATCTTCGTCGCGGTCGAAACCGGCTGTTCCCATCCAGTCCTGTAAAGCCAGGTCGTGGGAATCCTTGATGCCGAGCCGGCGCTGCTCGGGTGTATCGACAAGAAACAATCCGCCGAGCGACCAGAACGCCTGTCCGCCGAGATTCTGCTCGCCTTCCTGATCGACCACGATCACGCGCCTGCCTGCGTCGGCCAGTTCGGTCGCGGCCACGAGGCCCGCCAGCCCGGCGCCGACGACAATAACGTCCGCATCATTCGCCATTTTTGATTTCTCCCCAGCTTCTGGATTGAAGCGCGGTGCGTGAAGCCGGGTCAACGGAAATTGCGGCCAAAAATGGCAGCATCCATCCCGAGTCGTTCACTGGACCACGCTCGCCATGTTCCAATTCGGGATCGGCCAGCGCAGGTGCAGCAAGCCAGCAACACTGCGGCAGAATCCGTCTCCACGCTGATGGGCGATCTGGACAAAATTCCAGACTCGCAACACGCTGATGTTGCCCCGATCGATACAGACAGGGGGCGGCGGGGCCGGCAATGAAGATTGTGACGGGGTTTCTGGCGGCGGTGCTTCTCCTGGCCGGAGTTGGCGCAAGTCATGCCGTGGTTCGGATTGCGGAAGACCGCGGCGGCCGGATCGGCACCTATGTCGACAAGTATCAAAGCCTGAAGGGTTCCGGTGAGACCGTTGTGATCGACGGGCTATGCGCCTCGGCCTGCACCATTGTGCTCGGCGCCGTTCCCCACGACAAGATTTGCGTGACCTCGCGCGCCAGCCTTGGATTTCATGCCGCCTGGGATTTTGGGGCCAGCGGCCGGCCGGTGACGAACCGCGAAGCGACGCGGATGCTGTACGATATGTATCCGACGTCGATCCGGAGCTGGATTTCACGGCGCGGCGGCCTGAAGCCCCGGATGATTTTCCTTCGTGGCCGCGAACTGACAAGCATGTATCGTCCGTGCTACATGGACGCCCAGGCCTCCGCACACGTGCGCTGACGCGAAAAACCCAGATCAGGCAGACGCTTGCTCCCGGTCATGTGATCGGGCATGCGCGTGCGACACTTGCTCGCCATAGCCGCGCGCTCTATCCCATGCCCAACGCGGAACAAAGCGGCCAGCCTGGCGCTGCTTGCTTAAGGTCAAGGAACGGATTGCGATGGACAGGACGACCCGGCCGCTGGTGATTATCGCGGCGTTTGCCGGCAGCCTTGCGATGGGCCTCTTGGTTACGCTGTGGCTGCTGGGCGGCCTGCGCGGCGTCACCGCGCCGGCTTCGATCGGGGGACCGTTTCGTTTGACCGATCAGGCCGGGCAAACAGTCACCGAAAAAAACCTGATCGGCCGCCCGACTATCATCTTCTTCGGCTTTACGCATTGTCCGGATGTTTGCCCGACCGCGCTGTTCGAAATGTCCGAGGTCTTGCGCGCCATGGGCCCCGATGCCGGCAAGCTGAACGCGTATTTTGTATCGGTCGATCCCGAGCGCGACACGTCGGCGGTGATGAAGGATTACATTTCGAGTTTCGATCCGCATCTCAAGGGGTTGACCGGCAGCCCGGATGAAATTGCGCGCATGATCTCGGTCTACAGGGTCTATGCCAAGAAGATTCCCCTGAAGGACGGTGACTATACGATGGATCACACCGCGCTGATCTATCTGATGGACAAGAATGGAAATTTCATCCGTCCGTTCGATCTGAAGCGCAAGCCCGAGGACGCTGCGGCGGATCTCAAGCGCTATCTCTGATCCGGGTTTCGATAGCTTTTCCGATCCCGCATCCGGTCCGGTCCAGCCTGCCTGGGAGACATGCGTGACGTCCGCGCGAGACCATGCTCGGTCTTTTCCCAGTGATAGGGCTCGGTCAGCAACTGATAAAGCGCGCGCCAGGCCGCGATGGAGAGGAAAATCCAGTAGATCGGAGTAAGAGTAAGCACCCATGCTTCGCGCAGCAAATTGCGCTTCGCAAGTCCGATCAATCCGATCACGATGGTGGTGAGATAGCCTGCCGCGATCGTCGCCAGATAAAGTTCGATGAACGGCTTTGCGAAGAACGACGAAATGCTGTCGTCGAATGCGCTCAGGAGGCTGCGAATGAGCAATTCGCCAAGCAGGAACGGATGCGCCAGCGCGGTCAGGACGTTTCCGCCGACAATGATATTGAGCGTAAAGAATCCGCCGGCGCCGGCATCGTGCCAGAGCTTGCGCGGCGAGCGCATGTGAACGCTCCACGTTTGCATCCAGCCCTTCATCCATCGCGAGCGCTGCCGCAGCCAGGCCCCGAACCGTGCAGGCGCCTCCTCATAGGTCGTGGATGGGAACATCACGCAGCGATACTTGAAACGTGCGAGCCGAAAGCCAAGATCGGCGTCCTCGGTGACGTTGTAGGGATCCCAGCCGCCCACCTCGCGCAGCACGCTGGTGCGGAAATGGTTGGACGATCCGCCGAGCGGCAGCGGCATCTCGAAGTTGGAGAAACCTTGCAGGAACACATCGAATTGGCCGGCATACTCGGCGGTAAACATCCGTGGTATCCAGCCGTCCGCGGTGTTGTCGATGCAAAGACTTGCCTGCGCGCAGGCAACCTCTGGTCCGTAGGCCCGGAACACATCGAGCGCTTCGCGAAGCTGCCCGGGTTCCGGCCGGTCCTCTGCATCGAAGACCGTAATGAAGGTGCCGCGTGCGAAGTTCAGCGCGTAGTTGAGCGCTTTGGGTTTTGTGCGCGGTCCCACATTGGGTGTGATGATGACCTGAACATGAGGCATCGGTCCGAGCCTGGCGATCGCAGCGCGGGTTCCGAGATCGTCGGTCTCGATCACGAGCTTGATGTCGAGTTTTTCGCGGGGATAGTCCAGGGCATCGATGTGCCGCATCAGCGGCGCGACGGATGATGCCTCGCGGTACAGCGCCGCGACCACGGTGTAGACGGGCAACTGGCTGTCATGCAGCCGGGGCCGCCGCGGACGCCGTTTGGGCGGCGAAAAACATCCCGCCAGCCGCAGACTGGTAAACAGCAGAAACCATATGGCGAGGATCACGCCGCAGGCGTCGAACACCATCACGGGTGCCAGCGTCAGCAGCGCAACGAGAGTCGCAAGCCGCAGAAGATAGCGGCAAAAACGAAGCAGGCGGCTGCGCGAGGCCAGAACCGGCGCGGCGGACAGTGCGGGAAGACGTGTGGCGAGATTTTCCGCCGCGGTATCGGCCAGGATATCGCCGGACTGATTTTCGAGAAACGCATTGAACCGTGCGGTCGACGTGAGCCGAACACGCGGGAGAAGCGATGGATATTCCGAGATCAGCCGGACGATGCGTCGTGTGGTGTATCCGTGTGGAGCCGCCACGTATGCCAGGTCTCCTCCTCGCCGGACGGGAAGGATGCCGTGCCGTGCGCAGAGATGAAGGCCATCGTCGGGCAGGAGACAGTCGGCACGGCTGAGGTCGTCGAGCGTTTCGATCTGCAGTCCCGTATGGGCAGCAAGCTGGTGGAGATACGCGTCCTCGCCGATGACACCCCACTGGATCAGAACCCGGTCGGCGCCGACGCCGATTTCGTCGCTGCGTTGCTCTGCCGCTGCGATCAGCGAAGGGGCGAACAGGTGGCGCAGGCAATCGAGCTCCACCGCAGGGCCCGGCTCGCGAAACCCCGGCCGGTTGTCGTTCTGTGATGGCGGCGGTCCGAGAAGTCCGGCGATGAATGAGGTCAGATTCCGGGCGGACGCTGTCAGGCTCGCGAAACGCCGCGGGCTGGTCCCGTCCAATTCGCTTGCCCGCCCAGCCACGGCCATCAGACCGCTACCCCACGCCACAAACGCACTCGAATCCGCCTGTGAATGGTCTATAAGACCCGACACGCGGAACCCCGGGTCAATGCAACCACAGATGGTATTTTCCTTCAATGTCCGATTGCGCAGAGCTGTCCATGCAGCCGCCGGGTTCGCTGTCTGGAGCGCTTTGGCGTGCTTCGCGCCGCCGGTATTCGCCCAAGGTACACCGGCAACCTCTCAGTTGCCGTCCCCTGCCGTCATTCCGCAGCCGGCCGCGCCACAGGCCGTGCCGGGATTCTGGGATCCACGGCGACGCCCCGACCGGCCCGATCTCACGCGATTGACCGTCATCCGGTTCCTGACCGAGACGGACTATCCGCCCTTCAACTTCACCGGTCCCGACGGCAATCCGGCCGGCTTCAATGTCGATCTGGCCCGGCTGATCTGCGACGAAATCAAGGTGGCATGCACCATTCAGATGCGCCGGTTCGAGACGCTGGTGGACGCGATCAACGGCAACCGGGGCGATGCGATCATCGCGTCGCTGGCCGTGACGCCGCAGCTTCGCGCCAAGCTCGACTTCAGCGATCCCTACTACCGCTCGCCGGCGCGGTTCGTCTCGCGGCGGGACGCAGTGATGGCGGAGATCCGGCCGGAGTATCTCGAGGGCAAGAAAGTCGGCGCCATCGCAGGTTCATCCCACGAGGCGTATCTGAAGACGCTGTTCACCGACGCGCAGATCGTCAGCTTTCCGAATGACGACGCGCTTCGCCTGGCCTTGCGCCGGGGTGAAGTCGATTTCATTTTCGGTGATGCGATTTCGCTGGCGTTCTGGATCAACGGAACCGATTCCGCAGACTGCTGCGCATTCAGTGGCGGTCCCTTCACGGAGAGCCGGTATTTCGGCGAGGGTGTCGGAATCGGGGTCAAGCGCGGCAACGACGTGCTGCGGCAGGCGTTGAACTGGGCGATGTTCCGGCTTTGGGAGAAGGGCCGCTACACCGATTTGTGGCTGCGCTATTTCTCAGTCAGCCCGTTTTGATCCGGCGCGGGGCACGATAGCGATGGCAATCGGATCGGCAAGACTCAAGCGAACGGGCGCCGCGCTGCTGGCGGCGTTCTGCTGGTTCTCGCTGGTGCTCCAGTTGATCCTGCACATTCAGGTCGCGAACGGGCTTGGTCTCTCGCTTGCAGAGGCTTTGATCCGCTTCTTCTCCTATTTCACAATCCAGACGAACATCCTGGCGGCGCTGGTGCTGACCGCTTTTGCGATTAAGGCAGGCATCGACGAATGGCTGGTGCATCCGTTCGTGCGTTCCGCCGTCGCGGTCTATATCGCGATGGTCGGGATCATCTATCACGCGTTGCTGCGCCATCTCTGGGAGCCGAAAGGCGCGCAATGGTTCGCGGACACGGCGCTGCATACGGTGATGCCGGTCGCCTATTTGCTGTTCTGGCTGACATGTGTGCGCAAGGCGGGGCTGCGCTGGTACGATCCGCTGCTGTGGGTGATCTACCCGCTGTTCTATCTGGGCTTCGTTCTGGTGCGCGGAAAGATGTCCGGCTTTTATCCGTACCCCTTTATCGACGCCAAGACCTTGGGTTATGCAGGGGTTGCGGCTAATACAGCCGGATTGCTGATCGTCTGCGCTGCGATCGGCATGTGTCTGGTGATGACCGGCTGGTGGCTCGCGCGCCGGCAGCCGGTTTGATTTTTGCGCGGAGATCCTTGATGTCGACTGAAATGCCTTCAACCGCGAGCGACCTGCGGGCGCTTGCCGAACAATCCAACGCCTGGCCGTTCGAGCAGGCGAAACAGATTGTCGCGCGGCTGAAGAAAAAGCCGAAGGACGAAGTGCTGTTCGAGACCGGCTACGGTCCCTCGGGGCTGCCGCATATCGGCACCTTCGGCGAGGTCGCGCGCACCACCATGGTGCGCCATGCGTTTCGCGTGCTGACCGAAGACAAGATCAAAACGAAACTGCTGGCGTTCTCCGACGACATGGACGGCCTGCGCAAGGTGCCGGACAACGTCCCCAACAAGGAGATGCTGGAGCAGGACCTCGGCAAGCCGCTGACGCAAGTCCGCGATCCGTTCGGCACGCATCCGAGTTTCGGCGAGCACAACAACGCGCGGCTGCGCGCGTTCCTCGACACCTTTGGCTTCGATTACGAATTCGCCTCATCGACGCAGTACTACAAGTCGGGCCGCTTCGACGCGACGCTGCTGAAGATGCTGGAGAACATCGACAAGGTGATGGCGATCATGCTGCCGTCGCTGCGTGAGGAGCGCGCCGCGAGCTATTCGCCGTTCTTACCCGTCTCGCCGCGCACCGGCATTGTGCTTCAGGTGCCGATTGTCGCGCATGACGCCAAGGCCGGCACGGTGTCCTATGACGATCCCGACACCAGGGAGCGCGTCACTGTTCCGGTCACCGGCGGGCATTGCAAGTTGCAGTGGAAACCCGACTGGGCGATGCGCTGGGTGGCGCTCGGCGTCGATTATGAAATGGCAGGCAAGGACCTGATCGATTCGGTCAAGCTGTCCGGAAAGATATGCGCGGCGCTCGGCGGCACGCCGCCCGAAGGCTTCAACTACGAGCTGTTTCTTGACGACAAGGGCCAGAAGATTTCCAAGTCGAAGGGCAACGGCCTCACCATCGACGAGTGGCTGCGCTATGCCTCGCCGGAATCGCTGTCGCTGTTCATGTACCGCGAGCCGAAGGCGGCGAAGCGGCTGTATTTCGACGTCATCCCGCGCAACGTCGACGACTACCAGCAGTTCATCGATAGCTATCCGCGTCAGGACGGCAAGCAGCGTTTGAGCAATCCGGTCTGGCACATCCATGCGGGCAATCCGCCGTTGGCCGATATGCCGGTGACGTTCCAGTTGCTGCTGACGCTGGTGTCATCATCGAACGCGGAGAATGCCGAAACGCTGTGGGGCTTCATCGGCCGCTATCGTCCGGGCGTGACGCCGAAGACGCATCCGAAGCTCGACGACATGGTCGGCTACGCCATCAACTACTATCGCGACTTCGTCGCCCCGACGAAAAAATTCCGCGAGCCGACCGAGAGCGAGTGCGACGCGCTGACCGATCTGCGCAATGCGCTGGCGCGGTTGCCGCCTGAGGCGTCGGCGGAAGACATCCAGAACGTGGTCTATGAAATCGGCCGCCGCGAGCCGTTTCTGGATCAGGTCAAGAAGGGCAAGGATGGCCGTCCGGGCGTGTCGCTCGACTGGTTCAACATGCTCTATCAGGTGTTGCTCGGCCAGGAGAAAGGCCCGCGCTTCGGATCGTTCGTCGCGGTCTATGGCTTGACGAACGCGATCGCGATGATCGACGCGGCGCTGAAGCGAGCGGCGGCCTCGGAGTAATGCATGTCGAAGGTGACGCGCGCGACCAAGATGCTGGAACAGGCGGGCGTCGTCTTCACCGTTCATATTTACGATTACGATAGCGATGCTGACCGCATTGGATTGCAGGCGGCCGAGGCGCTCGGCGAAGCGCCGTCGCGCGTGCTCAAGTCGCTGATGGCGCTGGTCGATGGCAAGCCGGTTTGTGTGATCGTTCCTTCGGATCGCGAAGTGTCGATGAAGAAACTCGCGGCTGCGTTCGGCGGAAAATCCGCTCAGATGATGAAGCCCGCCGATGCGGAACGCCTGTCCGGATACAAGGTCGGCGGCATCAGTCCGTTCGGGCAAATGCGTCCGCCCCGCGCGGCCATCGAGGAGCAGGTGATGGCGCAGGATCTCGTCTATATCAATGGCGGGCAGCGCGGATTGCAGGTGCGGCTCGCTCCGCGCGACGCGGCCAAGGTGTTGAATGCAATCGTTGCGCCGCTGGTGGCGTGACGCGAGGTTTACTGGCTTGCCCAGACGATGCGCGCGATCCATTCGACGTTTTTGGCGTCGATGACGCGATCCTTGTGCGCCGGATTGAGCGATTGCAGCTCGATGACTTTTGCGGTTCGCCGTTTCAGTTCCTTGACCGTGACCTCGCCGTCCTTGGTTTTCACCACGACGCGGTCGCCGCGCCGGATCGGTGAGCCGGGCGAGACGATGATGACGTCGCCGTCGCGATAAGCCGGTTTCATCGAGTCGCCGGAAATTTCCAGCGCGTAGGCATGCTCGTCGTTGACCGAAGGAAGCCCGACTTCATCCCAGCCCTTGCCGACGGGAAAACCGCCGTCGTCGAAATAGCCGCCGGCGCCGGCTTCGGCAAAGCCGAGCAGCGGCACCGCCTGCACCGATCGTGCGGTGTCCTCGATGAATTGCACGAAGGTGTCGACGGTGGTGCCGGTCGCGGACAATGCTTTCGCCACCGATTCGGTCGAGGGCCAGCGTTCGCGTCCGTCCGGCGTGATGCGCTTCGATTTGTTGAAGGTGGTGGGGTCGAGGCCCGCGCGTTTGGCCAATGCGGATGCCGACAGGCCTGCTCGTTCGGCGAGGCGGTCGAGCGCATTCCAGATTTGATCGTGGGTCAACATGGGGTGGCCGGATGTCTGGCCCAGCCGACCAGGACCGGGCAGTGAATTTTATCAGGAGCTAGGAATTATTACCTCGAAACCGGCGTCTCCGCAATGCATAACGATCAAGTCAACGCTGCCCTTGAAGTGGCCGGAGCGCGCCGATACGGTCAGCGGGGCATTCGGCAGAGCTCCGAAAAATCCCGAATGAATTCAATAACTCACGAGAGTCCGCCCGCCGTGTCCACGATCTACAAGATTTGTCCCGCGTCGGCCTGGCGCGAGGCCGAGCGGCAGGGCGCCTTTCGCGGCAGTGCCGACGACAAGCGCGACGGATTCATCCATTTTTCCACGGCGTCCCAGGTTGCGGGGACCGCCGCCAGGCATTTCGCGGGGCAGACCGGCCTGTTTCTGATCGCCGTCGATGCCGACGCGCTCGGTGAGAGCTTGAAGTGGGAGCCGTCACGTGGCGGCGAACTGTTTCCGCATCTTTATGGCGAACTCGACATCGGCGCGGTGACGGAGATTCTCGACCTGCGCGCCCGATCCGACGGCACGCACGATATTCCGGAGCTTGCGTCGTGATCCGCGCCTTCGATGCTCTCACACTGCCGTTGCTGCGCCGGCTCGATCCGGAGGACGCCCATCGGCTGGCGATTGGCGGATTGCGGCTGCTGCCGCCAGCCAAGCCGCGTCCCAGCGATCCCAAACTCGCGGTGCGCGCCTTCGGCCTGAATTTCCCCAATCCGGTCGGCATGGCGGCGGGCTTCGACAAGAACGCCGAGGCGCCGGACGCGCTGCTGCGGCTGGGTTTCGGTTTTGTGGAGATCGGATCGGTGACGCCACGGCCGCAGGAAGGCAATCCGCGCCCGCGGCTGTTTCGCCTCGAACAGGATTCCGGCGTCATCAACCGGATGGGTTTCAACAACGATGGCGCGGAAATCGTGCTTCGGCGGCTCGCCGCGCGGGCGCGTCTCGGCGGCATCGTCGGTGTCAATGTCGGCGCCAACAAGGATTCAGTGGATCGCACGGCGGACTACGTCCGGCTGATCGAACTGTTCGCGCCGGTGGCGAGTTATTTCACGATCAACATCTCGTCGCCCAACACGCCGGGCCTGCGCAATCTGCAACAGGCGGCGGCGCTGGACGATCTTCTGGCGCGGGTGGTCGATGCGCGCGAGCGCGTGCGCAAGAATGCCGGCGATTCGCCGCTGCTGTTGAAAATCGCACCCGATCTGACGTTGCAGGAACTCGACGATGTCGTGCATATCGCCCGCTCGCGCCGGGTCGACGGCATGATCGTCGCGAACACGACGCTGTCGCGGCCTGCGTCCCTGCGCGAAACCGCGCGGGCAAAAGAGCAGGGCGGATTATCGGGGCGTCCGCTGCTGAGGCTGTCCACGCGCATGGTGGCCGAAACCTATGTGCGCGCCGAGGGCGCGTTTCCGCTGATCGGCGTCGGCGGCATCGATTCCGGCGGCGCCGCGCTGATGAAGATCCGCGCCGGCGCCACTCTGATTCAGCTCTACTCGTCGCTGATCTACAAGGGTCTCGGACTGGTCGAAGATATCAAGGCCGATCTCGTGTCGACGCTGCGGCGGACCAGCCGCGACAGTCTCACCGAAATCGTCGGTGCCGATGCGGCGACGATTACCGCGGAGCCGTGGCCGGATTGAAAGTCCTCTGTTGAATGAGGAATTGATCCATCAACCCGTCATGCCCGGCCATAGCAGTCGCAGACTGCGCAAACTTGCCTGCGGTGCCGGGCATCCACGTTTTAAGGACGCCGCGATGAAAGACTTGGATGGCCGGGACAAGCCCGGCCATGACGAAAGTGGATAGGTTTCTTCGTTGCGGGCGATTGTCGCAATGACACAGCAACTATCGCGGCCGCTGGGTGCTGAACAGCCGCGAGATCAGCCAGACCGGGATCACGATCACCGCGCCCAGCAGGAAGTAGCGCCACACGCCGTTGATGAAATCGAAGCCCAGATTCCAGATCCAGTCGATCAGGCGGCGGATGCTGTAAATGATGTTCCACGGATCGAAGCCGATCGCAGCCAGCACGACGCCGACCAGCAGCGACAGCAACACCAGCCGCAGCAGCACCGCCAACGGCGAGCCGCCGAGAAAACGCGACAGACTGTCGTCGTTTCTGGCTGGAATTTCTCTCACGTCGTCCGGCATTGTCGTCTCCTCGGTGGGTGCGCCATCGCACGAGTGTCGCGCGAACTTCGGATTCAGGACACTAGCACGCCACATGGGGAACTGTCTCGGCTGCGTCAATGGCCGCCGGCGGCTGCCGGAGAGGAAATCCTGCTCTCGGAGATTAACATTCGTTCAAGTGCCTCCAACTGGTCGGCGTCACGCGATCCGATTCAAGCCGCGCGGCCAGCAGCCACGCGTAGTCACGCTCGCGGCGCGATGCGTCCGAGCTTTGTCCTGAAGTCCGCCGCCGGCGCAAATGCGTCGACGCGATGGAGCGGCGGGAGGCGCCAGGCGTTGGCGAGACGCCTTGAGGCGGACCTTGTGATCGGGCCGCCTTGCGCAGCTTTGCGAGAGCCGCGCGCGCCCAATGACGCAGGGCGCTGCGCCTCCCGGCGCTCCACCGTGTCATCGGCCGTTTCATCGTTCCGGAGCGCTGATCAAACACATCGAACCGATGAAATATATCATAAGATTATATTCCTATATCCGGGTCTGTCAAGTCCAGTTCTGCTGCCGAATCAGGTCCTGCAGGGCCGGATGAAAGGCGGATAGGCAAGGATTAGCGCCGCCGCGGCATCATTTGTCGGCACCAATCCACGGCTGAAACGGATGCTGTCATATGCGTTATATGGTCACTTCGGATGTGCGCTGGAGTCTGATATTTTTGCGCGTCGCTTCATGAAGGTTCAGATCAAGTCCATGCCCGCGTCCTTGTTCCTGTCATCGGGAAATCTCATCGCCGACCGGCGCTATGATTTCGGACGTGACCTGCAATTGCGCGGCGATCTGGCCGCCGCCGCCGATCTGATGGCGCAGGCGGCGGAGCTTGAGCCCGGCTTTGCCTCGGCATGGTTCGCGCTCGGCGACCTGCGCGAGCAGATGGGCCAGCGCGACGACGCCGTGAACGCCTATCTCCGCGCCCGCGACGCCGACCCGGACGATCGCCATGGCGCCAAGCTGCGGCTGATGCGCCTCGGGATCGAAGACCTCTCCACCATGCCGCCTGGTTATGTGCGCGCGCTGTTCGACCAGTACGCGCCGCGGTTCGACAAGACGCTGGTGAACGATCTGGACTATTGCGGACCGGCGGTGTTGCTGAAGGCGGTGCTGGCGGCGCGTCACGCGGCAAAATTGCCGGCGCATTTCAGGCGCGCGATCGATCTGGGATGCGGGACCGGCCTTGTCGCCCGGGAGTTCGCCTCACTCGCCGACGAATTTATCGGCGTCGACCTCTCGTCCGGCATGATCGAGCGCGCGCGCGCCACCGGCCTTTACGCACGTCTGGATGTCACGGACATGCTGCAAGGCTTGCAGGCCGAGGACAACGCCAGTGCAGACCTGGTCATCGCGGCGGATGCTTTCGTTTACGTGCCGGAGCTGGAGGCATTGCTGGTTGAGGCGGCGCGCGTGCTGAAGCCGCAGGGGCTGCTGGCGTTCACAGTGGAGACGCACGTCGGCAAAGGTGTGATCCTCGGTCCCGGGCTGCGCTACGCCCACAGCGAGGCCTATCTGCGCGGGGCGATCGCCGGTGCCGGATTGATGCTTTGCGCGATCACGGCGGCATCGACCCGCATCGAGGCCGGCGAGCCGGTGCCGGGACTGGCCGTCACCGCGAGCAAGGCCTGAGCGCTGCGATCAGTATGTCGCGGTCACCGGCGCGTCGAAGTGATAGTTCACGCCGGTGCGGAAGATGTGATTGGTCTCTTCGGTGGTCAGGTTGTGCTGAACGCCGTTGAGATTGTAGCTGTTCGATGCGCTGCCGAGATCGATGTAGAGATACTCGGTCTTGACGCTCCACTGGCCGGGCTTGAACCAGTCGAACAATTCAAGCGGCGTCTCGACGCCGGCACCCAGCGCCCAGCCGGCACGCACATCCTTGAAACTCGCGGTACCGTTGATTCCAAGCGTGGTGATGTTTTCAGTCACGCGGGTCTTGACCTCGCCATAGGCGAGACCGCCGGTGGCGTAGAACAGCGTCGGGCCGACGCCGTATCCGATGCGCGCACGCACGGTGCCGAACCAGTCCAGCTTCTGACGGTAGGAAGCCGAGGCGGCTGGCGTGCAAGTGAACAGGCAGCTTCGATCGGTCTCCTGAGTCGAATACTGGATGTCGCTCTCAAGGCCGTAGACAATGTTGCCGCGCTGCCAGTTGTACCCGGCCTGCAAGCCGCCGTTGTAACCGCGCGGCGCGAGGTCGAAGCTGTTGCTGGCTGTCGCGCCGGATAGCACGCTGTGGGTCGTGGCATCGCGCGCGATGCCTGAACCGCCGTTGCCGCCGGCGTAGAAGCCGGTCCAGTTCGCGGCAGGCGTCAGCGCAAACAGGCTGCCATTGCCGCCGATACGGTAGTTCACGCCGGCGCGGAAAATGCTTTCGCGCACCTCGGTGCCGATCGCATGAGGAATTCCGCCGAGTACGAAGGCCTGGTTGATCGTGCCGAGATCGACATAGAGATATTCGATCTTCGCGGTCCAGTTGCCTGCGACGGCAGCTTCGATGCCGCTGCCCAGGGCGAAACCGGTTCTGGTCTGCTCAACGGCGAAGGTGCCAGCGTTGACGCCGAAGAAGCGCTGCGTATCGCTCACCTTGACGCCGCCATAAGCAAACCCGGCAGTAAAATAGTTCAGGATCGGACCGCTGGCGTAGCCGACCCGTCCGCGCACGGTGCCGAACCAGGTCATGTCCTGCTGAAGCATGGCGGCGTTCAGCGCATTGCAGGTCAGGACGCAGTTGGAATGCTTGTCGTTGCCGATGCCCTGGATGTCGGCTTCCGCGCCGATCACCCAGTTGCCGGACTGATAATTGTATCCGGCCTGACCGCCGCCAACGACGCCCAGCGAGGCGAGATTGAATGTCTCGAACGAACCGCCGAAGCCGAGCACATTGAGGCCCGAGCGGCCTTCGCCGCCGACGGCGAGCCCGGCGTTCACGCCGGCATAGAATCCGGTCCAGTCATAGGCCGTCGATGCGACAGGCGCTTTCTTGAAGGCAATTTTGGCGGGAAGGTCCGCGGCCTGGGCGCTTACCGTCGTTGTGACGAGCGTGGCCGCGATCAAAAACTTCTGCATGCGATTCCAATTCAAAGCCCGGTGCTGTTTAGCGGTTGCCGGGCGGCTCCGCTGTACCTCTCGGGCCACACATGAGCCAAAATGTCGCAGGGCGGTTTGGTGAAATCTGGCTGGAATCAAAGGCGGTTACGGCGCGGCGAACGAGATGACCCGCGCGGCCGCAAAAAAGCATCGCGCATGACCTCAAAACGCAAGACGGCGGTCCTGAGCCCGTCACGATGCGCGATCTGCGTCCGATCCGCGATGAATCGCCGGGAAAAATAAAAGGCACCGCAGAATGCCGCTGGGCCAATTCAGGGAGACAACAAGAAAATGAAAACGACGACGACATCGATCGCCACTGCGTTCACGGCTGCTGTCCTGATGGCCGCATCCGTAGCGCATGCCGAGAAGAAATACGATCCGGGCGCCAGCGATACCGAAATCAAGCTCGGCCAGACCGTACCCCATAGCGGAGCGGGTTCGCTTTATGGCGTGATCGGCCGCACCCAGGCGGCCTACTTCCAGATGCTCAATGAAAAAGGCGGCATCAATGGGCGCAAGATCACGTTTTTGACGCTGGACGATTCCTACAGTGCGCCGAAGACCGTCGAGGCGACGCGCCGGCTGGTCGAGCAGGAAGAGGTTCTCGCGCTGTTCGGTTCGCTCGGCACCGGCCCGCAGACCGCCGTGCAGAAGTATCTCAACAGCAAGAAAATCCCTCAGCTTCTTCTGAACACCGGCGCCGGACGCTGGAACGATCCGAAGAATTTCAGGTGGACCACGCCGGGCCTGCCGCTCTATCCCACCGAAGGGCGCATCCTCGCGCGATACCTGTTGCAAAAGAAGCCGAACGCCAAGGTCGCCGTCCTCTATCAGAACGACGAGTTTGGCCGCGACTATATGAACTCCTTCAAGGAGATTCTGGCGGAGGCTGGCGGCAAGGCCAAGGTGATCGCGGAAGCCTCCTACGATCTCACCGATCCGACCATCGATTCGCAGATGATCAATCTGTCGAAATCCGGCGCGGATGTGTTCTTCAATATCTCCACCGGCAAGGCGACCTCGCAATCGATCCGCAAGGTGGCGGAACTGGGCTGGAAGCCGCTGCACCTTCTGGTCAGTACGTCGAGCGGCCGCTCGATTCTCAACGCGGCCGGCACCGAGAACGCCATCGGCATCGTGGCCGCGAGTTACACCAAGGAAGTCGGCAGCCCGAAATGGACCAGCGATCCCGACGTGATGGGCTTTCAGGAACTGCGCACGAAATACCTGCCGAACGTCGATCAGGACAATACGATCGCGTTCCAGGGTTATTCTCAGGCGGTGACCATGGCGCGCATTCTCGAAAAGTGCGGCGATGAACTGACCCACGAGAACGTGCTGAAGCAGGCGACGTCGCTGGCCGGATACAAGGCGCCGATCTTCCTGCCCGGCATCACCTACGCCACGTCGCCTGATGATTACTCGCCCATCAAAACGCTGTTCATCGGCGTCTTCAACGGCAAGGACTGGGATCTGTCCGATAAGCCGGTCAGCCAATGAATCTTTCTGGCGGAGGCGGATCGTCCGTCTCCGCCCTCGACCGGACGCCTGCGACGCCTTAATTCTACGGCGTGGACACCAAGGCCCCGACATCGCCAGATCTGTTGCCCGAAATTTTCCAGCGCTGGTTCGCGGCGCGGGGCTGGTCGCCGCGCGCGCATCAACTCGATCTCCTGGCAAAGGCGCAGGACAATCGCTCGGCGCTGCTGATCGCACCGACCGGCGCGGGCAAGACGCTGGCGGGATTTCTGCCGACGCTGGTTGAACTGGGCACGCCTCAGCCGAAATCCGCGAAGACAATATCGACCGGCCGCAGCGTCGCGCGCAGCGGCGGCCTGCATACACTTTATATTTCTCCGCTGAAAGCGCTGGCGGTGGATATCGCCCGCAACCTCGAACGCCCGATTGCGGATATGAACCTGCCGGTCCGGGTCGAAACCCGCACCGGCGACACGCCGGTCTCGCGGCGGCAGCGCCAGCGCAAGTATCCGCCGGATATTTTGCTGACGACGCCAGAACAGCTTGCGCTGCTGCTGTCGTCCGACGACGCGCCGTATCTGTTTTCGTCGCTGAAACGGATCGTGCTCGATGAACTGCATGCGCTGGTGACATCGAAGCGCGGCGATCTTCTGTCGCTCGGCCTCGCGCGGCTGTGGCGGCTTGCGCCGCGGGCGACGGCCGTCGGCCTGTCGGCGACGGTGGCGGAGCCGGACGACCTGCGGCGTTA
Organism: Afipia sp. MLSD5-FHT05B12; assembly: GCF_058793355.1. Classification (NCBI taxonomy): domain Bacteria; kingdom Pseudomonadati; phylum Pseudomonadota; class Alphaproteobacteria; order Hyphomicrobiales; family Nitrobacteraceae; genus Afipia; species Afipia sp. MLSD5-FHT05B12. Next base: position 299,330 of record NZ_JBXAFS010000004.1, read on the forward strand.
TCTGATGCCGCAGGTGAGTGGTGCGCAGAACATGGCCGATCTTGTCATCGCGGATGCCGGCGCCGCGCCCATCGTCGAGATGCTCGACACCAGGGAGCGGCTGCCGTGGGCGGGCCACATGGCGCGTCACGCGCTCGGCGAGATTTATGATCTGGTCAAGGCCAACAAGACCTCGCTGATGTTCGTCAACACCCGCGCCCAGGCCGAGATGCTGTTTCAGGATCTGTGGCGCATCAATGACGACGGTCTTGCCATCGCGCTGCATCATGGCTCGCTCGATGTGGCGCAGCGCCGCAAGGTCGAGGATGCGATGGCGGCGGGCAAGTTGCGCGGCGTTGTCTGCACCTCGTCGCTCGATCTCGGCATCGACTGGGGCGACATCGATCTGGTCATCAATGTCGGCGCGCCGAAGGGAGCGTCGCGGCTGATGCAGCGAATCGGCCGCGCCAATCATCGTCTCGACGAGCCGTCGCGCGCCGTCATGGTCCCGGCCAACCGGTTCGAGGTGCTGGAGTGCCGCGCCGCCATCGATGCGGTCGCGGAGAATGCGCAGGATACGCCGCCGCAGCGCACCGGCTCGCTCGATGTGCTGGCGCAACATGTTCTTGGCTGCGCTTGCGGCGAGCCGTTTCTCGCCGACGCGCTTTACGACGAGGTGCGAAGTGCCGCGCCGTATATGGACCTGCCGCGCAAGGATTTCGACGACGTGATCGATTTCGTCGCCTCCGGCGGCTATGCACTAAAGAGCTATGAACGCTTTGCGCGCATCAAGCAGGACAAGGCCGGGAAATGGCGGGTCACCAATCCGCGCGTGCGGCAGGGTTATCGGCTCAATGTCGGCACCATTGTCGAAGAGCCGATGCTGAAAGTGAAGCTGGTGCGCGGCCGTGGCAAGGGCTCAGGCGCCACCGGCGCGATCACGCGGGGCGGGCGGATGCTCGGCCAGATCGAGGAGTATTTCATCGAAGGCCTCGTGCCGGGCGACACCTTCGTGTTCGGCGGCGAGGTCGTGCGCTACGAAGCCTTGATGGAAGATGAGGTCTATGTTTCGCGCAGCAACGACGCCAACGCGAAGGTGCCGTCCTACGCGGGCGGCAAGTTTCCGCTCTCGACATATCTCGCGGAGCGCGTGCGTCTCCTGCTCGCAGACCCGCGCGCGTGGAAAGGCCTGCCCGATCAGGTGCGCGAGTGGCTGTCATTGCAGGCCGCGTTTTCCCGTGTGCCGGGTCCGCGTGAACTGATCGTCGAAACATTCCCGCGCGCCGACAAGCATTATCTCGTCTGCTATCCGTTCGAAGGGCGCCTTGCGCATCAGACTCTCGGCATGCTGCTGACGCGTCGGCTGGAACGCGGGCGCGCCAGGCCGCTCGGCTTTGTCGCCAATGAATATGCGCTGGCGGTGTGGTCGCTCGGCGATATGTCGTCGATGGTCCGCAATGGCAGCCTCAACCTCGATGCGCTGTTCGATGCGGACATGCTCGGCGACGATCTGGAAGCGTGGCTCGCGGAGTCCGCGCTCATGAAGCGCACGTTCCGCACCTGCGCGGTGATTTCGGGGCTGATCGCGCGGCGATTCACCGGCGAGGAGAAATCGCGGCGCCAGGTGCTGTTCTCGACCGATCTCGTCTACGACGTGTTGCGCAAGCACCAGCCCGATCACGTGCTGCTGCGCGCGGCGCGGGCCGATGCCGCGACAGGCCTTTTGGATATTCGCCGCCTCAGCGATATGCTGATCCGGATCAAGGGCCGAATCACACATAAGGAACTCGACCGGGTGTCGCCGCTGGCGGTGCCGGTGATGCTGGAAATCGGCCGTGAAGCGGTTTATGGCGAAGCTTCCGATGAGTTGCTGGCGGAGGCTGCCGAGCAACTGGTGAAAGAGGCGGCCGGATAAATTTTCTCAGCGGAGGCGTTATGTGCCGTGCGCACTCCCTCCCCCCTTGCGGGGGAGGGTCGGGGAGGGGGGTGAATGCGGAATTCAGAAAAGCTGATGCAATGGCTCGGCTCAACCCCCACCCCTAACCCCTCCCCGCAAGGGGGAGGGGAACAGGCCGTTACCGTCGCCGGCATTACCTTTTCCGCGGACCTCGCGGGCGCGCTGTTCTGGGAAGACGAGCGCCTTCTCATCGTTTCGGACCTGCATCTGGAAAAGGGTTCCAGCTTCGCGCAGCGCGGCGTGTTGCTGCCGCCGTTCGACACCGCGGCGACCTTGGCGCGGCTCAGCGCCGTGATTGCGCGCCACGATCCACGCACGGTGATTGCGCTCGGCGACAGCTTCCACGACCGCGAGGCGCATGAGCGGTTGTCGCCGGATGACCGCGATGCGCTGTCGGCGTTGCAGTCATCCCGCGACTGGATCTGGATTTCCGGCAATCACGATCCGGCGCTGCCGCGCGATCTTGGCGGCACGGTCGCGGATGAGGTTGCCATCGGGCCGATCGTGTTTCGCCATGAGCCGACCGGCGCGGTGGGCGAAATCGCAGGCCATCTTCATCCCAAGGCGCGGGTCTCGACACGCGGGCGTTCCCTCGAGCGGCGATGTTTCGCCAGCGATGGAGAACGCGCGGTGATGCCGGCGTTCGGCGCCTACACCGGCGGCCTGAGCATTCGCGATGTTGCCTTTGCCGCGATCTTCCAGACACTGGCCTTCACCGCGCATGTACTCGGCGATCGCCGTGTACACACCATCGCGGCGTCGCGCTGCTATTAGACTTGCGCCTCGGCCCCCTCATCCCTGAAACTGGAGCCAGCGTGTACCTTTGTTGCTGATGGTCATCGCGCGCCGCCGCGATGTGATGAGCACGTTTGTGATTACCGGCCCGCTGTACTGGCTGGGGTGGCTGTCGACGGCGGCAATGGCGATCTGCGTGGTCGCGATGATCGCCGGCTTCCTTCTCTAATCCCTGCGGAAGACCACAGATGCGAGCCAACCGGTCATGATCGCCATCATCGCGGTGGCGAGACCATAGAGCAGCCCGTGCTGGCGCGCGGAGTTGGCGACGAACTGTTCGAAGCCGACCTTGACGATTTCAAATGCGGTTTCGGTTCTGGCGAGGGCTGCGCCATCGGCGAACAGCTTGATATCGACGGTATAGGTTCCGGTCGGCACCTCCGCGGGCAGCGGAATGCCGGTGCGAAACAGCGTCGGCGTCAGGAATGTCACGGCGTTGGTCTGCTCGCGGTAGAGCCCGTGGTCGGTGCGCAGCCGCACAAACGCTGTCCGGAACGGATCGCTCGCGACCGTGTTGGCGACGTCGGGACCCACGCGTTGCGGCAAGGGGAAGCTGTTCATGCCGATCTGCTGCCGGCGCTGCACGTCGGGTGAGGCGATGTTGTCGATCGGGCGGTCGGCGAAAATGCCGAGATAGGCCGGGACCTGAATGAACTGGCGGGAATCGACATTGATCCAGATGCCGAGCTTACGCTCCTTGCGCCGGGTGACCATGTCGGCGCGCGGCCCGCTCACGGTCACGACAATATCGTAAGCCGTGCCGGGAGGCCTGGATTTGGCGTCGCGCTCGATCGAGCCGAACAGCACGAGTTCCTCGCCGGAATAATTCGGTGTCACCGTGATGCGATGGTTGGAGACCGAGACGATCAGATTCTCCGCGCTCGCGGTCATGCTGCTCGCGGCAAGGGCGAGCAATAACGCGGTGCATATGGGGAGTGCGCGGTGTCTCATCCGCCAATCCCCAGATCGCGAATGGAATAGAGCTCCTGCGGACGGATCACCAGTTCGACCGCGAAGCGGACGCCGACCGACAGGATCAGAAGCCCCAGCAGCAGGCGCAGATGTTCGCCGCGGATTCGCTGCCCGGCGCGCGCGCCGAACTGCGCGCCGATCACGCCGCCCACCATCAGCACCAATGCCAGCACCGCATCGACCAGATGATTGGTCACGGCATGCAGGATGGTTGCGACCACCATCGTCACCAGCGTGAGCGCCATCGAGGTGCCGATCACGGTCGCGGTGGGCACCCGCAGGACATAGATCATGATCGGGATCAGCAGGAAGCTGCCGCCGATGCCCATGATGGCGCCGAGAAAGCCGACCAGCAGTCCGACAGCAACCACCGGGATCACGGAGAGATAAATCTTGGAGCGCTTGAAGCGCATCTTCAGCGGCAGGCCGAGAATCCAGCCCTGCGCCCGCGCGCGCCGGGTGATGGCCGTGTTGCCGCGCCGCGCGCGCAAGATGGCGCGCAAGCCTTCGAGGAACATCAGGGTGCCGACGGCGGTCAGCAGCACCACGTAAGACAGCGCGATGATGAGGTCGAGCTGCCCGACCGATCGCAGCAGCGCGAAAATCCAGACACCCAGCGCGGTGCCGGTGACGCCGCCGCAGAGCAGGACCATCGACAGCGCGGGGTCGATCGCGCGCTTGCGCCAGTAGGATAATGCGCCGGAGAAGGACGATGCCGCCATGTGGCTGGACACCGAGGCGACGGCGACAGCGGGGGAAATGCCGACGAAGATCAATAGCGGCGTCATCAGGAAGCCGCCGCCGATGCCGAACATGCCGGACACAAAACCGACCGCCGCGCCCATCGCGAGGATGAGAAAGACATTGACCGGAATGTCCGCGATGGGGAGGAAAAGTTGCACGCGCGTTCGCTTGAATTTTGGCGCGGGGCCGGGACCTCGCAGCAGTGAGTGTGCCGCGACGCGGGTCACGCGCCGCGCCCCTGCTTAGCCGAAATCGTCTGCGGGGGCGTTAAAGAATCCGGATAGCGGTCCGAAAAATGCGCGGTGTGGTTTCGGGATTGCGCCGCGTTAATCTTAACGCGGACGCCAGCCTTCAGCGCTGCAAATCCGGGGATTCTACAGGATCAGCGGCTCGCGCTTTTAGCGGCCGCCTTGGCGGCAGGCTTCGCCGCCGGTGTGGCGGGCGCGGCAACGTCCCATCCGCCGGCCGGCGCGCCAACGGCGGTGGCTTCGTCCGGCTGTGCTTCGGGGGCGAAGGTCTGGACCGCGAGCTTCGCAGCGGCGAGCGACTGGGCATCGAGGCGTTTGGCGATGTCGTCCCGCTTGCGGCCGGAATCCGCGTCGCCCTGGGCCGCGGCCAGGCTGAACCATTTGAAGGATTCGGCGAGATTCTGTTCCACGCCGATGCCGCGGGCATAGAGGATCGCGAGATTGTACTGGCTGTCCGCGACGCCGCGTTCGGCCGCCTTGCGGAACCATTGCGACGCGCTCTTGTAGTTCGGCCCCATGCCGCCGCCGTCCGCGTCGAGCACCGCGAGATTGTGCATCGCCTTGGCGCTGCCCTTCTCGGCAGCTTGCAGATAGTAACCGCGTGCGGTCTCGATATCCTTCTTGAGACCGAGCCCCTTCTCGTGAAGCGTGCCCAGACGGAACGTCGCCGGGACAATGCCGCCCTCCGCGGCGCGTTCATACCATTTCGCGGCTGTGGCATAGTCAGATGCAACGCCACGGCCTTCGGCGTAGCGCACGCCGATTTCAAAGGCCGCGCCCGGCTCGCCCCTGTTGGCTGCGTTGCGAAGCGCGGCGTTGCCAATGGTCTCGGGCAATTTGTCCGCGACCGGGGTCAGCTTGATTTTCGTCTTGGTCTTCGCACCCGATGGGATGGTCACGGAAACCCGTTCCGCCGGCGTGGCGATCGAGCCGGTGACGTCGGGTGCAACAGGCGTGGCAGCAGGCGCGGCGACAGGTTCAGCCGGTGCCGCGGCGGGGATCGCAGGCATCTGAGGGACTGAAATAATCTGCGGCCCGCTCATTGGCGACTGACGTGTCAGCAATGTCGGCGACGTCATCGATGGCGTGATTGCTGGCGACGCATCGGAGCGCGGTCCGTTTTCCGGCGCAGGCGGCGGTGCCGGCGGGGTCACGCTGGTTTCGGCAGGGAGCGACGAGTTCGAGCTGTCGTGTCCGCTGAGCAGGTTCATGCCCATCTTGACGGTGCCGAGCACGATCACGACCACGCTCGCGCCTACCAGCAACGCGCGAATCTTCGAGGAGATGCCGGAATCTCCGATCGCCGCAGCCTTGGCTGCGTTGCGGGCGGCATCGTTGAGCGCGGTCACGCGATTTGGCTTCGGTCCCGTTGCCGCGGGAGGCGCAGCCGCGGCGGCCTGCGCGGCACGGCGCGCGGCCTGAATGAAATTGGTCGAACTGACGGGTTCCTGCTTGCTTGCGGAAATCTCGTTCAGAACGACTTCCGACGCGGCAATGCGCTCGGACGGGCTGGACCCGCCGCGCGACGCTTGCATGCGGGTTCCCGGCTCCAGCGGATGATCCGGCGGAAGGCTGGGATCGATCGGACCGCGCGGGCTCGGCGGCGGGCGCACCGATGCGGGTGCGGCGGAAGGCATCTCCACACTGGAGGGCAACGCGATGTCGAGCGCGGGCGCGGCAGATTGCGCCACTTGCGGGCGTGCAATTGGAGCCTGTGCCGCAGCCGGATTTGGCATTTCGGGGCGCGGCACCGGCGCGAAGGATATCGCCGGGCGCGGCGGCTCCGGCGCATGGGTTTCGCGCGCACGGGGTTCGGGCAGCGCCTGATCGCGCGGCATCTCGCGCATGGCGGGAGCCGTCCGCGCGCTGCGCAGATCGCCCTCGATCTGCGCCAGCCGGTCGACGACGTGGCCGAGCGTATTGTGAACAGCTTCGAGCGAATCCTGCGTATGCCGGTTGGTTTCCGACTGGCTGAAACGGATATCGGTCAGCTCGCGCTTGATGGTGTCGACAAGCTCGCTGTCCATCGGCGCGACCGCGCGGACGCCGGGATCGGCGGCTGCGCCGCTGGTGCGCTGGGTTTCAAGATGACGGAGAATGTCCGACAGGCCTTCCTCGACCCGCGCGAGATTGCCGCCGCGCGTCTCGGAGGCTTCAAGCCGTTCGAGCAGGTGATGGACGCGCTGCTCGACATGGCTCAGCGAGGCGGCGCTGTCATTGCCGACCTGAAGGTTGTCGAGCCGGTCCGAAATCGTGCGGACTGCATTGTCGAAGTAGACGGTGTCGCCCGCGGGCGGACGGTCGCGTTGCTCAAGCGCGGTGGTCAGCACGGCGATACGCTGTTCGAGCGCCGACAGAATATCGGCGCCGCCGCTGCCGCCCGCGCGTGCAAGCTGATCGACCTTGATCGACAGTGACTGGACGTGTTCGGCGAGCTCGTTCAGCGCGTCATTCGAGGCGACGTTCGAGACGATCACCTTGAGCGCGGCAATGGCATCCTCAAGCTGACGAACCGTTGCCGGATCGTGGCTGGATCGCACGATGGTGTCGATCTTGCCGCCGAGATTGCGGATCGCATCGTCAAAGCCGGCGAGCTGTTCGGCAGGCTTGAGGGCGCGCAGTTCGCTGTAGATGTCCGACAGCGCGCGTTCGATCCCGGCCAGCGCCGTGCTGTCGGTGCCGCTGGAGCGCGTTTCATCGATGCGCCGTCCGAGCGAGCGGATTTCACCTTCGAGGGATTCGATCGCGCGGCGCGGCATCGCCTCGGTGATGGCCTGCCGGATTTCACTCAGCTCGCTGCGGAACGAGGCGATCGACTGCTCGATGCCATCGGGCCGGCGCAGCAGTTCGATCTGGCTGGTGATCTGGGAGAGTTGCCGCTCGAGACCGGAGAAGTCGGCCTGCGGCTGGATCGGTGGCGCGTGGTTCACGAATGACGGCGGCGGCATCCGCATGGATGGCTGCGGCATGGCGCGCGGCGCGCCGTCGAGTTCGCCCTGCCGCGCAACGATTTCCGCGATGGAGAAATCCATCGGAGACATGCCGGGCGACATGGCGGGCGACGTAACCGTGGCAGTGTGGACGGCCGGAGCAGCCTGGTAAGGCGGGTTGGGAGACGGGTTACTGCCTGAAATCTGCGACAGCCGCGCATCCAGCCGCGAAATGGCGTCGTTCAATTGCCGGGCCACGGCAGGATCGTTTTTTGGGGCACCCGGAGCACGCGACATGTGCTCGACCTGGCGGCTGATCGAATCCAGCCGCTTGTGAATTTCGGCGACATCCTGGGCTTCGCGGGACCCGGCTGCCGGGGTGCCAATTGCCGAATTCAGCCAATCTCCCAAGGACATACCGGCACGTCGCGCGGAAGCTTCGGCCCTTTCGCGGACCGATGGCTCGATTCCGTCAACACTCCACGATACGCGCGCTGTCATGCCTTGGTCCGTCTTGGCGCTGGCTCCTGCCAGTGCGCTTCAGACCCCCGCGTCCCATTGAAGAGACAATCAAATTTCGACGCGAGACGTCTGTTTCCAGTCCCGACTTTTTCGCGTTACGGTAAATACCGGGTTAATGAAACGGTAGCGGCCTGATTATTAATTCGGCCTTATGACTTTGTGGCCTGAGGCGTCAGCTTGAGGACGGCCGGGTAAACAGGCCGCTGAGATCGCCGAGATCCGCTTCGGTTATTGTTCCGTGAGCGGAATTCATCACAGACGACTGCCCGATATAGGCCCAGTAAATGAACTCCGCGCGGGGGATCGACGCCTTGGCATCAACGCCGGATTCGCGAAGAAGTTTGGCGATATAGGCGACTCGTTTGGCATCGACTGTTGAGACGACCTTGGCGGCATCGGCATCCGTGGCGGCCCATGAGCGGAAGGCGCGATCGAGGCTTCTGTCTTCCTTGAAGGCCAATTTCATCAAATAAGTCAGCCGCGCAGGTCCCATGATCGACGAATCGATCTCGCGGACCACGCCATCCGTCGCGCGTTCTTGCCAGGTCGCCAGAAGCTGGGTGCGAAAATCGGCAATGCTCTCGAAATGCCAGTAGAAGCTGCCTCTTGAAACCTGCAGCCCTTCGGCCAGCATGCCGGTTTTCAGGGCGGCGGCGCCTTGCCGGGCAAGTGTCCGCAGCCCATGGGCAATCCATTGCTCACGGGTGAGGCGGTCTTTCGAGAGTGAAGATTCGGCAACTTCAACCATGCACATGTGTATTGACACAAAATGGCGCCGCGCGCTAGGTTCCGTACAGATGTGTACGGATGCCAGAATATGGCACTTGAACTGGCGTCGGTATGAATGGTGTCGATATCCTCGCGCTCGCTGATGACGGCGCGTCGCGCGCATTTCCATGTCATGGTGAGGTCATCGAAGGCAGTCCATTTGCTGAAGCGGCGCATCGCCAACAATTCGCGCAATCCACGTCCAATTGTGAACTGAGAGACATTCCATGACGATCTACAAAGCACCCGTCGAAGACGTGACCTTCCTTCTCAACGACGTCTTTCAGATCGACCGCTACAACAATCTTCCCGGCTTCAGCGACGCGACGGCGGATGTCCGCGCAGCGATTTTCGACGAGGCCGCCAAGCTCGCCGAGCAAGTGCTTCATCCGCTGAACCATAGCGGCGACCTCGAAGGCTGCACACGCCACGACGATGGCAGCGTCTCGACGCCCAAGGGATTCAAGGAAGCATTCAGGCAGTTCGCCGATGGCGGCTGGATCGGTCTGGCGGCTCCGCAGGAATTCGGCGGGCAGGGCTTGCCGGCGTCGCTGTCGGAAACGGTCAGCGAATTCATGTCGTCGGCCAACATGGCCTTCGGCATGTATGGCGGTCTGACGCAGGGCGCGATGGCGGCGCTTCTGGTGCATGGCACGCCGGAACAGAAGCAGACCTTTGTGCCGAACATGGTGACCGGCAAATGGACCGGCACCATGAACCTCACCGAACCTCAGTGCGGCACCGACCTCGGCCTGATGCGCACCAAGGCGGTCAAGCAGGCCGACGGCACCTACAAGATCACCGGCACCAAGATTTTCATCTCGGGTGGTGAGCAGGATCTCACCGAAAACATCGTTCACCTTGTCCTTGCGCGCATCGAAGGCGCGCCGGCCGGCATCAAGGGCGTCTCGCTGTTCGTGGTTCCGAAAATGAAGCTCAAGGCCGACGGCTCGCTCAGCGGCGAGACGAACGGTGTGTCGTGCGGTTCGATCGAACACAAGATGGGCATTCACGGCAATTCGACCTGCGTGCTGAATTTCGACAACGCGGTCGGCAACCTGGTCGGCGCCGAGAACAAGGGCATGGAGGCGATGTTCGTGATGATGAACGAGGCGCGCCTCGGCGTCGGCGTTCAGGGCCTGTCGCAGTCCGAAGTCGCATACCAGAACGCCGTCGCCTACGCGAAGGACCGCTTGCAGGGCCGCTCCATCAGCGGCGTGAAGGCTCCCGACAAGCCTGCCGATCCGATCATCGTTCACCCCGACGTGCGGCGCACGCTGATGTCGATCCGCGCGTTCAACGAGGGGGCGCGCGCGCTTGTGGTGTGGACCTCGCTGAAAAGCGACGTTGCGCATCGTTCCGACGATCCGAAAGAGCGCGAGGCCGCCGACGACCACATGGGCCTTCTGACGCCGGTCATCAAAGGCGTGCTGACCGATCAGGGTTTTGCCAATGCGGTCGCCGCCCAGCAGATGTTCGGCGGTCACGGCTTCATCGTCGAGACCGGCGTGGAGCAGTTCGTGCGCGATGCGCGCATCACGATGCTGTATGAAGGCGCCAACGGCATCCAGGCGTTGGATCTGGTTGGCCGCAAGCTCGGCCGCGCCGGCGGACGCGCGATCACCACGTTCTTCAACGAGGTCGCTGCCTTCTCCAAGGACAACGCCGCCAATGAGGCGATGAAGCCCTACATCGCGCCGCTGGGCGCGGCGGTGAAGGATCTCCAGCAGGCGACCATGTGGCTGATGCAGAATGCGATGGCCAAGCCGGACAATGCCGGAGCGGCGTCCACCGACTACATGCATCTCTTCGGTCTGGTCGCGATCGGCTACATGTGGGCGCGCATGGCGAAAGTTGCGCAGGACAAGCTGGCGGAATCCGGCGAGCAGCCTTACCTGACGTCCAAGCTCGTGACGGGCAAGTTCTTCATGGAGCGGATGCTGCCCGAAACCGCGCTGCGTCTTGCGCGCATCCAGACCGGCGCGGGCTCGATGATGGAACTGCCCGCCGAAGCGTTCTGAGTTTTTTGGTTTCCTCGCGCCGGGGACCGGCGCGAGTTCCTATGCAAATTCATCAACCACCGGGACTCCAAGGAGGGCGTTATGCCTGAGGCATTTATCTACGATCATGTCCGCACGCCGCGCGGCAAAGGCAAGTCCGACGGCTCTCTGCACGAAGTCACAGCGCTGGCGCTGGCGACCGCGCCGCTGAAGGCGCTCAAGGAACGCAACAACATCGCACCCGATACCATCGACGATGTGATCCTCGGTGTGGTCGATCCGATCGGTGAGGCCGGCGGCGATATCGCGCGTTTCGCGGCGCTGAACGCGGGCCTTGGTGAATCGGTTCCGGGCATCCAGATCAGCCGCTTCTGCGCGTCGGGCCTCGACGCGGTGAATTTCGCGGCTGCGCAGGTCATGTCCGGCCAGCACGAGATGACCATCGGCGGCGGCGCGGAATCCATGAGCCGCGTCGGCATCCTCTCCTCGGGCGCATCATGGCCGATGGACCCGTCGATCGCGGTGCCGAGCTATTTCATGCCGCAGGGCGTGTCGGCGGACCTGATCGCCACCAAATACGGCTTCTCCCGTGACAACGTCGATGCCTACGCGGTGCAGAGTCAGCAGCGCGCGGCAAAGGCCTGGGAGGAGGGCCGCTTCAAGAACTCCGTGATCCCGGTGAAGGATGTCAACGGCATCACCATCCTCGACAAGGACGAGCACATGCGTCCGGGCACGACGATGCAGTCGCTTGGCCAGTTGCAGGCATCGTTCGCGGCGATGGGCGCGATGGGCGGCTTCGATGCGGTGGCCGTGCAGTCGCATCCGGAAATCGAGGCGGTGAACTACGTGCATCATGCCGGTAATTCGTCGGGCATCGTCGATGGCGCGGGCGCTGTCCTGCTCGGCAATGCCGAAGCCGGCAAGAAGCGTGGCCTGAAGCCTCGCGCCAAGATCCGCGCCTTCGCCAATATCGGCTCCGAGCCCGCGATGATGCTGACGGGCCCGGTCGATGTCACCAAGAAGGTGCTGGCGCGTTCCGGCATGAAATTGTCGGACATCGATCTGTTCGAACTCAACGAGGCGTTCGCCTCGGTGGTGCTGCGCTACATCCAGGCGTTCGAGATCGACAATGACAAGATCAACGTCAATGGCGGCGCGATCGCCATGGGCCATCCGCTCGGCGCGACCGGCGCGATGATCCTTGGCACTGTGCTCGACGAACTCGAGCGCACCAACAAGTCCACTGCTCTCGTCACGCTGTGCATCGGCGGCGGCATGGGCACCGCGACCATCATCGAGCGCGTTTGAGGCAACCGCAGCACGTCATCCTGAGGTGCGAGGGCAATGCCCGAGCCTCGAAGGATGACGGAGAGTTTCATCAGGTCATCCTTCGAGGGCCTCGCAAGAGGCGAGGCCACCTCAGGATGACGGCAAGGAATTGGGAGCGATCACATGTCCTACAAGAACTTCAAGGTTGAGACCGACGCCGACGGCATTGCGCTGGTGACGTGGGATATTCCCGGCAAGTCGATGAACGTGCTGGACGAAACCACCGGCACCGAACTCGCCGCCATCGTCGATGCGACCACCAAGGATGCGGCGGTCAAGGGTGTCGTCATCACCTCCGGCAAGGAGGCGTTCTCCGGCGGCGCCGACCTGACCATGCTGGAAGGCATGAACCGCGCCTATCTCGAATTGCTCAAGAGCAAGGGTGAGGACGTCGCCAACAAGTACGTCTTCGACGAAGTCTCCAAGCTCTCGCAGAACCTGCGCAAGATCGAAACCTCCGGCAAGCCGTGGGTTGCAGCGATCAACGGCCTCGCTTTCGGCGGCGCATTCGAGCTGGCGCTGGCGTGTCACTATCGCGTTGCCTCGGATAATCCGAAGACCCGTCTCGGTCTGCCCGAGATCAAGGTTGGCCTGTTCCCCGGCGGCGGTGGCACACAGCGGCTTCCGCGCATGATCCAGCCAATGGACGCCTTGCAGATGCTGCTCAAGGGCGACGCCATCGATCTCAAGAAGGCTCAGGCCTCGGGCATTGTCGGTGCGGTGGTTCCCGCGGCTGATCTCATCAAGACCGCGAAGGACTGGATCAAGGCCGGCGGCAAGGCCGTCGCGCCCTGGGACGAGAAGGGCTTCAAGCTGCCCGGAGGGCCGGTCTATTCGAAAGCGGGCATGCAGTTCTTCCCGCCGGCGAACGCGATCCTGCGCCGCGAGACCTACGACAACTATCCGGCCGCGCGCGCGGTCATGCAGTGCGTCTACGAAGGCTTGCAGTTGCCGATGGATGCGGCGCTGCGTGTCGAGTCGCGCTACTTCTCCAAGATCCTGCGCTCGAAGGAAGCGGCGGCGATGATCCGTTCGCTGTTCGTGTCGATGCAGGAACTCAACAAGGGTGCGCGTCGTCCGCAAAACGTCCCGCCGACCAAGGTCAAGAAGCTCGCCGTGATCGGCGCCGGCTTCATGGGCGCCAGCGTCGGCTTTGTGTCGGCGCAGGCCGGCATCGACGTGGTGCTGATCGACCGCGATCAGGACAGCGCCGACAAGGGCAAGGGTCACGCCAAGACCATGCTCGACAGCCAGATCGCCAAGGGCCGCATGAAGCAGGACAAGGCCGATGCCATCCTCGCCCGCATCACCGCCACGCCGGACTACAATGCGATCAAGGATTGCGATCTCGTGATCGAGGCTGTGTTCGAGGACCGCAAGGTCAAGGCCGAGACCTACGCGAAGGCGCAGCCGCTGCTGCGCGACGGCGCGATCTTCGCGTCCAACACCTCGACGCTGCCGATCAATTCGCTGGCCGAGGAGTGGAAGGACCAGTCGAAGTTCATCGGCATCCATTTCTTCTCGCCGGTCGAGAAGATGATGCTGGTGGAGATCATCGTCGGCAAGAACACCGGCGACGTGGCGCTGGCGACCGCGCTGGACTACGTGCGGCAGATCAACAAGACGCCGATCGTAGTCAATGACTCGCGCGGCTTCTTCGCCAATCGTTGCGTGCTGCGCTACGTCTCCGAAGGCTACGAGATGTTCAAGGAAGGCGTGCCGCCTGCGATGATTGAGAATGTCGGCAAGATGGCCGGCATGCCGGTCGGCCCGCTCTCGCTCAACGACGAGGTCGCCATCGACCTGTCGCTGAAGATCCTCAAGGCCACCGAGGCCGACATGGGTCCGCAGGCTGTCGATCCGGAGCAGAAGGCGCTTCTGGTCGAGATGGTGGAGAAGCGCGGACGCTTCGGCCGCAAGAACGGCAAGGGTTTCTACGACTATCCCGAGAAGGGCAAGGGCCAGAAGAAGCTGTGGCCTGAACTGACCACCTTGCAGTCGAAGCATCTCGATCCGGATACACTCGACATTGAAGAGTTGAAGCAGCGTTTCCTGGTGGTGCAGGCGGTGGAAGCCGCGCGCACGGTCGAGGATCGCGTCATCACCGATCCGCGTGAAGCTGACGTCGGCTCGATCCTCGGATTCGGCTTCGCGCCGTTCACTGGCGGCACGCTGTCCTACATCGACTTCATGGGCACCAAGAACTTCGTCGAACTGTGTCACAAGCTCGAGAAAAAGCATGGCTCGCGCTTCACGCCGCCGAAGCTGCTGGTCGACATGGCAGCCAAGGGTGAGACGTTCTACGGCCGCTTCGCGCCGAAGAAGGCGGCGGCGTAACGGAGTTCACCTCTCCCCGCATGCGGGGAGAGGGAGCCCGAACGAAGTGAGGGCGGGTGAGGGGTTCGTTCCCTCATGAGGTTATACCCCTCACCCGGCTCAGTTCGCTTCGCTCACTTCGCCACCCTCTCCCACAAGGGGAGAGGGGAAACAAAAAAGGCGGGATCGATGATCCCGCCTTTTTCAGTCTCAACAATGTGACCGCGCTTATGACGCCTTCAGCAGTCCCTCGGCGGTGAGGGCTTCCTGCACCTTCGGCCGCGCGGCCACGCGCGCCTTGTAGGCAACAAGATTTGGAAGACCCGAAGTATCCAGCCCCACGCGATCCGCCCAGGCGAGCATCGTGAAGAGATAGGCGTCCGGCACGGTGAACTGGTTGCCCATCATGTAATCCCGGCCCTTCAGGGCCTGATCGATGTATTTGAACTTGCCCATCAGGCGGTCCTTGAAGAACGCCTTGGTGTCGTCGGACAGAACCGGCTGGAACAGCGGGCTGAAGTTCTTGTGCAATTCGCTGGCGATGAAATTCAGCCATTCCTGGAGCTTGTAACGCTCGCTCGAGCCGGCGGCGGGCGCGAGGTTCTTCTGCGGCGCCTTGTCGGCGATCACCTGGACGATCACCGCGCCTTCGGTCAGCAAGTCGCCATTGGCGAGACCGAGCGCCGGGACCTGGCCCTTCGGATTGACCTGGGTGTAGTCGCTCCCGTCCTCGAGTTTCTTCGCCTTGAGGTCGACTCTGACCAGATCGAAGGGGAGACCGGCTTCTTTCAGGGCGATATGGGGGGACAGCGAGCAGGCGCCGGGCGAATAATACAGTTTCATGGGAGGTATCCCTTTTGAAAATTTGAACATTGGGGCATTGGCAAGACCTATGACCGGCCCCTAAATGCAGGTATGTCAAGATTGATGCAACTGCATTTATTGGGGTAGGATCGGAAAAGCCCCAAGGCACGGACGACACCATGAAGCGCAAACCATCCACCGAAGCGACAGAGGTCTGGATCCGCTTGATGCGGGTTCAGGGCAAGGTGCTCGGCGCGGTCGAGCAGGATCTCAAGAAGGCCGGCTTCCCGCCGCTGGCCTGGTACGACGCGCTGCTCGAACTGTCGCGCGCGCCGAGCGGCGAATTGCGTCCTGTCGAACTCGAGAAGCAGATGCTGCTGCCGCAGTATTCGACATCGCGGCTGATCGATCGTCTGGTCGAGGAAGGTCTTGCCGCGCGCCGCGAATGCAAGATGGACAAGCGCGGCCTGTTCGTCGAGATCACGGACGCCGGGCGCGACCTGCAAAAGAAGATGTGGAATTCGTACTCCGCTGCGATCGAGCGGCATATCGGCTCGAAACTCTCCGACGCCGACGCCGTCAAGCTGAGCGGATTGCTCGATCGCCTCGGATGTTGCGCGGGCGCGCCGCAGGCTGTCTCTGTCTCCAGAGACGCCGTCAAAGAATCTGCCAAAGAAACCACGTCCGCGCGATGATCCTTTCTTTACCTCTCGCGGTTACGGATGCCCGCGTCCGTGGCATCCGCCTGCATCGTGCGCTGACACTCAAACCGAAGCCTCTTACCTGGATGTCTCATGGCGCGTGATCAGATCGATATGACACCGCTGCATTCGCGGGATGAACTGGTCGCGTGGCTGGAGGACGGCGTAAAGCCGAAGTCCGACTTCCGCATCGGCACCGAGCATGAAAAGACGCCGTTCACCCTGGAGGGCCACAGGCCCGTCCCTTATGAGGGTGCGCGCGGCATCGGCGCTCTGCTCGAAGGCATGCAGCTCCTGCTCGGCTGGGATCCGATCATGGAGAATGGCAAAATCATCGGACTGCATGACGTCACCGGCGGCGGCGCGATCTCGCTTGAGCCCGGCGGCCAGTTTGAACTGTCCGGCGCGCCGGTCGAGAACGTGCATCAGACCTCGTCCGAACTGATGGCGCATCTGGCGCAGGTGCGCGAGGTCGCGACACCGCTCGGGATCGGGTTTCTTGGTCTCGGCATGACACCGTCGTGGTCGCGCAAGGAGATGCCGGTGATGCCGAAGGGCCGCTACCGGATCATGACCAGCTACATGCCGAAGGTCGGTCAGTACGGCCTCGACATGATGTACCGGACCTGCACGGTGCAGACCAATCTCGATTTCAGTTCCGAAGCCGACATGGTGAAGAAGCTGCGCGTCTCGGTGGCGTTGCAGCCGGTGGCGACCGCGCTGTTCGCGAACTCGCCGTTCACCGAAGGCAAGCCGAACGGCTTCCTGTCGTTCCGCTCCGAAATCTGGCGCGACACCGACAACGCGCGCGCCGGGATGATTCCGTGGGCATTCGAGGACGGCATGGGGTTTGAGCGCTGGGTCGACTATGCGCTCGACGTGCCGATGTATTTCGTCAAGCGCGGCGACGACTACATCGACGTCTCCGGTTCGTCGTTTCGCGATTTCTTCGATGGCAAGAACAAGATGATGCCGGGCGAGAAGCCGACATTGTCCGACTGGGCCAATCATCTCTCGACGATTTTCCCCGAAGTGCGGCTGAAGCGCTATCTTGAAATGCGCGGCTCCGACAACGTGCCATGGCAGCAGCTTCCATCGCTGCCGGCGTTCTGGGTCGGGTTGCTGTATGATGACGAAAGCCTCGACGCCGCATGGGAGATCGCCAGGCGCTGGACCGCGCAGGAGCGGCAGGCTTTGCGCGACGACGTGCCGCGGCTCGGCTTCAAGGCGAAAATCGGCAATCGCTATCTGTTCGAGGTCGCCAGGGATTGCATGGTGCTGGCCCACAAGGGACTCGCCCGGCGCGGCAAGATCGATCACCTCGGCCGCGATGAGACGCGGTATCTGGAGCCGCTCGATCACATCATGGACACGGGATTGACCCCCGCGGAGCGGATGCTCGAAAAATTCAACGGCGCCTGGCGGCATTCCGTCGATCCGGTGTACAGCGAATACGCTTTCTAATTCAGAAAGTTATCGTCATCACGCGAATGTTGTTCCGGCATTTATCTGCCGTTCATCTGCCATACATCCGCACGGCGATTGAATAGGCGTCAACAACTCATCACGTCCGTTCTCCGCCGAAAGCGATAGCATGCTCCCAATCTGCAATTTCAGATCATGCATCAGCTTTTGCGCCGCGTTGATCGCCGCGCTGGTGCTGTCGTGTCTTGTAAATATCCAGCAGGCGAGTGCGCAGGCCGGCTTCGACCGCCCCGGCAACGATTATTTGCGGACGCCGGTCCCGTCGGGCGATCCGGCCCTGTGTGCCCTGCAATGTGAACGTGACCGCCGCTGCCGCGCATGGAGTTTCAACTATCCGGCCGTCAGCGACGAAAGCGCGATCTGCTGGCTCAAGAATGCGGTGCCGCCGCGGGTGCCGAGCAATTGCTGCGTCTCCGGCGTGCGGGGCGCGGGCGTCGTCGAGCCGCGCAACAGCGCCGTTGAGGTCGAGACCGACCGGCTCGGCGGCGATTATCGCAGTGTCGATGTGGCGGTCGATCCCAAAGGTGAGACCTGCAAGGCGGTGTGCGACGAGGATCAGAAATGCCGGGCGTGGACCTATGCGCGGCCCGGCTATATCGGGAAATCAGCGCGCTGTTTCCTGAAAGATCACATCAAGCCGCCGCGCCGCAAGCCGGGGTTCATTTCCGGCGTGGTGCGATAGCCGGTTCCATAGCCAAACAATACTCCGATTTGCGCGTTAAGGCTGGGACCGAACCACGTCAGGAGCGTCCCGATGATCCCCGTTCGCGCCGCACTCGCTATCGTTTCGATCATGGCGCTCACGAGCGCAGCGGCGTTCGCGCAGCGTGGCTGGGAAAGCTATGACGCCGGCCATCCCGTCACCGTGGAAGGGTCCATACTGGTCAGCACGTTTGAGGACCCGCAGGCGACGATTTCAGTCAAAGGCGCTGACAAGATCTGGACTGTCACGCTGGCGCCCGTCTCGCAGATGATCGAGCGCGGCGTGAAGGCCGACCTCGTCGCGGTCGGCAAGAAAGTGTCGGCTTACGGATATCCATCGAAAATCGAGATGAATGAAATGCGCGCCGAGCGAATTTCGCTGGACGGCAAGACCTACGAGTTGCGCTGATGACGGTGAATGCGCCTCCGATGACGCGCGCTCGAGCGCATATTTTTGAGTTTTTTTCCGGCGGTACGTAACATCCGGCAGTTTGCTCCCGTAACCCCCAAAGGGCGGCACAAGACGTGCGCACGCGCCCTTCGCGCAAACCGGGAGAAATATCCAAAATGCGACACGTTTCCAGGGGACTTTGCATCGCCTTGTTCGCGGCGGCTTTTGCCGTTGCCGGTCTGATTCAGGCTGCTTTGGCGTCCACACCTTATTCGGAGAGCGCGTTCAAATCCGCTCAAGCCACGGGCGTTCCCATTCTCGTGGAGATTCACGCCGGCTGGTGCCCGGTCTGCAAGGCACAGACGCCGATCATCGACGCCTTGGTGGCTCAGCCGAAATTCAAGAACCTCAAGATCTTCCGTGTCGATTTCGACAGCCAGAAATCCGACGTGCAGAAATTCGGCGCCAACATGCAATCGACACTGATTGTCTACAAGGGCAATTCGGAAATGGGCCGTTCGGTTGGCGACACCAAACAAGACTCGATCGCATCCCTGCTCGACAAGGGCCTTTGATCCGCCGTGACGACCGTCATTGCATTGGCGTTCGCTGCGGGGCTGCTATCGATTCTGTCGCCATGCGTGCTGCCGCTGCTGCCCATCGTGCTGGGCGCGGCGGTAACACAGCATCGATGGGGTCCGCTCGCGCTCGCAACGGGCCTTGCCATCTCGTTCACGGTTTTGGGATTGCTGATCGCTGTTGCTGGTTTCTCTCTCGGGCTGGACGGCAATGTGTTTCGTCTGGCCGCAGCCACTATCATGATTGCGATCGGGCTGGTTCTGCTGATGCCTGCCTGGCAAATCCGTCTGGCCACTGCGGGCGGCCCCGTTTCCGACTGGACCGATCGGACGTTTGGCGGATTTTCGGACTCCGGTCTTGGCGGCCAGTTCGCGATGGGACTGTTGCTGGGCGCGGTCTGGTCGCCGTGCGTCGGTCCGACGCTGGGCGCCGCCTCGCTGCTCGCGTCGCAGGGGCGCGATCTTGCCCAGGTGGCGCTCACGATGGCGGTCTTCGGTCTCGGCGCTGCCTTGCCGCTGGCCATTCTGGGGCTTCTGTCCCGCTCCGCTCTCATGCGTATGCGCGGGCGTATGTTGTCTGCGGGACAGTTCGGCAAGGCGTTGCTGGGGATAGCGTTGCTCCTGATCGGAGTGGGCATCATCACCGGCGCCGACAAATGGATCGAGACCGCGCTCGTCAACGCCTCGCCCGCCTGGCTGACCGATTTGACGACGCGATTCTGATCCGCGTGGCGGATCACGCTCGCCTGTTCCACCGGCAGCAATGCGATCCGCGATCAGGGTCTGTTGCGATCCGCGGGCCTGGCTTCAATGCACCGACGTGAACGACCGTGCGATCCGCAAGCCGGACAGCCAGGTCCAGACCGGCTGGCTTTTCATGCCGAGATCCCACGAGCCGACAATGGCATCGACGCGTCCAACCAGATTTTCGACCGGCAGCAGTCCAACGCCGCCGTCGGCGACCGAGACGCGGCTGTCGGCGGAGTTGTCGCGGTTGTCGCCCATGACGAACAGATGGCCGGGCGGCACCGTGACCTCGCGCGTATTGTCGAGGAAGCCATGCTCTTTCAGCTTGAACAGAATATGTTCGCGGCCGCCCGGCAGTGTTTCGGCGAAGCGTGCCGCGGGCGTGACCTGGCCGCTCTCATCTTCGGCCTGGCCGCGGCCGTCGGGCCGCAACGCCACCGGCGCGCCGTTGATCCACAGCCGGCCTTCGCGCATCTGCACGCGATCGCCCGGCAATCCGACCACGCGCTTGACCCAGACCTGCGACGTGTCGCCGGGCCAGCGGAACACGACAACGTCGCCGCGGCCGGGCAGGGCGCCGAACACGCGTCCCGTCGCGGGCAGCGCCACGTTCACCGGCAGCGACGCCGCGCTGTAGCCGTAAGGATACTTCGACGCCAGCAGCGCGTCGCCGATCAGCAGCGTCGGCTCCATCGAGCCCGACGGCACATAGAACGGCTCGGCCAGCGCGCCCTTGGCCGCCATTATAACGAGGAATGCCGTGGCGATCTCGACCAACGCGCGCGTCCACGAGCGGGACGGCTTTTGCGTGGCCGAGGCGATGTCTTGATGATCGGACATGATCGTCTCCGTGTGCGCTAGCCCGTGCCGCCGACGGTGATGCGATCCATGCGCAACGTCGGCTGGCCGACGCCGACCGGGACGCCCTGACCCTGCTTGCCGCAGGTGCCGATGCCGTCATCGAGTTGCAGATCGTTGCCGACCATCGAGATGCGGTGCAAATCTGTCGGGCCATTGCCGATCAGCATGGCGCCCTTCAGCGGCGCGCCGAGCTTGCCGTTCTCGATCCTGTAGGCCTCGGTGCATTGGAACACGTACTTGCCCGACACGATGTCGACCTGACCGCCGCCGAAATTCGCGGCGAAGATTCCGTTTTTCACCGAGCTGAGAATTTCCGCCGGAT
Source organism: Afipia sp. MLSD5-FHT05B12 (assembly GCF_058793355.1). NCBI lineage: Bacteria > Pseudomonadati > Pseudomonadota > Alphaproteobacteria > Hyphomicrobiales > Nitrobacteraceae > Afipia > Afipia sp. MLSD5-FHT05B12. The sequence continues at coordinate 320,484 of NZ_JBXAFS010000004.1, forward strand.
CGCGGCCGCCGGCCAGCATGTAGGTGTTGGTCATGCGCGGCATGGGAACGTGCGCGTAACTTTCACGGCGTCCGTTGCCGGTCGGCTTCATGTTCATCAGCCGCGCGTTCTGGCGGTCCTGCATGTAGCCGACCAGGATGCCATCCTCGATCAACACGGTGCGGTTGGTTGGCGTGCCTTCATCGTCGATGGAGAGCGAGCCGCGCTTCGACGAAATGGTGCCGTCGTCCACCACGGTGACACCCTTGGCCGCGACCTGCTGGCCCATCAGGCCTGAAAAGGCCGAGGTCTGCTTGCGGTTGAAATCGCCCTCAAGCCCGTGGCCGACGGCTTCATGCAGCATCACGCCGGGCCAGCCGGGACCAAGCACCACATCCATTTCACCGGCCGGCGCCGGCACCGATTCCAGATTGACCAGCGCCTGACGGATCGCGCCGTCGGCGGCCGAGCGCCACGCCTTGGTCTCAATAAAGCGCGCATAGCCTTCGCGTCCGCCGTAACCATGGCTGCCGCTTTCCTGCCGGTCGCCGGAACCCGCCACCACCGAAATATTCACACGCACCAGCGGCCGGATATCGCGGTAGCTCTCGCCGTCGGGGCGCACGATTTCCACCACCTGCCAGGTCGCGCCGAGTGACACGGAGACCTGCCGCACGCGCGGGTCCTTGTCGCGGACATAGGCGTCGATCTCGGCGAGCAGCTTCACCTTGGTTTCGAAGCTCTGGCCGTCGAGCGGATTTTCATCGCCATAGAGGCGGATGTTGGTGTGGCCGGGCGCGGCCGCGAATGTCCCCGAATACCCGCCGCGCACGGCGCTGACGGTGTCGGCGGCGCGGATCAGGGCAGGCAGCGACACGTCGGAGGAATGGGCGTAGCCGACCGCGTCATCTTTCACCGCGCGGAGGCCAAAGCCCTGGGCGGTGTCGTAGGTCGCCTGCTTGAGACGGCCGTTGTCGAAACCGAGTCCCTCGGACTGGCGGTATTCAAGAAACAGTTCGCCGTCGTCGGCGCCAGCCAGCCCCCGAACGATTTCCTTGCGGACGGCATCGCGGTCGAGCCCCGCGCGATCGATCAGCGAAGTGGTGACAGGCGCGGCGTCGGACGGATGGCTCATGGAAACTCCGGGAATCTGGCTTTCGGGAATCTGGCTTGGGCAGGCTTATCAAAGATAGGTACGGCGAAGCCTTAGAACCAGCCGGTCACAATCTGGAATTCAAAGCGGGCTTCAGCGTGGCGGTTTCGGTTGCTGATCGGATTTGCCGGGAGATGAGGTTTCGGGCCGTGCGTTCGGAAAGCCATGCTCTTGCGACCATTTGAACAGCTCATCGAACACCGGGCGGAGCGCCAGGGCAGAGGGCGTGATTTCATATTCGACCCGAGGCGGCACTTCGGGAAAGACCGTGCGCTTGACCAGCCCGTCGGCTTCCAGATCGCGCAGTTGCAGCGTCAGCATGTGCTGGGTCACGCCGGGAATGGCGCGGCGCAATTCGCCGAAGCGGTGTTTGCCCTGACCAAGCAGCCAGAGAATTTCGCCTTTCCACTTTCCGGTCAGCATTCCCAATGCGCGGTGGAATTGGCCCACGGCCTCTTCGCCGGAGCAAATTTCGTCAGGACTTTCCGTATTGGTCTCAAATTTCATACTACACCAGAAAAAACATCCTACTTGTCTCTGTCATCTTAGTTCTGAATTGTGCCTGACGAAAGTGATCTGTGCTCAACCAGGAAAAATGATGATGTCGATGACGGATGCTCAAAGGCCGCCGCGCTGGAAATCAGCTGCTTTATGGACCCTGAAGGGGCTGCTCGCAGCGGCCTTTTTGTCGGCGGGAGGCGCGAAACTCTACGGCGTGCCGATGATGGTCGAGAATTTCCAGCACATCGGGTTTGGGCAGTGGTTCCGTTATCTCACCGGCGGGCTGGAAGTCATTGGCGCGGTCATGATCCTGACGCCCGGCCTTGCCGCGTTCGGTGCGGTGCTTCTGAGCTGCATCATGGTGGGAGCCATCGCGACGCACCTGCTTCTCGTCGGAGGCTCGGCTATACCGGCGCTCGTTCTTCTGGCCCTGAGCGCCATCGTCGTCATCGCGCATCGCGGCCAGATCGACAGCCTCTTCGATCGATACGACGCCTAGTTTGCCGCGCGGATGAAAACGATGCATCTCAATCGCAGACGATGGTTCACCTTTGCCGGATACGGCCTCGCATTCGCAGTGCCGCTCGGCGCGACACTGGCGGTCACTGCCGCGCCGAAAGACCAGAAGGCGGCGCCCCGTTCGCATCGCCTCGTTCTGCAAATCAACTCGGACGATCCGACGACGATGCGCGCCGTGATTTCGACGTCGGTTCATCTGACGAAGTATTACAAGGCGGTCAATGAAGGGTTCACCGTCGAGATCGTTGCCTACAATGCCGGGCTGCACATGTTTCGCGCCGATACCTCGCCGGTGCAGGATCTGCTGAGAGTTCTGCGGGCCACCAATCCCGACATTCGCTTCGTCATTTGTGAAGCGACAAAGATGGGCATGGAGCGTAACGAAGGTCATCCGCTGTCGTTCGTCGAAGGCACGACCTCCGCGCCAAACGGGCCGGCCTACATGATCGGACTACAGGAGGCCGGATGGTCCTATATCCGCTCGTGAGCCCGCATGCGTGAGACAGTTGCATGATACCGAATGATGAAGCTGCCGATCCGGCGCGCCATGGTGTTGCGCGGCGTGCCGTACTCGGCGGCATGCTCGGTGCGGTTGCGTCGATCATGGCGCCGTCCGGCCACGCGCAGGCGCGGACGAACGGGCCGCCGCCGTTCGGAACGGCCCGCAGCCAGTTCACGCTTCTTGCCCCGGTGAAGACAGTGCCGCCCCTCCCGCTGACCCGGCTGGACGGCGTGACTGCGAACTTCGCGGCGTTTCGGGGCAAGACGGTTCTGGTGAACTTCTGGGCGACCTGGTGCGCGGCATGCCGGCTCGAATTGCCGATTCTCGATCGGTTGCAGGAAACCGCGGGCCAGAAGAATCTGAAGGTCGTCGCGATATCGCTCGATCGCAACGGCCGCCCGGCGGTCGTGCCGTTCGTGCAGAAGCTCAAGCTTCGGCATCTCGACGTTTACCTCGACCCGGATGGGCGCGTCGGGAGCGTTGGCAACGACAATGCCGCGGCCCCGTTCCCGATTTATGGAATGCCGATCTCGTATGTTATTGGTCCGACCGGACGCATCGAAGGATATGTGACCGGAGAAGCCGACTGGTTGTCGGACGCGGCCAGGGCTCTTCTCGATTACTATTCGACGCCCGCCGCGGGCTGATCGCGCCACGGCCGCCGTTCACGGCAGCTTGTCGTAGCCCTCGCCGAGGCCCTTCAGGCTGAGCGGGAAGCCGATACCTTCTTCCGGCGTCTCGAAGATAATGAAGGTCGCGGTCTTGGCGGTCTTGAGCTGGTTGAGCAGCGTATCTTCCATCACGACCTCGGCCACGCAGCCGTTGGGCAGGCAGCGCACGAAACCGGCCCGTCCCACGTCCTTGTCATCGAGCTTGAGGCCAAGGCCGGACGGCAGCAGCACGCCCAGTGGGGCGACCACCCGCATCAACTTGCTCTTCTGGTCGGCGGTCTTGAGGATGATGACAGTCAGCCCCGCATTGGAGCGGTCCTCGGCCACCACGCTTTGAATCAGGGCGCATTGTTCGGCCTGCGCACCGGCGGGGGTGTCGCAGCGGATCTGCCAGTCGCCGTGGACCGATTTGACGGCTCCCTGCGCCTGAGCGGCGGCCGGCGCGGCCAGAACGGACACCCCTGCGACGATCGCAAGCCAAATCGGCGCAATCGCAAGGCTGCGGATTGAGAAAGGTTGGTTTCGCATGCCCATCAGGCTCGATTCCTTGGCAATGATCCCGGCAATTTCCCGACGATTCCGGCGGTTTCCCGCAGTGTGGCCCGCCTGATAGCTGGATTGACAGCGCAATGACGGCGTCTTGAGGGCAAGCCCGTTGAGGGCAGCGCCTATCGCCGGGATGCACCGCCGCACAGCCGCGAATCGGGTTTTCGCCGCATATCTGCCCGTGGGTACAACGGACAATCCAAGTGTCAAGCATTCTCCCGTCGCCGGATCGCCGGTTTTGGCCCATTTGCCAATGGGATTCAGGCTGTGCGCGCACCTTATTACGTGCATTGCGGTAGTCATGGAATTATGGTTTGAGAAGCGGGAAATTCGACGCGTTCTAACCTTTGGCCATCGGCCGAAATCATGACCGCGGCTGACAAACAGGCTTAAGGCAGATCTCGCCGCCCGGTGGGATCGCTGGGGTGACGAGAGCAGGAGCGAGAGCGGCATGAAGATGTCGAAGGGCCAAAATGGCCGCCGAGTACTGGGTTTTGCGGTGGCTGCCACCGTGCTTGCCGCGGCCGGGGCAGCTTTCGCAGCAGGCGGGACCGTGGGTCAGCCGTCGCCATGGGAATATACGCTCCAGCCATCCGCCTCGCCGGTGATGGACAACATCACCTGGTTCCACAATTTCCTGCTCTGGATCATCACCGCGATCACGCTTTTCGTCGCGATCCTGCTGGCGATCGTCGCGATCAAATTCAATGCCAGGGCGAACCCGGTTCCCTCCAGGACCACGCACAACACGCTGATCGAAGTGGTCTGGACCATCGTGCCGGTCCTGATCCTGGTCGGTATCGCCGTGCCGTCGTTTCGCCTGCTGTTTCAGCAGCTCGACATTCCGAAGGCCGACTTGACCATCAAGGCCACCGGCAAGCAGTGGTACTGGACCTACGCTTATCCCGATAACGGCAAGTTCGAGTTCGATTCGCTGATGGTCGCCGACAAGGCGCCACGTCTGCTGGCGGTGGACAACGAGGTTGTCGTGCCGGTGAACAAGGTGATCCGCGTTCAGACCACGGGCGCTGACGTGATCCACTCCTTCGCCATTCCGGCGTTCGGCATCAAGATCGACGCGGTCCCCGGCCGTCTCAACGAGACCTGGTTCAAGGCGACCAAGGAAGGCATGTACTACGGTCAGTGCTCCGAACTGTGCGGCAAGGATCACGCCTACATGCCGATCGCGATTCGTGTTGTGAACGACCAGGAATTCACCAAGTGGGTCGAGGCGGCGAAGAAGAAGTATGCGGGCAACCCGGCGAATTCGTATGCGTCGATCGGGACTGCCGCGCAGTAAGCGCATCGACGGACACGGGCGGGCCGGGCGCGCGGCGCTCGCACCGCAAGGCTGACGGGACTGCAAGGCTTAAGGGATTTGAAAATGGCCACATCCGCTGCAACACATGATCACGCTCATGACGACCATGCGCACGATCACCCGACCGGGTGGCGTCGTTACCTTTATTCGACGAACCATAAGGACATCGGCACGATGTACCTTATCTTCGCGATCGTCGCGGGTGTCATCGGCGCTGCGATGTCGATCGCGATCCGCATCGAGCTGATGTATCCCGGCGTCCAGCTCTTCCACGAAGCCCACACCTACAATGTGTTCGTGACCTCGCACGGCCTGATCATGATCTTTTTCATGGTGATGCCGGCGATGATCGGCGGGTTCGGCAACTGGTTCGTGCCGCTGATGATCGGCGCGCCGGACATGGCCTTCCCGCGCATGAACAACATTTCGTTCTGGCTGCTGCCGGCCTCATTCGCGCTGCTGCTGATCTCGACCTTCGTCGAGGGCGAGCCGGGCGCCAACGGCGTCGGCGCGGGCTGGACGATGTACGCGCCGCTGTCGACCTCGGGTCATCCCGGCCCGGCGGTGGACTTCGCGATCCTGTCGCTGCACATCGCGGGCGCGTCGTCGATTCTCGGCGCCATCAACTTCATCACCACGATCTTCAACATGCGCGCGCCGGGCATGACCCTGCACAAGATGCCGCTGTTCGTGTGGTCGATCCTGGTCACCGTGTTCCTGCTGCTGCTGTCGCTGCCGGTCCTGGCCGGCGCCATCACCATGCTGCTGACCGACCGCAATTTCGGCACCACCTTCTTCTCGGCTGAGGGCGGCGGCGATCCGGTGCTGTTCCAGCATCTGTTCTGGTTCTTCGGCCACCCCGAAGTGTACATCCTGATCCTGCCCGGCTTCGGCATGATCTCGCAGATCGTCTCGACCTTCTCGCGCAAGCCGGTGTTCGGCTATCTCGGCATGGCCTACGCGATGGTCGCCATCGGCGGCATCGGCTTCGTGGTCTGGGCGCATCACATGTACACGGTGGGCATGTCGTCGGCGACGCAGGCCTACTTCGTGGCGGCCACCATGGTCATCGCGGTGCCGACCGGCGTGAAGATCTTCTCGTGGGTCGCCACCATGTGGGGCGGCTCGATCGAATTCCGCGCGCCGATGATCTGGGCGATGGGCTTCATCTTCCTGTTCACCCTTGGCGGCGTCACCGGCGTCGTGCTGGCGAATGCGGGCGTCGATCGCGTGCTTCAGGATACGTACTACGTCGTCGCGCACTTCCACTACGTGCTGTCGCTGGGCGCCGTGTTCGCGATCTTCGCAGGCTGGTACTACTGGTTCCCGAAGATGTTCGGCTACATGTACAGCGAGACCATCGCCAAGCTGCACTTCTGGGTGACCTTCGTTGGCGTCAACCTGATCTTCTTCCCGCAGCACTTCCTCGGCCTGTCCGGCATGCCGCGCCGCTACATCGACTATCCGGACGCTTTCGCGGGATGGAATCTGGTGTCGTCGATCGGCTCGTACATCTCAGCCTTCGGCGTGCTGATCTTCATCTATGGCGTGATCCAGGCGTTCGTCCGCAAGGAACAGGCTGCTGACAATCCGTGGGGCGCGGGTGCAACGACGCTGGAATGGACGCTGTCGTCGCCGCCGCCGTTCCACCAGTTCGAGGTTCTGCCGCGCGTTCAGTAACGCGGCAGGGAGACATCCGCCGCGGCCGCGCGGTCACGGCGGATGAAACGATCAGGAAGTGAGTTAGATCTTGTCGATTGTCGACCATCACGCGATCGATCTGTCGCCTCGTATCTCCGAGGCGGGCGTCGCTGACTATGTCGCGCTGCTGAAGCCGCGCGTGATGTCACTGGTGGTGTTCACTGCGCTGGTCGGACTCGTTATCGCGCCCGGTCATTTTCATCCGGTGCTGGCCGTCACGTCGATCCTCTGCATCGCCGTCGGCGCGGGCGCGTCCGGTGCGCTGAACATGTGGTACGACGCCGATATCGATGCGTTGATGTCGCGCACCGCCAACCGTCCGATTCCGCGCGGGCGCATCCTGCCCGGCGAGGCACTGGCCTTCGGCCTGACGCTGGCGTTCTTCTCGGTGATGACGCTCGGCATTCTGGTGAACTGGCTGGCCGGCGGGCTGCTCGCTTTCACCATCTTCTTCTACGTCATCATCTACACGATGTGGCTGAAGCGCTGGACCGCGCAGAACATCGTGATCGGCGGCGCCGCTGGTGCGCTGCCGCCGGTGGTTGGCTGGGCTGCCGCCACGGGCTCCCTCTCGCCCGAGCCGATTCTGCTGTTCCTGATCATCTTCCTGTGGACGCCGCCGCACTTCTGGGCGCTGGCGCTGTTCCGCACCGACGATTACGCCCGCGCCAACGTCCCGATGCTGCCGAATGTGGCAGGTCCTGATGCGACGCGGCTGCAAATCCTGCTTTATACGATCCTGCTGGTGGCGGTTGCGCTTGCGCCGTGGCCCCTGGGGTATTTCTCCGCGGTCTATGGTGTGACCTCGCTGGTGCTCGGTGCAGGCATGCTGTGGCTCGCCATTCGCGTCTACCGCAAGCGCACCGGGAGCGCCGCGCTGCGCGCGACCCGCGGGCTGTTCAAGTTCTCGATCCTGTATCTGTTTGCGCTGTTCGCCGTGCTGCTGTCCGAAGCTGTCGTCTCCGCAGCCGCGCGGATCCTCTGGTCATGAGCGCGGGCCTCGTTATGGACAGCAACAAGAAGCCACAGCAGGGTATCGTCCTCACGCCGGAGCAGAAGAAGCGCCAGCGCGAGCGGTCGATCGCCATTGCTCTGGCATTGGGCATTCTGGTGATCCTGTTCTTCGCGGTCACTCTGGTGAAGGGCCCCGCCGTCCTTCATCGGCCGATCTGACAGGGGATGCGAGCGACATGACGCAGCAACCCGCCAGCAAGGCAAAGCCACGCATCAGCCGCGATGTCATGGTGGCATCGATCTGCGGCTTTGTCGTCGCATTCATGGTCGGCGCGTCCTACGCTGCGGTGCCGTTCTATGACTGGTTCTGCCGCGCCACCGGCTTCAACGGCACCACGCAGGTTGCAACCTCCGCGCCGGAACAGTCGCTGGAGCGCCGCATCGCGGTTCGCTTCGACTCCAATGTCAGCGGTGGCCTGCCATGGAAGTTCCAGCCGGAGCAGAACGAAATCACCGTCAAGATCGGTGAAGTCGTCACCGTTTATTACACCGTCACCAACCAGTCCGCGCGCGCGACCACGGGCGTTGCCGCCTACAACGTCGCGCCGCTGACCGTCGGGGCGTTCTTTCAAAAGATCAATTGCTTCTGCTTTACCGAGCAGACGTTCGGTCCCGGCGAGAAGCGCGAGATGGCCGTTGTGTTCTATGTCGATCCGGCGCTCGCCGCCGACCGCGAATACGACGACCTCAACACCATCACGCTGTCCTATACGTTCTACCCTGTGAAAGATCCGGCACCGAAGCCGCTCGCGGCGACGGAGACGGACAAGCGCAAGGGCAATCTTTGAGTTTTCGGCTTTAACTGCGACACGCGCCGGATCACACCGGCATCACGGAGAGACACATGGCAACGGGCCAAGCCAAACACCACGACTATCATCTCGTCGATCCGAGCCCGTGGCCGGTCGTCGGCTCGATCTCGGCCTTCATCATGGCCGTGGGCGCCGTGGCATGGATGCACAAGATGTTCGCCGGCGCGCCGATCGTGTTCGGCGTCGGCACCATCGGCGTTCTCTACACCATGGCGAGCTGGTGGGGCGACGTGATCCGCGAGGCGCAGCACAAGGGCGATCACACCCGTGTCGTGCAGTTGCATCACCGTTACGGCATGATCCTGTTCATCGCCTCCGAAGTCATGTTCTTCGTGGCGTGGTTCTGGGCCTACTTCAACGCCGCGCTGTTTCCGGCGGACTCGGTGCATTATGTCCGCGATGCTCTGTTTGGATGCGGCGCCGGTGTCTCTCCGGCGGATTGCAAGGTGCCGGGCGTTTGGCCGCCGAAGGGCATCGAGACCTTCGATCCGTGGCATCTGCCGTTGCTCAACACGCTGATCCTGCTGACCTCCGGCACGACCGTCACCTGGGCGCATCACGCGCTGCTCGAAGGCGACCGCAAGGGCCTGAAGTGGGGTCTGATCCTGACCGTGCTGCTCGGCGCGCTGTTCACCTGTGTGCAGGCGTTTGAATACAGCCACGCTGCGTTCAGCTTCGCCGGCAACGTCTACGGCGCGACCTTCTTCATGGCGACCGGCTTCCATGGCTTCCACGTGCTGGTCGGCACCATTTTCCTGCTGGTGTGTTTGCTCCGCGCTTACGCGGGTCATTTCACCCCGAAGCAGCATCTCGGCTTCGAATTCGCCGCCTGGTACTGGCATTTCGTCGACGTGGTCTGGCTGTTCCTGTTCATCTGCATCTATGTCTGGGGGCACGGCGCATCGGCCATTGCCCACGGCGCGCATTGATCGCGCACCGGCTTGATCAATCAGGGCGGCCTTCGGGCCGCCCTTTTTCGTGAAGCTGGAGTGTTTCCCGGCGAGATGGGAACCGGTTCGCCATAGAAAACACGGCCAAACAAGACTTCCGGCGCACGATACGAATCAACCTGAACGGATCGTGGTTTGGCTCTTGCGAGCGCGCCGCTGCGGGCGTAGCGAGGGCGGCACATGAGGACGATGTCATGACGAAAGATTTTACTCCGGCGACATTGTCGCAAACCGCGTTGCGCGGCCTTGCCTGTAAATGCCCGCGCTGCGGCGAGGGCAAGCTCTATACGGGATTCCTCACGCTGCGTCCGCGATGCGACGCCTGCGGCCTCGACTACGCTTTCATCGATGCGGGTGACGGTCCGGCCGTGTTCATCATCATGATCGCGGGCTTCATCGTGGTCGGGGCCGCACTGGTTGTGGAGATGAAGTACCAGCCGCCGTTCTGGGTGCATGCCGCGCTGTGGGGGCCGCTGATCCTTGCGACAACCTTGCTGCCGCTGCGGTCGATGAAGGCATTGCTGATCGCCCTGCAATATCACCATAAGGCCGCCGAAGGTCAGCTCGTCGAACGCAAGCCGAAATGAACCTGATGCAGACAACTCTGCCTCGCCGGCGGGGCATTTTTGGTCTTGCTGTGATCGCGCTGATCATGGTGTCGGTACTCGCGAGTCTCGGCGTCTGGCAGCTTCGCCGCAAGGATGAGAAGCGCGCGCTGATTTCGGCTTTGACCGAGCGGCTCGCCGGTGCGCCAGGTACCTTGCCGGAGGCAACGCAGTGGCCGGCGCTGACAGCGGCGCGTGATGAATTCCGCCGCGTCAGTTTCAGCGCGACCTTCGAGTCCAGGCCGGACGTCATGGTCTACAGTTCCGGCTCCGCCGTGCGCGACGATATCAACGGGCCGGGCACATGGGCCTTTGTACCGGCGCGGCTGGCCGATGGCCGCAGCGTCGTCATCAATGCCGGCTTTGTGCAGAACACGATGCAGGATCGTGCGCAGCAGGATCGCGCGGTAAAGCCGCTCGTCACCGGCGCGCCGGTGACACTGACCGGTTATCTGCGTTTTCCCGAAGCCGCCGGAACGCTGACGCCGGCCGATGATATCGCCAAACGGCTGTGGTTCGTGCGCGATCATCGCACCATGGCGAAAGCGTTCGGCTGGGGCCAAGGGGATCAGGTCGCGCCGTTCTATATCGATCTCGAATCGCCAACGCCGGCGTCGGGCATTCCGAAGCCGGGGCCGCTGCGCGTCCATCTCAAGGACGACCACCTGCAATACGCCATTACCTGGTTCGGCCTCGCGCTGGTGGTTGCGGGAGCCTTTGTAGCCTGGGTGATCCAGCACCGCCGGGCATGAGGCCGCCCCGCTCATTGATGTTATTTGTCCCGGGCGCAACGCAGCATGCAGTGATGCGTTGCTGAACCGGGACCGCGCAAACCGTAACGGTCCCGGCTCTGCGATGCACCGCTTCGCGCTGCAACGCGTCCGGGACAAGAATATCCGGCCACCGGGAGCCTGCCACCCAGGGCGCTGGCTTCCTGGCCGCCGCTTTCCTTGTGAAGCCGGATCGCAGCCGATATGGTGCGTTTCGATTTCGCCCGAGGCGAAGTTAATAATCCAATTTTATCAAAGGCTTGCTTCAGGCTTGAGCCTTTGGAGGATCGCTTGACGAGCTATATTTCGACACGGGGCGAAGCTCCCCGGCTGGGCTTCTGCGATGTGATGCTGACCGGGCTGGCCCGCGACGGCGGCCTCTACGTGCCGGAGGTCTGGCCGCAGCTCAGCGCTGAGACCATCGCTGGGTTTTTCGGCCGCCCGTACTGGGAAGTCGCGGTGGAGGTGATCCGTCCGTTCGTCGCGGATGAAATTTCCGAAGCCGATCTCGGCCGCATGGCCGTTGAGGCTTACGCGACGTTCCGTCATCCGGCGGTGGTGCCGCTCAATCAGATCGCGCCGGATCGCTTCGTGCTTGAGCTGTTTCACGGTCCGACGCTCGCCTTCAAGGACGTGGCGATGCAGTTGCTGTCGCGGCTGATGGACCATGTGCTGGCCAAGCGCGGCCTGCGCACGACCATCGTGGTCGCGACATCGGGCGACACCGGCGGCGCCGCGGTCGATGCCTTCGCCGGCCGCGATAACGCCGATCTCATTGTGTTGTTTCCGAACGGGCGCATTTCCGACGTGCAGCGGCGTATGATGACCACCAGCGGCGCGGCGAACGTTCATGCGCTGGCGATCGAAGGCACCTTCGATGACTGTCAGGGAATCGTGAAGGGCCTGTTCAATCATCACAAGTTCCGCGATTCCGTTTCACTGTCGGGCGTCAACTCGATCAACTGGGCGCGTATCGTCGCGCAGGTGGTTTACTATTTCACGTCCGCTGTTGCGCTCGGCGCGCCCGCGCGTGAGGTCGACTTCACCGTGCCGACCGGAAATTTCGGCGACATCTTCGCAGGCTATGTTGCCAAGCGGATGGGGCTTCCGGTTCGCCGTCTGCGCATCGCCGCCAACGTCAACGACATTCTGGCGCGCACGCTCAAGACCGGCATCTATGAAGTGAAGCAGGTCCACGCCACCACATCGCCGTCGATGGACATCCAGATCTCGTCGAACTTCGAGCGGCTGCTGTTCGAGGCCACCGGCCGCGACAGCGCGGTGATCCGCGCGCTGATGGGCTCGCTGGCGCAGTCGGGACGCTTCGTGCTGAGCGATGCGGTGTTGAAGCAGGTCCGCGAAGACTTCGATGCGGGCCGCGCTGATGAGACGGAAACCAGTGCTGCGATCCGCGCTGCCTGGAAGGAAGCGGGTGAACTGGTCGATCCGCACACGGCGGTGGCGCTCGCGGTCGCCGATCAGGACAAGCCGGTCTCGACCGTGCCGAACATCGTGCTCTCGACCGCGCATGCTGCCAAGTTCCCCGATGCCGTCGAGGCCGCGTGCGGTGTCCGGCCGCCGCTTCCGGCATGGCTCGACGGCCTGATGACAAGGTCCGAACACATCAAGGTCATGAAGAACGACCAGACCGAAGTCGAACGGTTCATTCTCTCGGTGAGCCGTGCTGCCAAGCAGGGAGTTGCCGGATGAGCGTCAACATCACCAAGCTGCCTTCGGGTCTGACGGTCATCACCGATACCATGGCGCACCTCGAGACGGCGGCGCTCGGCGTATGGACCGGCGTCGGCGGCCGCGATGAAAAGCCTGACGAACACGGCATGTCGCATCTTCTCGAGCATATGGCGTTCAAGGGCACGACGCGGCGAACGTCGCAGCAGATCGCCGAGGAAATCGAGGCCGTCGGAGGCGATCTCAATGCCGCCACCAGCAACGAGACGACCGCGTATTATGCGCGCGTGCTGAAGGCCGATGTGCCGCTGGCGCTCGACGTGCTGTCCGATATTCTCGCCAATCCTTCCTTCGACGCCGAGGAACTGGAGCGCGAGAAAAGCGTCATCGAACAGGAGATCGGCGCCGCGCAGGATACACCGGACGATGTGATCTTCGAACACCTCAGCGAGCTCAGCTATCCGGATCAGCCGATGGGCCGCTCGCTGCTCGGCACGCCGCAGACCCTTGCCAGTTTCGATCGCGGCAATCTGCACAATTACCTGTCGACGCATTATCGCGGCCCCGACATGGTCGTGGCCGCCGCCGGCGCGGTCGATCACAAGCAGGTTGTTGCAGAGGCCGAGCAGCGTTTCGGGAGCTTCGTTGGGACACCGGCGCCGAAGCCGGTGCCTGCGATGTTCGGCAAGGGCGGCTCGCGCGTCATTCACCGCGATCTCGAACAGGCCCACCTGACGCTGGCGCTTGAAGGTCTGCCGCAATCGGATCTCTCGCTGTTCAGCCTGCAGGTGTTCACCAACATTCTCGGCGGCGGCATGTCTTCGCGGCTGTTCCAGGAAGTGCGCGAGAAGCGCGGGCTTTGCTATTCGATCTACACCTTCCACGCCGCTTATTCCGACACTGGCTTCTTCGGGCTCTATACCGGCACCGATCCCGCCGATGCGCCTGAAATGGTGGAGGTCATCGTCGACGAGATCAACGATGCGGTCGAAACCCTGACCGAAAAGGAAATCGCCCGCTCGAAGGCGCAAATGAAAGCCGGCCTGCTGATGGGGCTGGAAAGTTGCAGCACCCGCGCCGAACAGATGGCGCGGCACATTCTGGCATATGGACGCCCGCTGACCGTGGACGAACTGGTGGCCCGGATTGATGCGGTCAGCGTGGAATCGACCCGCAATGCCGCGCGCGGATTGCTGAGCCGCAGCCGTCCAGCGGTGGTTGCACTCGGCAGCGGCCGTGGGCTCGACACCGCGGTCAGCCTCGCCGAAGGCCTGGCGCGGCCGAAGGCCAAGGCGCTGCTGCACTGACGCGGGACCCCGCATGTGATGGGGTGAGCGGCGATCCTGTAAAGGATCCGCGCTTTCCTCGTCTCGTGCGGGCGCTCTTCCTCGGCCTTGGATTCGTCTTCGTCGGGCTTGGCGTTATCGGCGCTTTTTTGCCGGTGCTGCCGACAACGCCTTTTCTGATCCTGGCGGCGGCATGCTTCGCGCGGTCCTCTCCGCGGTTCGAGGCCTGGCTTCTGGAGCATGAGCGCTTCGGGCCGGTCCTGCGCGCTTGGCGCGCGCGCGGCGCGATTCCGCGCCAGGCGAAGATGGCGGCGCTTGCCGGAATGATCGCCGGCTTCACCCTGTTCTGGATCATTGCCGCTCCCGGCCCGCCGCTCACGCTTGCTGTCGCCGGGTTGATGCTGGCGGGCCTTGCTTACGTGTTTTCGAGGCCGTCGTAGCGTTCAACCGCACCGCTGGCCGGATCGGAATAGCCGGAAAACTGTGCTAGAAAAGGTACGCGGATGCGTCCTCTGCATCCGGACACGGGAAGGGGTTTTCTGGGATGGCCCTGTTTCGCTTGCCCACGACGACGGCTCCGGCGCTCGCCCCGCGGGGACACGGGCTCCTGCTGCGCGCGCCGCAAATGCCGGATTACGTGCAGTGGAGCGAGCTGCGCGAAATAAGCCGGCCATTCCTGACGCCGTGGGAACCGATCTGGCCGTCCGATGACCTGACCCGTTCAGGCTTCCGCCGCCGGCTCCGCCGATACGCCGAAGATGTTGCCGAAGACAGGGCCTATCCGTTTCTGGTGTTTCGCGAGAGCGACGGCGTACTCGTCGGCGGCGTGACGCTGGCCAATGTGCGTCGCGGCATCGTGCAGGCGGGCACTCTTGGCTACTGGGTGGGGCAGCCGTATGCGGGCAAGGGGTATATGACGGCGGCGCTGCGGGTATTGCTGCCGACCCTGTTCGGCGAACTCAATCTGCACCGCATCGAGGCGGCCTGCATTCCCACCAACCAGTCCTCGATCCGGGTGCTGGAGAAGTGCGGCTTTGCCCGCGAGGGCCTGGCGCGGCGCTATCTGTGCATCAACGGGGTCTGGCAGGATCATTACCTGTATGGCCTGCTGGACGAGGATTTTCGCGGTTAACCAGCCCCGTCCATGGCCGTCTTGCGCCTTTGGTTCGCCGTCTTTGCCCTGCTATAAGTCCGTCTGATCCTTTTCCTTTTCCGAACCTTTACGATCTTCGGGGCCGACTGGAAGCAATGATGGCGGATGGCAGGCGTTTGAATCGCGCGGCAATGGCTGCGCTGGCTGTGGCAGCAGGCGCCGCGCTGTCGGGTTGCGGCGGCGGCAGCATGTTCGGCTCATCGTCCGGCAGTTCATCCACCGGCTCGTCGATCGGCAGCAGGTTCAGCCAGCTGTTCGGCTCGAAATCGCAAGAAGCCAGCACGTCGTCCACGCCATCGTCGCAGGCGACCGAGAACAGCGAACTGTCCTGCCCCAGCGTTGCGATCCGTTTCGGTGCGTCCACGCTTGCGGTCGGGACTCCGGGCAAACCGGCTTCCGGCAACGATCTGCGCTATCAGGGATCGATCACGCGCACCGCGCGCGACTGCAATCTGCAAGGCGGTCAGATCACAGCGCGGATCGGCATCATGGGGCGCATTATCGCCGGGCCTGCGGGCGCGCCTGCGACCGTTGACGTGCCGATGCGCGTCGCCGTCGTGCAGGAAGGTGCGCCGGAGAAGGTCATTGTCACCAAGGCGTTCCGGACCGCCGTGGCGATGGAAGGCGACAACACCGAATTCAGCCTCGTCGCCGAGGACGTCGTCTATCCGACGCCGACCGAAGCGGCGAACGACAAGTACATCTTCTATGTAGGCTTCGATCCGGCTGCGCTGAAGCCAGAGCCCGCGGCGCGCAAGCGTAAGAAGTAACGCACGGTGTTCATGGCCAAAGAAAAAGCCGGCCTCGAATCAACGAGGCCGGTTTTTGTGTCTGACGATGTGAACTTTTAGTTCAGCTTGCTGCGAACGTCCTGGATGCCCTTGGCGATCAGGTCGCTGGCGACCTGACCTTTGACCGATTGCGTCATGATCGACGATGCTGCGTTGACGGCGGCCTCAGCAGCGGCCGCGCGGACATCCGCGATGGCCTGGCTTTCGGCCTGGGCGATCTTGTTTTCCGCGGTCTTGGTGCGGCGGGCGACGAAATCTTCCATCTTTGTCTTGGCTTCGGACGCGATGCGCTCGGCATCGGCCTTGGCGCTGGTGATGATGTCTTGCGCTTCACGCTCGGCGCTGGCGCGGCGGGCACGATATTCGGCGACCAGCTTGTTCGCTTCTTCCTTGAGGCGGCGGGCGTCGTCGAGTTCTTTCTGGATGCGATCGCGGCGGTTATCGAGCGCTTGCAGGATCGTGCGGTGAACGCCGAAATAGCCGAACACACCCATCAGGATGACAAAAGCGACGGCGACCCAGAATTCTGCTTGGAACATCGTCGTTATCCCTTCAAGGACGCATCGACTGCGCTATCGACAGTCTTGCTGTCGGGCGCAACGCCGGTGAGGCGCTGAACGATCGCGGTGGCCGCATCGGACGCGATCGAGCGGACATTGCCCATCGCGGTCGCGCGTGTCGCAGCGATGGTCTTTTCGGCGTCGGCAAGCTTGGCGGCAAGGCTGGTTTCGAGCGCCTTGCGGTCGCTTTCGGCCTGTGCGTTCAGCTTGTCGCGAGTCTCGGATCCGATGGCCTGAGCCCGCGCCCGCGCATCGGCGAGCTCGGTTTCATAGGCTTTCAGAGCCTGATCGGACTCGTCCTTCAGCTTCTGCGCTTCGGCAAGATCATTTTCGATCACGCCTTCGCGGTTCGCTATGATGCTGCCGACGCGCGGGAGCGCGAACTTCGACACGATGAAGTACAGCAGCGCAAAGGCAATCGCGAACGACACCAGCTGCGAGGCAAACGTCTCTTTCTGGAAAGGCGGGAAGCCCGCCTTGCCATGACCGTCTGCCTCGGTGTGGGCGGTCGTGCCCTTTGCAGTGCCCTGACCCGTCGCCATGAGCGTCTCCTGTTGGCGTCAGCCGCGGCTCGATCGAGTCCGCGGCGAACGCATCATCCGGCCTGACTTAGACGGCGAACAGCAGCAGCAGCGCGATCAGCAGCGAGAAGATGCCGAGCGCTTCCGTCACGGCGAAGCCGAAGATCAGGTTTGCGAACTGGCCCTGCGAAGCCGACGGGTTGCGAAGCGCGCCGTTGAGGAACTGGCTGAAGATCATGCCGACGCCGATACCTGCGCCGCCCATGCCGAGACAAGCGATGCCGGCGCCGATGTACTTTGCTGCAACTGGATCCATGGTGAAACTCCTTCTTGGGATGTTGGTGTCAGTGGATTGAGTGAAGTCCGGCCAGTGTCTGAATTCAGTGTCCGGGATGAAGTGCGTCGTTGAGGTAGATGCAGGTCAGGATCGTGAAGACATAGGCCTGCAGGAAAGCCACGAGAAGTTCGAGGCCGGTCAGCGCGGTTGTCATCGCCAACGGCAATATCGAACCGAAAATGCCGAGAGCGCCGAGCGCGCTCAGCGACGTGACGAAGCCCGCGAACACCTTGAGGGTGATATGACCCGCCAGCATGTTTGCGAACAGACGCACGGAATGCGACACCGGCCGCGACAGGAACGAGATCACCTCGATCAGCATGATGAGCGGCAGGATATAAAGCGGAATGCCTGACGGGACGAACAGCTTGAAGAACTTGAAGCCGTTCTTGTAGAGCCCGTAGAGCAGCACGGTCAGGAACACCATCAGCGCCAGCGCCAGCGTCACGATGAGATGGCTGGTGACGGTGAAGGTGTAGGGAATGATGCCGATCATGTTCGCGGTGAGGATGAACATGAACAGCGAGAACACGAACGGGAAGAACTTCATGCCTTCGTCGCCGACGCTCTCTCTCAGCGTGTCACCGACGAATTCGTAGGAGAGTTCGGCGATGGACTGGAAGCGGCCCGGAACGAGGGCGCGCGCGGCGCTGCCGCCGATCATCAGCAGCGAAACAACGGCCACTGCGCCGAACATATAGGCGGATGAATTGGTGAACGCGATCTCCTGGCCGCCGATGTGGCCCAGCGAGAAGATCTTGTGGATCTCAAATTGATGGATCGGATCGGCCATCCACGTTCGTCTTTCATCTTTGCCGGCGTGCCGGACAGTCATACCCGCCAGCAAGCTGGCTTGAAATTCCAAGAGCGATCCCGGTGGATCCCGTCAGGAGCGATCCGATGCGTCGCGGTTCGCGACGCCGGCTGCCCGCATCACGTTGATCACGCCGGCGGTGAAGCCAAGCAGAAAAAACACGATGAGACCCCAGGGGGATGTCGACAAGAGACGGTCGATGCCCCAGCCAATGACCGCTCCGACAAGGACGCCTGCAATCAATTCGGAGGAGAGGCGAAAACCCCGTGCCATCGCGGACGCGTTGGCGGAGGCTGCCCCACTTCCTGACTGATCTGTCTGGTCTTTGCGGTTATTCCGGACTTCGGAAAGCCGATGTTTCAGACGGTCGAGCCTTGCGGAGAGCGCAGCTTCGTCGGCAGGCGGTTTGTCTCGTTCCCCTTCGCCGCGACCGTTGCTGTGCGTGCCGTTCGCCATTGCTGTCGACACCCCATGCCCCGTCGCGCGATTTCAGAGAAAAACGCCCCGCCACCCACGGAAACCGCGCGGACCATACTGACGGCCTACGGTCAAGTCAAGATTGCCTGGTTGACATGTATCGCTTTGAAATAGCTTGGAAATTCGGAGAAAAAATCGGATCTATGCGCGCACTCGCCGCACTGCGATAAGTGAAATGCACAATGTCGTGCCTGTCGGCGTGGTTTCGCTTGTTGTGATATGAGCGAAGCTTGCCGAAATCATGCAGCCGGGAGGGCTAATGGCGCGCGAGATTGACTACTATTTTTCCATCCAGTCGCCATGGGCCTATATCGGGCATGCGCTGTTTCAGGACCTCGCAGCCAGGCATCAGCTGAAGGTCAACTACAAGCCCGTTCTTCTGATCGAGGTCTTTTCCGAGACGGGCGGCTTGCCGCTGGTGAAGCGTCATCCGGCGCGGCAGCGTTATCGGATGATGGAGTTGCAGCGCTGGCGGGAGAAGCGCGGTCTCAAGTTCAATTGCAGGCCGAAGTTTTTTCCGGGCGATCCCCGGCTCGCCGATGGCGTGGCTGTTGCCGCGGTGGTCGCAGGACTTAATCCAGAGCCGTTTATGCGCCGCGCCTTCGCGGGCCTCTGGGAGCAGGAACTCAATCTTGCGGACCCGGTGACCGTGGCCCGGCTCGCCGACGAGGCAGGTCTGCCGGGCGAGAAGCTTGTCGCGCATGCGCTCTCGGATGAGATCAGTGCGACTTATGAGCAGAACCGCCAGGATGCCATTGCAGCCGGCGTCTTTGGGTCGCCCTGCTGGGTGCTCGACGGTGAGGTTTTCTGGGGCCAAGACCGGATCGAATTGCTGGCCGATGCGTTGAAATCAGGCCGTAAGGCCTACACCTCAGACGTTTGAGGTCAGGCGGCCGGGTTCGCGGCGAGGAGGTGCCGATGCGTCCAGATCACATGATTGCCGAGGCGTCATCTGCAATGAGGCTGCACCGAGCGGGGCTTGCCGCGATGGTATTGGCGGCGGCGCTGATGTCCGGCCAGGAGGCGCCCGCGCAGACGGCGCCAGATACCGAGAACGGCCGGTTCACACTGTCGCCTGTGACGGACGGATTCCTGCGGCTCGACACCCGCAACGGCGTGGTCTCGATCTGCATCAACAAGAGCGGCTGGACGTGCCGGCTGGTGCCGGACGAGCGTGCGGCGCTCGATACTGAAATCGGCCGGCTTCAGACCGACAACAAGAAGCTGCGCGAGCAATTGGCCCAGCGCGACACGGTCACCGGCAAGACCGACGCGCCACTCGCCAAGGAAGATTCGAAGAAGAGCGCGCAGGCTTCGCCTGACAATAAAGCCGCGCCCGACAAAAAGATCGAACTGCAACTGCCGCCCGAGCACGAGAAGCTGCTGGCGCTGATCGACCGGGTCTGGGATCGGCTGATCGAGATGGCGATCCGTTTTCAGAAACGGTTGTCCGAGAAAATCTGACACCACTTTCAAAAGAAAGCGGCCGCGGATTGCTCTGCGGCCGTTGTGTTTGAAAGGTCAGGCGGAGCGAGCCGCCTGACCTTCAATCGTTACTTGCTGATATCGACGTCCTTGGTTTCCGGCAGGAAGAAGAAGCCGATCACGGCCGTAATCAACGCGAAGATGATCGGATACCAGAGACCTGCGTAGATGTCGCCGGTCGAGGCCACGATCGCGAACGATGTCGCGGGCAAGAGGCCGCCGAACCAGCCGTTGCCGATGTGATAGGGCAGCGACATCGACGTGTAGCGGATCTTGGTCGGGAACAGTTCGACCAGCAGCGCCGCGATCGGGCCGTACACCATCGTGACGAAGATCACGAGGATGAACAGGAGCCCGATAAGGGCCGCAACCTGCGGACGGAAAATATCGAACGGGTTCGACATTTTCACGATTCCCGGATTGCCAGCCTTCGGGTAGCCGGCGTCCGTTACCGCTGCCAACACCAGCGGGTTCGAGGCCTTGGCGTCAGTGTAAGGCACGTCCTTGCCGTTCACCGTGACCTTGACCCCCGAACCTGCGGGACCAGGAACGGTCGAATACTTGACCGACGACTGGGAAAGGAAGGCACGTGCCGTATCGCATGGGGCCGTGAACACGCGGGTACCGACTGGGTTGAACAAGTCGCCGCAGCCCTTTGGATCCGCCACAACTTCGACCTTGATCGTCTCGATGGCCTTTTCCAGCGCAGGATTCGCGTTGGTCGTGATCATGCGGAAGATCGGGAAGAAAGTGAGTGCCGCGATCAGGCACCCCGCAAGGATGATAGGCTTGCGGCCGATCTTGTCCGACAGCGCGCCGAACACGATGAAGAATCCGGTGCCGAACACGAGCGACCATGCGATCAAGAGATTCGCAGTGTAGCCGTCGACCTTGAGGATCGATTGCAGAAAGAACAGCGCGTAGAACTGTCCGGTGTACCAGACCACGCCCTGACCCATGGTGCCGCCGATCAGCGCGATCAGCACGATCTTGGCATTGCTCCAGTTCGCGAAGGCTTCGGTTAAAGGCGCTTTCGAGCCTTTGCCTTCTTCCTTCATTTTCTGGAAGATCGGGGACTCGTTCAGCCTCAGGCGGATGACGACGGAGACGCCGAGCAGCACGACCGAGAGCAGGAACGGAATACGCCAGCCCCAGGCCGCGAACTCAGGCTCGCCGAGGATCGTTCGGGTGAAGAGAATGACCAGCAGCGACAGGAACAGGCCAAGGGTGGCGGTCGTCTGAATGAACGAGGTGTAGTAACCGCGCTTGCCGGGAGGCGAATGTTCCGCGACGTAGGTCGCGGCGCCGCCGTACTCGCCGCCGAGCGCGAGGCCCTGCAGCAGGCGAAGGCCGATCAGGATGATCGGAGCCGCGATGCCGATGGTGGCAGCGTTCGGAAGCAGGCCGACGATAAAGGTCGACAGGCCCATGATGAGAATCGTGACAAGGAAGGTATACTTGCGGCCGACGATGTCGCCGATGCGGCCGAATACGATGGCGCCGAACGGACGCACAAGGAAGCCGGCGGCGAAAGCCAGCAGCGCGAAGATGTCGCGGGTCGCCGGCGGATAGGCACTGAAGAACTGCGCGCCAATGATCGCGGCGAGCGAACCGTAAAGGTAAAAGTCATACCATTCGAAGACGGTGCCGAGTGACGATGCGAAGATGACGAAACGCTCGTCCTTCGTCATGCCGCCCGCCCGCGGCGAGGTCGTAGTCGAAGTTGTAATGGACATTCCGATGCTCCCAGATTTTTTGCTGAAAAACTCTTCTCGCGCCGGTTCTTTTCGCCGGCTCATAAGCGTGAAGTTGGCCGCAAGGTAACATCGGCGTGAAAGTTCACCCATAAGACTTTCGGCCCAGCTTGGACGGCGCGGGTCCTTGCAATGCACAATCGCAGTATTTCGCGATCAGGCACTTGTCGTTTCGCGCGGCGGGTTGCAAGACTAAAGACTAAGGTGAACACTAGAATCCAACCTAGCCATCCGGCTCACTCAGTTGTCGCAAGCGGGATAGATGACCATCGCTTCCAGTACGCATCTTGTTGTCGCCGACGATCATCCGCTCTTTCGCGACGCCTTGCGGCAAGCCGTCGCGACCGTTGTCGCATCGGCGCGGGTCGATGAAGCGGGGTCGTTTGAGGAGCTGACGGCGCTGCTCGATCGCGAATCCGATGTCGACCTGATCCTGCTCGATCTGTCGATGCCGGGGATCAGCGGCTTCTCCGGACTGATTTATCTGCGCGCGCAATTCCCGGCGATTCCTGTCGTCATCGTGTCGGCCAGCGACGATGCCGGCACCATTCGCCGGTCGATGGATTTCGGCGCGTCAGGGTTCATTCCCAAGCGATTTGGCGTCGAGACATTGCGCGACGCGATCGGCAGGGTGATGAACGGCGATGTCTGGGTTCCGGCCGATGTCGATCTCTCCGCCGCGGCTGATCCCGAGATGACCAGGTTGCGCGATCGCCTGGTGACGCTGACGCCGCAGCAGGTCCGGGTGCTGATGATGCTGTCGGAGGGCCTGCTCAACAAGCAGATCGCCTACGAGCTTGGGGTGTCGGAAGCGACCATCAAGGCGCACGTCTCCGCCATTCTGCAAAAGCTTGGCGTTGAAAGCCGGACCCAGGCGGTGATCGCCGCCGCGAAAATCGCGGGCGGAGAATGGAAACAGCCCGACCCCGCGAAGTAGCGCGGCACAGATTGGCCGTGCGCGAAACAGCTTCTGTAAAGCGATGGATCATGATTGAGGCAGTGATTTGGGATTTTGGCGGGGTGCTCACCACGTCGCCGTTCGAGGCCTTTGCGCGGTTTGAAAAAGAGCGCGGTCTTCCCCTCGATATCATCCGGCGGACCAACGCCGCGAACCACTTCGAGAATGCATGGGCGAAATTCGAGCGCGCCGAAGTGGACCTTGCAACCTTCGATGAACTGTTCGCCGCCGAATCGCTGGCGCTCGGGGCCGAAGTGCGGGGACGCGATGTCGTGCCGCTGCTGTCGGGCGATCCCCGGCCCGAGATGGTCGAGGCGTTGCGGCGCGTGAAACGGCATTTCAAGACCGGCTGCATCACCAACAATCTTCCCGCGAACGCCATCGGCAGTTCCGGCGGCCGTGCGCTCTATGTCGCGGAGACGATGGCGCTGTTCGATCATGTCATCGAGTCGGCGAAGATCGGCTTGCGCAAACCCGATCCGCGTATCTATCGGATGATGGCCGAAGCGCTTGGCGTCGATCCGGACAATTGCGTCTATCTCGACGATCTCGGCGTCAATCTGAAGCCCGCGCGGGAAATGGGCATGACCACCATCAAGGTGATCGACGGCCCGCAGGCGATCGCGGAACTGGAAGTTGCGACCGGATTGGCGTTGCGCGAGACCGAATCATTTTAAGACGTTAGGGCTGGGTAGCGGTAGACGCATCGCCTTGAGATGACTTCGCTACACCTCTCCCTAACGGGAGAGGTGTAGGTCGGGGATGCCGCGATGCTTTCATCAAATGACATGACCTACTCCGCCGCCACCGTCTGCTGCGCGCGCCACTGTGCGAGCAGCGCCCGCAGGGCCGCGGGCTTGACCGGCTTGTTGAGTACGACGATTCCGTCCTCGCGCGCGGCGTCGCGCACATGCGGGCTGCGGTCCGCGGTAATCAGAATGGCCGGGATTCCCTCGCCAAATCGCTGGCGGATATCGCGGATCGCGGCGATGCCGTTGCCGCGGTCGAGATGATAGTCGACCAGCAGTCCTGTCACCCGCTCACCGGTCACGGCAATGGCCTCCGCTGCGGTCACCGGATCGACAGCGGCGATCACCTTGGCGTCCCACCCGGTCAGCAGCGTCTTCATGCCATCGAGAATGGCGCGGTCGTTCTCGATGCAGACGATGAGGGTACCGCTTATCGGCGTCTTGGACGATATGCTGGTGCCGGACAGCGTTGCCGTATGCGTGACGGTTTTCGCAATCGGCATTGTCACGGAGAAACGCGACCCGCCATCGCGGTTCGAATCGACCACGATGCGGTGGTTCAGAACCCGCGCCAGCCGTTCGACGATGGACAGTCCGAGCCCGAGGCCGCGTGCGATCCGGGCGCCCTGATCGAGCCGGTGAAACTCCTTGAAGATCTCGGCGCGCTTGGGAACCGGAATTCCGAGGCCGGTATCGTAGATCCCGATTTCCAGCGACTTGCCTCTCCGGCGGCACCCGACCAGAACCCGGCCTTTGGGCGTGTACTTGATCGCGTTCGAAATCAGGTTTTGCAGCAGCCGCCGCAGCAGCACACGGTCGGAAGAAACCGGCAGCGAGCAGGGCACGAAGGTGAGCTTCAGCTTTCTTGCCTTCGCGATCGGGGTGAACTCGACTTCCAGCGATCGCATCAGGTCGCTCATGCGGAAGCTTGAGATCGATGGCGTCATGGCGCCGGAATCGAGCCGCGAGATATCGAGCAGCGCGCCCAGGATCTCCTCGATGGCTTCCAGCGAGTCGTCGATATTGCCGACAAGACGCGCGTCTTCGCCGCCGTCCTGCCGCTCGACCAGGCTGGTGACGTAAAGCCGTGCCGCATTGAGCGGTTGCAGAATGTCGTGGCTGGCCGCGGCAAGAAAGCGGGTCTTGGAAATGTTGGCTTCCTCGGCGGTGCTCTTGGCCCGCGCCAGTTCGCTGTTGAGCCGCGTCAGTTCCTCGGTGCGTTCACGGACGCGCTTTTCCAGCGTCGCGTTGGCGCGTTCCAGCGCTTCCGCCGCCTCAAAGCTTGGTGTGATATCGGTGAAGGTGATGACCAGTGCGCCGCCCGGCATGCGGTTGGCACGGACCTCCACAACCATGTTGCGATCGGTCAGCCGCTCCAGATACGGCTCGCCCTCGGTGGTGTAGGCGGCGAGCCTGTGTTGCAGCATGGCCGGATCGGCATTCGCGCCCTGTCCGTTGCTGCCGATAAATTCAAGAATCTCGGCGAGCGGAATGCCGATTTGCGAATACTGCGCGGGCAGGTCGAGAATCTCGCCGAACTGCTGGTTTGATGTGATGAGCTGCAGCTCCGGATTGAACACCGCGATGCCCTGGCGGACGTGGTTGAGCGCGGTTTGCAGCATCTCGCGGTTGAAATGCAGCGCGGTGTGGGCATCGTCGAGCAGTTTGAGCGCGGCCTTGGCGGACACCGCGCGCTTGCGCAGCAGCAGCGACAGCACAAGCCGCGACGATGCCGCGCCGATTGACGAGGCGATCAGATGTTCGGCGTGGCGCAGCAGGCGGAAATCCGCGGGCGCCGCGCGATCAATGTTGATGTGGTGACTGGCCGCGAAAGTTTCGAACGATTGCTGCGCGCGTTCCGGGCCGAGATACTGGGCGACGGTGGTGAGCAGATCCTGGACCGTCACCGTCGTGCGCCAGCGTCTGAAGTTCGGTGCGATCGGCGCCAGTTCGTTGGGCACGAACAGATCGGCCTGAACCCGTTCGATCGATGTCGGCTCGCGCACCAGCGACAGCACGACATAGGTCAGCAGGTTGAGTGACAGGCTCCACAGCACGCCGTGAATCAGCGGCGCCATTTCGGTGCCGAGCAACGCCCGGGGCCGCAGCGCCGCTATGCCGAACAGTCCTTCATTCAGCCAGATCACGCCGCGCGGATCGACGTCGGCGAAGCTCGGCAGGAACAGCGTGTAGGCCCACACCGCGAAGCCGATCAGCATGCCGCCCATCGCGCCGCGCGCAGTGGCGCGCCGCCAGAACAGTCCGCCGAGAAAGGCCGGCGCCAGTTGGGCGACGGCGGCGAACGACAGCAGGCCGATGGCGGCGAGCTGCGCATTGCCGAGCGCGTGGTAATAGAGATACGCCATCGCCATGATGGCGAAGATGGCGGCGCGGCGTACTTTAAGCAGAAAGCCGCCGAAGTTTGCCTTGCCGGCCTGCGCGGCGGGGCGCCGCTTCAGCACCAGCGGCACCACGATGTCGTTCGACACCATGATGGCGAGCGCCACGCATTCCACGATCACCATGGCGGTCGCGGCGGACAGGCCACCGATGAACACGATCACGCTGAGCCATGTCGCGCCGGCATGGATCGGCAGCGCCAGCACGTACATGTCGCTGTCGGATGAGCCGAACGGAAAGGTGACAAGGCCGGCAATGGCGATGGGGATCACGAACAGGTTGATCGCGACGAGATACAGCGGAAACAGCCAGCGTGCGCGGCGAACCTCGGCCTCGGTCGAGTTCTCGACGACGCTGACATGGAACTGACGCGGCAGCAGCATGATCGCCAGAAACGACAGCAGCGTCATGGCGAGGAAGTTGCCGATCGACGGCACGGCTTCGATGGCGCGCACCGCCTCCGGCGTCTTCATGGCGCGATCCCAAAGATCGGATGGCCCGAACATGACGAAGGTCACGAACGCGCCCGCCGCGATGAAGGCCACCAGCTTGACCAGCGATTCCGTCGCGACCGCCAGCATCAGGCCGTGCTGGTGCTCGGTGGCGTCGGTCTGACGCGTCCCGAATAGCACCGCGAAAGCGGCGAGTGTAACGGTGACGATGAAGGCGATGTCGCCGATATAGGGAATGCTGGAGACGTCCTGATCCTGATTGAGGATTGTTTCCAGCGACGACGCGACGGCCTTCAATTGAAGCGCGATGTAGGGCACCGAGCCGATGATGGCGATGGCGGCGGCGGTGGCGGCGACGGCCTGGCTCTTGCCGTAGCGCGCGGCGATGAAGTCGGCGATCGAGGTGATGTGCTGCGACTTCGCCAGCTGGATGATGCGCATCAGGAGCGGCGTGCAGAACGCGATCATCAGGATCGGGCCGACATAGATCGCGAGAAACTCGACGTTGGTCCGGGTCGCGAGGCCCACCGAGCCGAAGAACGTCCAGGACGTGCAGTAGATCGCAAGCGACAGCGGGTAGATGAAGGTGCCGAGGCGGCCGCGCTGAACCTGCGTCAGCCGCTCGCCGTAACTCGCGACGACGAACAGCAGGCCGATGTAGCCGAAAGCGGCAGCGATCACGCCCCAGTCATGCAGCATCGAATTGATCCCTGACATCAGGGCATGACCTTCTCCGAAAGCCGGTTCCGGCTTTTCGGGATCATGCCTGGCAACGCCGGTGGACCTTAACCCGGTCCGCTGCCGCACGCATCCGGAGTGAGGCTTGGTCCCGCTGAGCGGATAAAAATATTGGCGCCTCAGGCCGAATCAGGTACTACACGTAATGGTTGTGTTACCAATGTAACGCACTCGCGGGTCATGGGCCAGATGCTACCTATCCGGGATGCTCCGATCGCCATTATCGACGCCGACCCTTCGGTTCGTGACGCGCTGTCGCTGTTGCTGAAAATCGAAGGCTTTGCCCCGGAGGCGTTCGTAGACGGAGAGTCGTTTCTCGGGTGGCTGCAATCGTCCGCGCCGTCTTGCGTCATCCTCGATCTTCAGCTTCCGGGCCGTTCCGGCCTCGCGGTGCTGAGGCAGCTTGCCGACATACGGTTTGCGCCGCCGGTCTTCGTGATCTCCGGCCAGTCTGATGTCGCGATGGCTGTGGAAGCCATGAAGCTCGGCGCGATGGATTTTCTTGAAAAGCCGTTTTCCGCCGGCGCCATGATCGAACGCGTTCGCGAGGCTGTCCTGCTTTATCGCCGGTCGGCTGCCGGTCACATCGATGGTCTCGCCGACTTCCCGGGGATCGAGCTTCTCACCCGGCGCGAGCGGGACGTGCTGGGGCAGGTCGCCCACGGGGCATCGAACAAGGAGGCGGGTCGGCGGCTGGGCATCAGTCCGCGTACCATCGAGGTTCACCGCGCGCGCATCATGGACAAGCTGGGCGCGCGGAATGCGGCCGACCTGATGCGGATCGTATTGTCGAACGCGCCGGCAATGGCACGGCAGCTCGTCAAGGCCGGTTAGCGTCAAAAGGGCGTGGTCTCTTGAGCCGCCGTCTTATTCCGCGGCCACCATTCAGCGGCCACTATTCAGCAGCCATGGGCTTGGCGTGCAGCGGCAGACCGAGCTGCTCCCAGACCTGGACCAGCGCTTCCGCGAGCTGATCGATCAGCACGTCGTCATGATACGGCGACGGCGTGATGCGCAGCCGCTCCGACCCCTTGGGCACGGTCGGGTAGTTGATCGGCTGAATGTAGATGCCGTGCTCCTCGAGCAGGATGTCGCACGCTTTCTTGCAGCGTTCCGGATCGCCCACGAACAGCGGCACGATATGCGTGTCGCTCGACATCACCGGCAAACCGGCCGCAGTCAGAATGGCCTTGAGCCGCGCCGCGCGGTCCTGATGACGCTCGCGCTCCCAGCTCGATGATTTCAGATGCTTGATCGCGGCGGTCGCGGCCGAGCAGATCGCAGGCGGAAGTGCGGTGGTGAAAATGAAGCCCGGCGCATAGGAGCGGACGGCGTCGACGAGCTTGGCGCTGCCGGCAATGTAGCCGCCGAGGCAGCCGAACGCCTTGGCCAGCGTGCCCTCCAGAATATCGATCCGGTGCATCACGCCGTCGCGCTCCGCGATACCGCCGCCACGCGGGCCGTACATGCCGACCGCATGAACCTCATCGACATAAGTCATCGCGCCATAGCGCTCGGCGAGGTCGCAGATTTTCGCCAGCGGCGCCACGTCGCCGTCCATCGAGTAAAGGCTTTCGCACACGATCAGCGTCGGTCGGCCCGGATGGGCGCGCAGCAATTCCTCGAGATGCGCAACGTCGTTGTGACGGAACACGATGTATTCGGTGCCCGACTGGCGGATGCCCTCGATCATCGAATTGTGGTTCAGCGCGTCCGACAGGATCAGGCAATTCGGAATCAGCTTCGCCAGCGTCGCGATGCCGGTCTGGTTGGAAACATAGCCCGAGGTGAAAACCAGCGCCGCTTCCTTGCCGTGCAGATCGGCGAGCTCCTGCTCAAGCTGGATCAGGGAATGGTTGTTGCCCGCGATGTTGCGGGTGCCGCCGGCGCCGGTCCCGGTGCGGGTGGCGGTCTCGACCATCGCGCCCACCACCTTGGGATGCTGGCCCATGCCGAGATAGTCGTTGGAACACCACATCACGATGTTGCGCTGGCCCTTGGGCGAGTGCCACACGGCATGCGGAAAACGGCCGGCGATCCGCTCCAGATCGGCGAACACACGATAACGCCGCTCGTCATGGAGGCGGCTGAGGGCGTCATCGAAGAACTTGTTGTAATCCATCACAAAAACCCTGGATAGGGACCCGGATTACGGCAGCCGGCCCGGGGGTTTACCAAGGGGTCTTCTGTCGCGCGCAGGGTCTTTTTAGAGCTTTTCCAGGTTTAATGTCGAGGCTGTTTTCGCCGGTCTTGTATGCGGCTGGCGAGGAGTTGATCGGGATCATCCAGCCAGTCCGGTGCGCCGGTACCGAGATCAGGCCGCCGTGAAGCGCAGCACGCCGTCCGCGCCGAGATTGGATTTCAGACGGCCGTGGGCCAGCATGTGATTGACATGCGCGATCAGTTCGCCGGCGGCAAAGCCGGTCTGGTGGGCGTCCAGAACATGCTTGTGAAACACCACGGGCACGAGTTCCGCCGAGGTCTTCGGCGACGCGCGGCAGGCATCGGCGATCAGCTGGCAGCGCTCTTCATGATGATCCGCAAGCTGCTTGATCCGGGTCTTCACCCCGTAGAACGGAACACCGTGACCGGGCAGAACGAGAACGTCGTCGCGCAGCAGGCCTGTAAGCTCCGCGAGCGAGGTGAGGTACTCGCCGAGTGAATTTGCCTCAGGCTCGACCGCCCACACGCTGACATTCGGAGAAATCTTGCTCAGCACCTGATCCGCCGACAGGAAGATGTTGTCGGCGGCGCAATAGAGCATGACCTGATCGAGCGCATGGCCGCCGCCGGTGATGACCCTGAACTTTCGCGAACCGATGGTGATCTCGTCGCCCTTCGACAGGCGGTGAAAGGAGGCCGGAAGGATCGACACGCGCGCGAGGTAATCCATGCCCCGGCCGAGCAGCGCTTCGGTGATTTCCTCATCCATGCCGTGGCGGCGGAAGAACAGCCGCTGCGCCATCTTGCGCTCGGGTGAGCCGCGGTGCTGGTGATACGCAGCTTGCAGGTATTCGACCTGCGACATGTGAAGCTCACAGTTGAAGCGCTCGACGACCCAGCCCGCGAGTCCCACGTGATCGGGATGCGCATGCGTCACGATCAGCTTCGTGATCCTGAAACCCTTCAACGGGCCCTCGAACAGCACTGTCCATGCCGCGATCGTGGCTTCGTTGCCGATGCCGGTATCGATCATGGTCCAGCCGTCGCCGTCCGCGAGCAGGTAGATGTTCACATGGTTGAGGCGGAACGGCAGGGTGAGCCGCACCCACATCAAGCCAGGCGCGATCTCGATCGCTTCATCTGGCCTGGGCGGCGTCTCGATCGGATAGCGAAGGCCATCCGGAGCTGCGGTCAATGGGGCGGTTTTGGTATGCATCGTCTCGCAATCGTGTTTTTCAGGCCCGGCTTAACGCGGCAAACCTCGCTGCGCTAGTGTTCCGGCCAGCCAAAACTCTCGTTTTACGAGGCGCGCCGGCATGGTTGCCATGCAGGCAGCCATGCCTTGGCGTTTCCTTCGCGTTTCCTTGGCGTTTGAAACAGCGTCAGGAGGCGGCTGCGCCAGACACGGTGGCTGCGGCGGGCTTGGCGTCCACGCGGGCATGGCCGTGCTGCTTCGCATCGTCGAGCTTCGACTTGATGCCGAGGCGATCCAATAGATTGGCGTCGCGTTCGGTCTGCGGGTTCTTCGTGGTCAGCAGTACGTCGCCGATGAAGATCGAATTCGCACCGGCCACGAAGCAAAGCGCCTGCAATTCGTCGGTCATGTACTGGCGGCCGGCCGACAGGCGAACGACGCTGCACGGCATCATGATGCGCGCAACCGCGATCATGCGCACCAGCGCGATCGGATCGGGACGCTCGGCGGTGTCGTTAACCGGCACACCCTTGACCTCGTTCCACATGTTGATCGGAACGCTCTCCGGATGCTCGGGAAGATTGGCCAGCAGCGCCAGCATGCCGAGACGGTCATCGACCTGCTCGCCCATGCCGATGATGCCGCCGCAGCAGACCTTGAGGCCGGCTTCGCGCGCGGACGCCAGTGTGTCGATGCGGTCCTGCATCGTGCGCGTGGTGATGATCTTGCCGTAGAACTCCGGCGAGGTGTCGACGTTGTGATTGTAGAAGTCGAGGCCGGCATCGTGCAGCCGCTTCGCCTGCTTGTCGGTCAGCATGCCGAGCGTGACGCAGGTCTCCATGCCGAGATCCTTCACGGCGCTGACCATGTCGCAGACCGTGTCGAGATCCTTGTCCTTTGGATTGCGCCACGCCGCCGCCATGCAGAAGCGTTCCGCTCCGGCTTCCTTGGCGCGCCTTGCGGTCTCGACGACGCTGTCGTGATCCATCAGCTTCGTGGCCTTGAGGCCGGTGTCGTACTTGGCGCTCTGCGAACAGTAGCCGCAGTCCTCCGGACAGCCGCCGGTCTTGATGCTGAGCAGGCTCGCGGTTTCGACGTGATTGGGATCGAAGTTGCGGCGGTGAATGCTCTGCGCCTGGAAGATCAGATCCGCGAAGGGGAGATCGTAAAGCGCCTGCGCTTCGGCGCGGGTCCAGTCGTTGCGCGGCTCGATCAACGCATCGCGCCCAACCGAAACTCCGCCCTTCACATCCGAACCCGGCACCATGCTCATGCGCTAACCCCTTGCGTGCGAAACCCTAAGTCTCGTTCTGGCGGACAGCACGAGATGCCCTGAGGCAACCCGCATTTTGATGTCCTGAGAGATAAACAAGGACCATGGGGACCAGGAAGAGTCAATCTGGACCCGGGCCGCCGGGCGAACGCAGCTATGCCTCACGGCATAGCGCGTAAACGCAATAATGCGGTTACGCCGCCCGGATGTTGAGCAGGAAGGCGTCGACCTCAGCGCGCAGCGTATCGGCTTCGCGGCGAAGTTCGCTCGAAGCGTTCAGCACTTCGCCGGCCGCGGTTCCAGCCTCGCTCGAGGCGCGGCTCACGCCGACGATGTTGCTCGACACTTCCGAAGTGCCGCTCGCGGCATGCTGGATGTTGCGCGCGATCTCGCGGGTCGCCGCACCCTGCTCCTCGACGGCCGCGGCGATGGCCGTGGTGACCTCGTTGATCTCGCCGATGGTGGAGCCGATGTTGCGGATGGCGCTGACCGCCGATGCCGTGACGTTCTGCATGCTTGCGATCTGGGTGCGGATTTCGTCCGTCGCCTTCGCGGTCTGCTCGGCGAGGCTTTTCACTTCCGACGCCACGACGGCGAAACCGCGCCCGGCTTCGCCGGCGCGCGCGGCCTCGATGGTGGCGTTGAGCGCGAGCAGGTTGGTCTGCGATGCGATCTCCTGAATGAGATCGACGACGCTGCTGATGCGGTTTGCATTGTCGGCGAGGCCCTGCATGGTGGTGTCGGTCTTGCCGGCCTCGGTCACGGCGTTGGCGGCGATCCTGGTCGAACTCGTAACCTGTCGGCTGATCTCCTGGATCGACGATGACAACTCCTCGGTGCCGGCGGAAACCGTCTGCACGTTGACCGAGGTTTCCTCGGCGGCCGACGCGACGGTGTTCACCAGCGCGCTGGAATGTTCGGCGGAGGTCGACATGCTCTCCGCCGTCGCTTGCATCACGTTGGCGGAGGTCATCAGGCTTTCGAGCGCGGCGCGGACCTTGTCCTCGAAGTTCACGATCTGCTTTTCGATTCGCGATGCACGTTCGGCCTTGGCGAGGCGGTCCTGGTCCTGTTCGCTGCTCAGCGTGCGCGAGCGGATCATGCTGTCGCGGAACACCTCCAGCGAACCGGCCATCACGGCGATTTCGTCCTGCTGACGGCCGCGCTTCACCTCGGCGTCGAGATCGCCTTCGGACAGCCGGTGCATCACGTCTTGCAGGTTGCCGATGCGGCCAAGGATGTTGCGGCCGACATAAAGCCAGACGAACAGGGCCGATCCGATCAGCGTCAGTGCGCCGAGCGCGAGCATCACCATTGTCGCCAGGGTGATCTTGCTGCCTGCCATCGTGGTGACGGCGGTGGTGTGGGATTGCACGTCCTCCACGAGCTTCTTGACGCTCATTTCGAGGCCGCGATTGAGCTTGCGGGTTTCGTCGACAATAAGCTGGCCGTATTCGTTCGCGTCCATTTCCTTCTGGCGAACCTTGAAAGTGCCGGTTTTGCCGTCCGCCAGCGCGACGACCTTGAGCAGCGGCTCGCGAATCGTTTCGCCGGCATCGCCCTTCTTTATGCTGTCGAGTTTGTAGAGTGCATTCTTCTTTTTGGAGTCAAACGACTCCTGAAGCGTGGACAAGGCATCGCTGCTTTGCGCGGCCAGTGCCGCGGTCATGTCGGACGCCATCAGGTTGCCGTCGGTAATGATATTGCCAAGCAGGTCGACGGCGCGGGCGGCATCCAGCGCATCGTTTTGCGAGAAATTGGCGGACCCCAGAATGGCGTTCATCTGGGTCTGGGCGTCGAGCATGGCGAGCGCCGCGGCGGAGAGAAATTCGTTATGGGCTTTGCGCAGCGCCGCGGCCTGCGTCTCGCGCATGGCCGCGACTTCGAGCCGTTCCTTGGCGGCGGCTCCGATGCTGCCGACCATGTCGCCGATGCTTTTGCTGATCTCGTTCATCGCGTCCATGACGGGCTTGTCGGCCCCGAGCCGGGCAATCTCTGCGAGTTTCTCCGCAACGATCCGCTGCGTGTTCTGCATTTCGGCCGCGCGCTCCTTCAGCGTGGCGTCGCTGTCGGATGCGAGCAAGGCCTGGCCTTGATTGGACAGGCTGGCGCTTTGCGCCGAGAGCTGGAGGCTTGCAGCAAGCCGCGGGATATCGTTGCCGCTGAGGGCATTCATGATGCCGCCGAGCTGGCTGAGCAGGACGCTCGCACTAATGCTGATGACGATCGCCATGCCGGCGATGACCGCGAAGGCCAGGAAGAGACTTCCCCGGACGCCAAGCTTCAGGCTTGGCAATTTAAAACGAAACTGATTTTTTCCGACCTTGAACCGCAAAGCCATAACCCGAATCCCCCGATTCCCCGTAAAACCACGCGCGGGCGGAGTATCCGGATGCCTGGTTAAAAATTTCGGGAACTGGGGGCGTTTCTGCCAAAAATTTCGTGCAGAGCTGCAATGCGAGGCTTTTAAGAGGGCTGGTGCTGCCAGACAGGATTGAACTGTCGACCTCTCCATTACCAATGGAGTGCTCTACCACTGAGCTACGGCAGCGAACGCCAGACAAGAAAGAGCCAGAACCGTACCATGTACGTGAATCAGCTAAAGAGCCTCTAAAGGCGCGCGTTCCTTTGCCATAAGGCAACTGGCGGTGCAAGCACCGAGCGGCCCGTTCTTGTCCCGAGCCGCCGGAACTCAGGCTGAAACAGCCTTGGCGGGCTTGTATTTTGCCAGTTCGGGGCCGATCCGGGCGCTCATCTGGGTGCTCAACGCCTCCAGGGCCTTGAAGGGACGGATCATCACCTCGAACTCGATGATTTTTCCGGCGGAATCGAATTTCACCAGATCGACCCCTTTCAGGCGCAGGTCGCCGATATTGGCGCTGAATTCCAGCGCCACGTCGTGCGTCCCGGCCGCGAAGG
The DNA here is from genome assembly GCF_058793355.1 of Afipia sp. MLSD5-FHT05B12. Classification (NCBI taxonomy): domain Bacteria; kingdom Pseudomonadati; phylum Pseudomonadota; class Alphaproteobacteria; order Hyphomicrobiales; family Nitrobacteraceae; genus Afipia; species Afipia sp. MLSD5-FHT05B12. The sequence goes on from NZ_JBXAFS010000004.1 coordinate 355,242, forward strand.
TGCGGTGATAGCGGAAATTCTCGAAAATCTGCACGACCGCGCCGAGAATCAGCAGGCTGGCCGGACGCCCCGGAATCGGCAGATGGACGAACGGCGAACGGAACACGGTGGTTTCGGCGAACAACGGCCGCAGCACGTCCTCGCTTTTGGTCTCCACGAAACGATGCCAGCCCTTGAGCGTCTCCTGCGCCGAGGGCGCCAGTCCCGGTGCGTCAGCCATCATCACATTCTCCCCGCCACATCGCCTGCCGTATCCGATATAAAATAGTTCTTCACACCGGCGATACCCGGTCAAGGAAACCTGCAAGCAGGCCTGTCATGACGGACGACGTCACAAATGAGAGCAACGCCAAATCGGCCCGCAACGAGCGGCTGAAATCGGCGCTGCGCGACAATTTGAAACGCCGGAAGACGCAGGCGCGCGGCCGCGCCGGAATGGCGATCGTCACGCCCGATGACGATGCCAGGGTGCGGGACGATGCACCGGGCATGGGTCCGCACAGACACGACAGCGACCACTAACTTACTGCCATTCAACCATCGCTTGATTGTTTGGCGGACAGACACAATCTAGCTTGAAAGCAATCTCCAACGAGGGCGATCGCTGATCTGTTCGAACAACATAAGGATACGTGAGATGGCGGCGGACCAGGCAGCAGCAAATGGGACGGACGCCCTGCAATCGGACGCTGTACGTGCAGCATTTCCCCGGTTCGAGCAGACGTTTCCGAAATTGTCGGAGACGGAGATCGACCGTATGCGCCGGTTTGGCGAAGTGCGTCAGTACAAGGACGGCGAACGGCTGTTCGAGACCGGCAAGGTCGGCCCCGGGATGTTTGTCATTCTTTCAGGCCATGTCGCCATCACCCAGCGCGACGGCATGGGCCACATTACTCCGGTGATCGAGCAGGGACCGGGTCAGTTTCTGGCCGAGGTCGGGCAGTTGTCCGGCCGTCATGCGCTGGTGGACGGCACCGCCGAGGGTGATGTCGAAACGCTGCTCATCCCGTCCCAGAGCCTGCGCGCGCTGCTTGTGGCCGAAGCCGATCTTGGCGAGCGCATCATGCGCGCGCTGATTCTGCGCCGCGTTGCCCTGATCCAGGCTGGCGTCGGAGGCCCGGTGCTGATCGGCTCGCCGTCGCTGGGTGGTGTCGTGCGGCTGCAGGGCTTTTTGTCACGCAACGGCGTTCCCCACCACCTGCTCGATCCCGCTCTTGATACGGACGCAGCGGATCTGATTGCGCGCTATTCGCCATCGCCCGCTGATTTGCCTCTGGTGGTCGCCCCGGACGGCACTGTGCTGCGCAATCCCAGCGAAGTCGATCTCGCCTATGCGATGGGCATGATCGGCGGGCCGATACGGGACAAGCTCTATGACGTCGCCGTCGTTGGCGGCGGCCCCGCCGGTCTTGCGACCGCGGTGTATGCGGCATCCGAAGGATTGTCGGTGGCGGTGCTCGACGCGCGGCATTTCGGCGGACAGGCCGGCGCCAGCGCCCGCATCGAGAATTATCTCGGATTCCCGACCGGCATCTCAGGTCAGGCTCTCGCGGGGCGTGCTTACAATCAGGCGCAGAAGTTCGGCGCGGACCTGATGATTCCGGTCGAGGCCAAGTCGCTGGACTGCTCGAAAAGCGGCGGCGCATTCGGGCTGACGACCGAGTGTGGTCATTTTCTGAAGGCGAAATCCATCGTCGTTGCCAGCGGTGCGCGCTACCGGCGTCCCGCCATCGAAAATCTCGACAAGTTCGAGGGACGCGGCGTCTGGTACTGGGCGTCGCCGATCGAGGGAAAGCTTTGTGCGCAGCAGGAGATCATTCTGGTCGGCGGCGGAAATTCCGCGGGGCAGGCCGCCGTGTTTCTGTCAGGTCATGCCAGCAAGGTGCGGATGATGATCCGCAGCGGCGGTCTCGCCGACAGCATGTCGCGCTACCTGATCGACCGCATCATGGCGACGCCGAACATCGAGCTGATGATCCACACCGAGATCGTCGGGCTGGAGGGCGCGGAAGGCGGGCTCGAGCGCGTATACTGGCGCAATCGCCGGACCGGCATCGAGACGGCGGGCGATATCCGCAACGTGTTTCTGTTCATTGGCGCCGATCCGGCGACAGATTGGCTGTCAGGATGCGGCGTTGAGCTCGATCGCACCGGATTCGTGGTGACCGGCTCGCAGTGTGAGGAAGGCAAGCCGGTCTCGGGGCTGGAGACATCGGTGCCGGGCGTCTTCGCCGTTGGCGATGTACGTTCGGGTTCGGTCAAGCGCATGGGCGGGGCGATCGGCGAAGGTGCGCAGGTCGTGGCCGCGCTGCATGGTTTTCTTGGCGACAAACCGGCATCGGCGCACTAGCCTGCGTGGCACCGGACCACGCGCCCGTTGAGAGGCTGCGACCATGCCCTGCAAGCACATCGCGCAGATTCAGGACGTGACGCCGAGCGCGCTCGGATGTGAGGAATGCCTGAAGACCGGCAGCGTCTGGCTGCACCTGCGGATCTGCCGGACCTGCGGCCATGTCGGCTGCTGCGACGATTCGCCGAACCGGCACGCCACGAAACATTTCCACGCCACGCAGCATCCCGTTATCGAAGGGTATGATCCGCCGGAAGGGTGGGGCTGGTGTTATGTCGACGAAGTCATGTTCGACCTGTCGAAACGCAAGACCCCGCATAACGGTCCGATCCCGCGGTATGGTTGAACCGCGCCAGCCGATGATCTGAGCTTGCCAAATATTCTTGTTGTTAGGTCTTCTTGTTATCAGGCCTCCTTGTGTTGTCAGGATCGTGCCGATCCCCAAAAGGAATTTCAGCATGCAATGTTTTCGACAAGTCACTCGGAGCGCGATCTGCGCCGGCATAGTGGCGGCATCCATCTTTCTCGCGTCGTTCGGCCATGCGGTTGCGCAGTCGGCACCGCAGAGCCGCTCGGCTGACGTGAACGGCGTGAAACTGAACTACCTGATTGCCGGCAAGGGCGATCCCATCGTGCTGTTGCATGGCTATGCCGAAACCAGCCACATGTGGCGGCCGCTGTTTCCAGGGCTCGTCAACAAGCACACCGTGATCGCGCCGGATCTGCGCGGATTCGGCAAATCCAGTGCGCCCGAGGGCGGCTACACCAAGAAGGAAATGGCGCAGGACATCCACGGGCTGGTGAAAAGCCTCGGATACACCAAGGTCAAGATCGTCGGCCACGATATCGGGCTGATGGTCGCCTATGCCTACGCGGCACAGTATCCGGCCGAGGTCGATCGCATCGTGCTGATGGATGCCTTCCTGCCCGGCGTCGGCGACTGGAAGAGCGTCTGGCTGCTGCGCGATCTCTGGCACTTCCATTTCTACGGCAAAACGCCGCTGGCGCTGGTTCAGGGCCGCGAGCGCATTTATCTCGAGCACTTCTGGAATGATTTTGCCGCCGATCCGGCCAGGTCCATTTCACAGAAGGACCGGAAAATCTATGCCAAGGCCTATGCGCAGCGGGGCCACATAAAGGCGGGAATGGAGGTCTTCCGCGCCTTCGAGAAAGACGCCGACGACTTTTCGGATTTTGCAAAGACCAAGCTGCCGATGCCGATGCTCGTTCTCTCCGGCGAGAAGGCGGGAGGTGTCTTCCTGATCGAACAGGGCAAGCTGGTCGCGACCAGTGTCGAGGGGGTGATCGTCAAGGGCTCGGGGCACTGGCTGATGGAGGAAGCGCCCGGACAGGTGATTCCGAAGCTGGTGGATTTTCTCAATCGCTGATCAGCGCGAAAATTTGTGAGCGCGCAGCGTGCGAAATGGAGCTTCTGTTGCACGGACATGCGTATGATGTAGCGTTGGATTCATTCTGAACGGGGGTGCATCATGATTTTAGGCATGTCGTCAGCGGGTTTCACGGTTTTCCATCTCATCATCAGCATGATCGCCATCGGCCTTGGCTTCGTGGTGGCGGGCGGGATGCTTGCTTCGAACAGGCTGCCCGGCTGGACGCTCTGGTTTCTGGTCCTGACCATCCTTACCAGCGCGACCGGCTTTCTGTTTCCCTTCACAAAGCTGCTGCCGTCGCACATGGTCGCGATCATCTCGCTGGTGCTGCTGGCGATCGCGGTCTATGCGGTGTACGGCAAGGGTCTCGCGGGGATCTGGCGCACGGTCTACGTCGTCACCGCGATGCTGGCGCTCTGGTTCAATGTCTTTGTCCTGATCGCGCAGTCGTTCCAGAAGGTCGCGTTGCTGAACGTCTATGCGCCGACCGGCGCCGAGCCGCCGTTTGCGATCACCCAAGGCATCGTGCTGCTCTTTTTCATCGGCTTGATCATCCTCGGCATCAAGCGTTTCAGGGCGGCGTGACACACGCCAGTGGTCCGATTCTACCAGGAGGACTGGAGCGTCGATGAAAGTCATTGTCTTCGGCGCGACCGGCATGGTGGGGCAGGGCGTTCTGCGCGAATGCCTGCGCGATCCCGATGTGACGCAGGTGCTGACCGTGGGCCGCAGCGCCACCGGTCAGCAGCATCCGAAGCTGCGCGAGATCGCGCATAAGGACTTTCTCGATTTCTCCGCCGTTGAAAACGACATCACGGGCTATGACGCCTGCTTTTTCTGTCTCGGCGTGTCTTCGATCGGAATGGACGCAGAGCGTTACCGCCATCTGACTTACGACATCACGCTGGCGGCGGCGCGGCCGCTGGCGCGGCTCAATCCCGGCATGACCTTCGTCTATGTCACGGGCGCAAGCACCGACAGCACCGGGCAGGGCCGCGTGATGTGGGCGCGGGTCAAGGGCAAGACCGAGAACGATCTGCTCAAGTTGCCGTTCAAGGCGGCCTTCATGTTCCGTCCCGGTGCGATCCAGCCGCTGCACGGCGTCCGGTCGAAAACGCCGTGGGTTCAGGCGCTCTATGTTGCGACCGGTCCGCTGCTGAGTTTCCTGCATCGGGTCGCCCCGAACTATGTCACGACCACCGAGGAGGTTGGCCGCGCCATGCTGAGTGTCGCCAAGCGCGGCTATCCGAAACCGATCCTTGAAATGGAAGACATCCACAAGGCTGGAGCCTGAGACCGACTGAAGCGCAACCCGGCAGTCCAACGATTTGTCCGGTCTGAGATTGAACATCAGCCGCAATGTGCTCCCTCTCCCGGCGGGGAGAGGTGAAAAACAGCAAGCTCCGGCGGCCTTCGTGACACAATTCGAGCGATTTTTGCGGTATTAAGCTGGAGCGCCGGGGTTCCAGGGCGTCCGGCGCGCGGTTTCCACCCCCTCCGAAACACGCTAAAAGCCATTTTAATCCGCAACAGGGCAGGTTTGGCATGGATCGCATTCGCATTGTCGGCGGCAATAAACTCAACGGCACCATTCCGATTTCCGGCGCGAAGAACGCGGCTCTGCCGCTGATGATCGCAAGCCTGCTCACCGACGAGACCCTGATTCTCGACAATGTGCCGCGCCTGGCCGACGTCGCGCAGCTTCAGCGCATTCTCGGCAATCATGGCCTCGACATCATGTCGGCGGGCAAGCGCCCGGGCGACCATGAGTATCAGGGCCAGACGCTGCATATTTCCGCTGCCAACATCATCGACACCACGGCGCCTTATGAACTGGTCTCGAAGATGCGCGCCAGCTTCTGGGTGATCGCGCCGCTGCTCGCGCGCATGAAGGAAGCCAAGGTCTCGCTGCCGGGCGGCTGCGCCATCGGCACCCGTCCGGTGGACCTGCTCATCATGGCGCTGGAGAAGCTCGGCGCGGAATTGCAGATCGACGGCGGCTACGTGATCGCGCGCGCGCCGAACGGACTTGTCGGCGCGGAGATCGATTTCCCCAAGGTCACCGTCAGCGGCACCCACGTGGCGCTGATGGCCGCGACGCTCGCCAAGGGCACGACGGTCATCACCAACGCGGCGTGCGAGCCCGAGATCGTCGATGTTGCCGACTGCCTCAACAAGATGGGTGCGAAGATTTCCGGCGCAGGCACGACGCGCATCGTGGTCGAGGGCGTCAAGAAGCTGCACGGCGCGCGTCACACCGTGCTGCCGGACCGGATCGAGACCGGCACCTATGCCATGGCGGTGGCGATGACCGGCGGCGATGTCCAGCTCGCGGGTGCCCGGCCTGAACTGCTGCAATCGGCGCTCGATGTGCTGACGGAAGCCGGCGCGACCATCACGCCGAATAACGAAGGCATCCGCGTTGCGCGCAACGGCGCGGGCATCAGCCCGGTCAAGGTCACGACCGCGCCGTTCCCGGGTTTTCCGACCGACCTTCAGGCGCAGCTCATGGCGCTAATGGCCTGCGCCAAGGGCTCGTCGCACATCACCGAAACAATTTTTGAAAACCGTTTCATGCATGTTCAGGAACTGGCGCGGTTCGGTGCGCGTATTTCCCTCGATGGCGAGACCGCGATCATCGACGGCATCTCCAAACTCAAGGGCGCGCCGGTGATGGCGACGGATTTGCGCGCCTCGGTGTCGCTGGTGATCGCGGCGCTGGCGGCGGAAGGCGAAACCACCGTCAATCGCGTCTATCATCTCGATCGCGGCTTCGAGCGGCTCGAGGAAAAACTCTCGGCCTGCGGCGCGACCATCGAACGGATCAGCGGGTAATGCAGGGCATGATCCCGAAAAGTGGAAGCCGGTTTTCGGAAAAGATCATGCCCGATTGAAACAACGGCGGGGGCCATGTCTCAGAGCAAAACGGCTCAGCAAAATACATCCCGGCGCAAGCTGGCCGCGCTGGATGAAGACGATCTCGCGGTGATTTCCGCCCATATCCAGGATGCGGCGGTGGTCGCGGGGGACATTCTCTGGCGGCAGAACGAGAAGCGTCTGGTCGTCGCCATGCGGCGGATGGACTGCGAGGACATTCTCGCCGGCGATTGCGTTCCGCGCCGCCTGATTTCCGCGCTCCGTTTTGACCGTGTGCTGTCGTGCCAGTCGCGCGAGATCGACATGACCGCCCCGGAACTCCCGCTGACCCTGCTCGGACTTGAATTCCATCCGGGCAAGAAACCGGGCGGTCAGGTGATGTTGCTGTTCGCCAGCGGAGGGGTGCTCCGGCTCGAGGTTGAGTGCCTCGAATGCGAACTGGCCGACCTCGGTCCGGACAATCTTGACGCCGATCCGGTCGACCAGGCCGCAGCCACCTAATCTGCCTGCGGCCACAGACATTTAGCAACCAATCCGGGCGGTCCCGCTCGCGGTTTCATTCCGGGAATGTTATGGGTTGACGGTGACGAGTGTGGTGGTTCGCAAGTCCGCAATATTTTCTCAGCACGTCCATTTGCGGACTTGCGAACCAAAACCACACTAGAAACTATAATTTCTAGTGTCCTTTTGAATCCGAAATTCGCTATGGAGTGTGCCGCAAAATGAGGCGAACTTCGGATTCAGGACGCTAGCATCGCGCCAATCACCACGCCTTCAATTGATCCCTGCCGGACCCTGGAATGCCGATCCGCCTCATCAGCCACAGCGCCGACTTTACTGAGCGCTTCAACGCCTTTCTCGACATGAAGCGGGAGGTTTCCGCCGATATCGATGCGTCCGCGCGTGCCATCGTCGACGATGTGGCGAAGCACGGCGATTCGGCGCTGATCGCGGCGACGAAGAAGTTCGACCGGCTGGATGTGACGGCAAGCGGATTGCGGATCACACCGGCCGAAATCGAGGCAGCGGTGAACGCCTGCGACACCGCGACGCTCGATGCCCTGAAGTTCGCGCGCGACCGGATCGAGGTTTTTCACAAGCGGCAGTTGCCGAAGGACGAGCGCTTCACCGATGCTGCGGGTGTTGAACTCGGCTGGCGCTGGAGCGCCATCGAGGCGGTCGGGCTTTATGTGCCCGGCGGCACGGCGGCGTATCCGTCATCGGTGCTGATGAACGCGGTGCCGGCGAAGGTCGCCGGTGTCGGGCGCGTGGTGATGGTGGTGCCGTCGCCGGACGGCAAGCTCAATCCGCTGGTGCTGGCGGCAGCGCAGCTCGGCGGCGTGTCGGAAATCTATCGCGTCGGCGGCGCGCAGGCCGTGGCGGCGCTGGCCTATGGCACCGCCACCATCAGGCCGGTGGCGAAGATCGTCGGCCCCGGCAACGCCTATGTCGCCGCCGCCAAGCGGTTGGTGTTCGGCAAGGTCGGCATCGACATGATAGCCGGGCCGTCGGAAGTGCTGGTGATCGCGGATCGCACTGCGAATCCCGACTGGATCGCCGCCGATCTCCTGGCGCAGGCCGAACACGACGCCAATGCGCAATCAATCCTGATTACCGATGACGAGATGCTTGCGGACGATGTCGCGCGTGCAGTCGAAGCCCAACTGACGACTCTGCCGCGCGCCGGGATCGCGCGCGCCTCGTGGAACGACTTCAGCGCGATCATTCTGGTGAAGTCGCTCGATGAATCGGTCGCGCTCGCCGACGCGATTGCCGCCGAGCATCTGGAAATCATCACCGCCGATCCCGAAGCCTTGAGCGCGCGCATCCGCAATGCCGGCGCGATTTTCTTGGGTAGCCATACGCCGGAAGCGATCGGCGATTATGTCGGCGGCTCGAATCACGTTTTGCCGACGGCGCGTTCGGCGCGGTTCTCGTCGGGCCTTGGCGTGCTCGATTTCATGAAGCGGACCTCGATCCTGAAGTGCGGGCCGGATCAGCTCCGCGCCCTTGGACCGGCGGCGATGACGCTCGGCAAGGCCGAAGGGCTGGATGCCCATGCGCGCTCGGTCGGATTGCGGCTCAACCTCACATGACCAAGTCCCCGCAAGGTGAGGATCCAAACAACCGCGTTGTCGCGGTCACGCTCGATGAGGAATCGATCGGGCGGTCTGGGCCGGACATCGAGCATGAACGCGCGATCGCGATCTACGATCTCGTGGAGCAGAACCTGTTCGCGCCGGAAGGCGGCCATACCGGGCCGTTCACGCTGCATATCGGCATCACCGGCAATCGCCTGATGTTCGACATCAAGCGCGCGGACGGCACGCCCTGCGTCGTGCATCTGTTGTCGCTGACGCCGTTCCGCAGGATCGTGAAGGACTATTTCATGATCTGCGACAGCTACTATCAGGCGATCCGCACCGCGACGCCGGACAAGATCGAAGCCATCGACATGGGCCGCAAGGGCGTCCATGACGAAGGCTCGCGGACCTTGATGGAGCGCCTTGAGGGCAAAGTGCGCATCGACTTCGAAACCTCGCGCCGGCTGTTCACGCTGATCTCGGTGCTGCACTGGAAGGGCGAGGGGGGCACATGATCCCGAAAAGTGGGAACCGGTTTTCGGATCAGATCATGTGCCAAATAAAACCCATGACCCCGAAATGTGTCATGCGCAAAATTTGCGGGCGAGCCTGACGAATGGCCGCGCGTTCTCCGCAAGCGGTTCTGTTCATGTGCGGGCAGAACAGCGTTCGCTCTCCAACAGCGGCCTGTCTGCTGCGCCATCTCGTTCCGCGCGGGCTGTATGTGCAGTCGGCGGGCGTCAGCAAGGCCGACCTCGATCCCTTCGCGGTCGCGGTGATGAAGGAGATCGGCCTCGATATTTCCAATCACAAGCCATGGACGGTCGCCGATCTGGAAGACTGGGAAGGCCTGAACTTCGATCTGATCGTGACGCTGTCGCCGGAGGCGCATCACAAGGCGCTTCAGTTGACCGCGACCTCGGCGACCGAGGTCGAATACTGGCCGACGCCCGATCCGGTCGGCGTCGAGGGCCGCCGCGAGTTGCAGCTCGATGCCTACCGGCATGTCCGGGACAGTTTGCAGAAGCGCATCCGCGAGCGTTTCGCGCCCGCGGCCATCAGGAACGAATGAAGAATGCGAGGGACGTTGGAGCGCCGCTTTCCCCGCTCCCCTTGTGGGAGAGGGTGGTTTCGAGCGCAGCGAGAAACCGGGTGAGGGGTTGCTCCACGGTGAGCCTGACCCCTCACCCGCTTCGCGGCTTTGCCGCTCAGCACCCTCTCCCACAAGGGGAGAGGGAAGTGAAGATTGCAGCCGCCGCGCTGTTGTCGGAGCCACGCCGTTCGGATAGTTTCCGCGCCCATTGACCCCTGACCGAACGATAAATCTCGCATGTTAGGCCGTCCCAAATTTGTTCTCGCCTCCGGCTCGCCGCGGCGCCTCAGCCTGCTCAATCAGGCCGGTATCGAACCCGATGCGCTGCGCCCCGCCGATGTCGACGAGACGCCGAAGCGCGGCGAGCTGCCGCGCGCCTGCGCCAATCGTCTGGCCCGCGCCAAGGCCGACGCGGCGCTCAAGTCCGTGCAGCTCGATGACGATCTTCGCGGGTCCTACATTCTTGCCGCCGACACCGTGGTCGCGGTCGGCCGCCGCATTCTGCCGAAGGCGGAACTGGTGGACGAGGCCTCGCAATGTTTGCGGCTGCTGTCGGGCCGCAATCACCGCGTCTACACCGCGATCTGCCTTGTGACTCCGAAAGAGTCGTTCCGTCAGCGGCTGGTGGAAACGCGGGTCCGGTTCAAGCGGCTCAGCGAGGACGACATCCAGGCGTATATCGGCTCCGGCGAATGGCGCGGCAAGGCCGGCGGTTACGCGGTGCAGGGCATCGCGGGTTCGTTCGTGGTGAAGATGGTCGGCTCCTACTCCAATGTGGTCGGCCTGCCGCTTTATGAATCGACCGCGCTTCTCGGCGGCGAAGGTTTTCCGATCCGTTTCGGCTGGCTGAATGCCAGTTGATGGCGCGAAATCCGCGCGCGCCGCGCGGCCCTGTCCGATCTGCGGCAAGCCGCCGGTCGAGGCGTCCAGGCCGTTCTGTTCGGAACGCTGCCGCGACGTCGACCTGAATCGCTGGCTGTCAGGGTCCTACGCCATCCCGGCGCGCGAGAGCGACGCCGAGGATGACCCGGACGAGCCGAAATAGGCCGTTTGGGCATTTTATGGCCGGGAGGAAGCCCTTGAATTCGGAAGGATTTCGAGCGGTTGCCGGGCGGCGCGCCGGTCCTCGCAAAATTCGCCCGGTGGCTGGACAGCGCCGCCGCGTCTCACTATAAACCGGCGCTCTCCCTCCAAGCTGTTTTGGCAGCGTTCGGGGCGGCGCCCAGGTAGCTCAGTTGGTAGAGCATGCGACTGAAAATCGCAGTGTCGGTGGTTCGATCCCGCCCCTGGGCACCATTTCATTATTTTCATCAGTAAAATCCGCCGCTAAATCGGCATCCTGTGTCCCACCGGGATTTTTGGTCCCCGAGCGGGTCACATCGGCCGGCGTGTGCGGCGAAAGCGTTCTCAGCCAAAATGTGCTGGCGTGCTCCGCGTGAAATGCAGTCCCGCGTCTCCGCCCGTTGGTGATTTTTTTCAATCGATGTGCATTTTTCTCTCGAGACTGAGTCCATATGCTGTTTCACGATTGATAGGCATCACAGCTATATGATGCGTTAGAGGTGCCTCAACTTACTTCTCAACCGCCAAGGAATTTTTGATGATCGCGACTCGCAATGAATCCGCATCCCTCGACCGTGCTTGTGCTGTTGGCCTGATCGAAGCTGTTCAGAAATATTTCGACATCATATACGATTGCGATACTTCGCACTTTGATCAGGTTTTCCGATCGACCGTCCAGCTACATGGATTTCGCGAGGGGCAGATGGTTGCGTGGCCCGCTCAAGAATACCGGGACATCCTCGACAAGCGTCAATCGCCGAAATCACTGAATGCAGTGCGGGCGGATGAGATCCTTTTGATTGATTTTGCGTCCACGACCCAGGCTTTCACGAAGGTGCGGGTCAGGGTCAACACGATGGTGTTCGTGGATTACCTGACGTGGCATCGAATCGATGGCAAGTGGCTGATCACGTCGAAAGGTTTCCACGTCGAATCCAGTACAGGGGAAATCTGATAACACGGTGCCGGCAGGTGACAGCCATTGTCACCGCCGCGCCAATACAAGTCCGGCCCAGAGGCGCGTTGTGTTTCCTCAAGCAACACCGGAGCGCGGCGATGGTAGCATCACCGCGCTCCGGCGCCGGACTACGACATGCTCAGCTCATGCCGGCCAACCACCATCCAATGCACCTCATCGGGACCATCGGCGAAGCGCAGGTGCCGGACGTCGGCGTATATGTCGGCGAGCGGCGTCTACGTCGCCCGTTGACGGCGAGAGATCAGGTGATCCAGTGAAAGGCATCCGGCGCCGCGAGCAACTAAAATCAGCAGGCACGCCGCCCATGTACCATGCGTTGGCCAGGCGTCGGGGTAAACAAAAACCTGGATCACGAGCGTCATGCCGAGTAAAGCCAGTGCCGACAGTCGCGTCGCGAGGCCGATGACCAGCAGAATCGAAAAAAGGTGTTCGCTGATCGCGGCGAGATGAGTCGCAAGTGCTGGATCAATCAGCGGCAGTCGATATTCACTGCGAAACAGTTCGATCGCGCTTTCGGTGACGCGAAACCCTTCGACTTTTGTCGCCCCTGACCGCCAGAAAACGCCGGCAATTGACAGTCGCGCAATCAGCGCGATGAGCCAGTTGGGAATCTGATCCAGCAATCCGACGAACTTTTCCACTAAATCAGAAGAGCGGGCACAGAGAGCTCGACCATTAAGTGCTCTGGTCATTCGGAGTCCCTTCCATCGTGCGCTGAACGTCGATGATCGCGCCGCAGCCGATCAGCATTGCGAGACTGGCAGTCAAGTCGAAGCCGGCGTCATTCTTGTGAGCCGCGCTGGCTGCGGCACTGAATGAATTTCCAGCCATAAGACATTGAAGAAACGCCGCGCCGCCAGAAAACATCCTGTGAACAGTGACTTCGAGATTGACGCGCGTGATGAGCGTATCTTCGGCGAGGCCTTCATCGATCGGCGTGAGTTCCATGTCACCGCTGTTCATCGCCCAGATAGTGAAAATGGGGTGCCGTGATCTGATGATTGATACGGAGGGGTGAATCGTTAGCCGGGATTCGGCGAGCTCATCCGGGGTAAGTGCCACTATAGGTTCTATCCGCAGCGGTTCTGCGTCAGCTGCGTGATAGGCATGCCGACGCGCCAGTTCCAGTCGCGCTACGTCAGCGAGGTAGGGAAGTTCTGCTGCCGGCGGAAAGTGCGACAGGAATTCCGGGAAATCGTCGCCATAGCGCAGCATCATTGGTGAACGCGGTGGGTGGCTGATCGCATAGAGCCGCGCCGTCGCCGCGAAAAAATCTGCGCCGACGATGCGCTCCACGATCGGAAATCCCGCGCGCATAGCTTCGGCGAGGCCCGCAACGACATTGTTGCGGTAAACCGCAAAACGCTTCACGGGCACGCCAGTCCGATAGGACGTGACCGAAGCGGGGACCGGCTTGTCGGGGTCTAGCAGCGCTTCGACAAAAATGGCTTGCATATCGGCAAACATGTTCGCTCTCAGACCGTGACGGCCAGACGCTGGCGGGCGAGGATTGTATTTACGCGCTGCGCCTCGGCGGCAAGGACAGGCCATTCCGGCACCTCGTTGTCCCATTCGATCAATGTAGGCGGCGGGCCGGTCTTCTCGATCACATACTCGTACAAGCGCCAGACCGGCTCCGCTACTGGTGCGCCGTGCGCGTCGATCAGGAGTTGGTCGCCATGTTCGTCGGTTTGCTCATCGTGGCCGCCAAGATGAATCTCGCCGACGCGGTGCATCGGAAATCGTGCGAGGTAGGCGAGAGGATCCGTGCCGTGATTACGTGCCGATACGAAAACATTGTTGATGTCGAGCAGCAGGCCACAATCGGTGCGGCGTGCGACTGCGTCGAGAAATTCCGTCTCGGGAATAACGCTTTCGGAAAATACCAGATAGGTCGATGGATTCTCCAATAGCATTCGCCGTCCAAGCGTGGATTGAACGAGATCGACATGCTCCACAACGCGCTCAAGCGTCTCTTCCGTATAGGGCAAGGGCAGCAGGTCGTTGAGGTAAACGCCGCCGTGCGATGACCATGCAAGATGCTCCGAGAAGCTGTGCGGCTGGTAACGCTCGCAGAGGTGTTTGAGGCGCGCAAGATGATCGCGGTCAAGTGATCTCATGGAGCCGATCGAGAGGCCGACGCCATGAAGCGAAAGGGCATATCGCCCGCGCAGCGCGTGAAGCTGCGCATGCGGAACGCCGCCATCACCCATGTAGTTCTCTGCGTGAATCTCAAAGAATCCGACCGGCGGATCAGAAGCCATGATCGCAGGGAAATGTTGCGGTTTGAACCCAATGCCCGAAGAGACGGGAAGCCGGGTAAGAGCTGACATGACAGACGCCCCCCAAGGGGAACGGGGATGCGCCTTGAAGGCGCACCCCCAGGACAATCAGGACTTGATCGCCGAAAGCGCGCCCGTGCCCTTGGGTGTCTTCATCGAAACGCAGGTGCCCTTGGGGACATACTTCCAGGCATTGCCTTGATAGTCGGCCTTGGATGTTCCGGCGCAGGTGGTGCCTGGGCCGGCGGCGCAGTCGTTCTTTCCTGCGAGCGATACACCGTAGCATTTCTCGGCGTTGGCCTGCACCGGGGCAGGTTGCGCTGTCGCCTGCGAGGCGATCAACGTCAGGGCGGTAGCGAGGGAACCGGCGAGCGTTGCGGCGGTGAAGGCAGATTTAGTCATAGGACGATCCTCTCTGATCCGACTGAAGCACTCCTGGCTCGGATGCCGGCAGCAAGCAGGCACCCGCCATCAACCCCCGGTTCGGAGCAAGAATGCGTTTTGTTACGGCATCACAGAAAAGTTATCGCTGGCCGGGGACTGCGTGAAACAGTGGCGGACGTGCCGCCCAGTCTAAAGGCTGCTTTGTTTCCTCAAGCAACACCGGAGCGCGGCGACGGTAGCATCACCGCGCTCCGGCGCCGGACTACGACATGCTCAGTTCGTGCCGGCCAACCACCATCCAATGCACCTCATCGGGACCATCGGCGAACCGCAGATGCCGGACGTCGGCGTACATGTCGGCGAGCGGCGTCCATTCGGAAATGCCGGTTGCGCCATGCATCTGGATCGCCTGGTCGATGATCTTGCAGGTCCGCTCCGGCACCATGGCCTTGACCATGCTGACCCAGATGCGGGCTTCCTTGTTGCCGAGTACATCCATGGCTTTGGCTGCCTTCAGCACCATCAGCCGCATCGCCTCGATCTCGCAGCGCGCCTGAGCGATGATCTGGAGGTTGCCGCCGAGATGCGCGATCTGCTTGCCGAAGGCTTCCCGTGTCAGGCCGCGCGACACCATCAGGTCGAGCGCCTTTTCGGCTTTGCCGATCGTGCGCATGCAGTGATGGATTCGTCCGGGCCCAAGGCGGACCTGTGAAATCTCGAAACCACGGCCTTCGCCGAGCAGGATATTCTCCTTCGGCACGCGGACATTGTTGAAGCGCATATGCATGTGCCCGCGTGGGGCATGGTCAGCACCGAACACATGCATCGGGCCGATGATTTCGACGCCGGGCGTGTCTTTCGGCACCAGGATCTGAGACTGCTGCTTGCCCCGCGGCGCGTCGGGATTGGTCAGCACCATCGCGATCATGATCTTGCAGCGCGGATCGCCGAGACCGGAGATGTAATACTTCTCGCCATTGATCACCCATTCGTTGCCGTCGAGCTTCGCCGTGGTCGCGATGTTCTTGGCATCGGAAGATGCAACATTCGGTTCGGTCATGGCGTAGGCCGAGCGGATTTCGCCGTTCAGCAGCGGCTTCAGCCACTTTTCCTTCTGCTCCTTGGTGCCGACGCGCTCCAGCACCTCCATGTTGCCGGTGTCCGGCGCGGAGCAGTTCATGGCTTCAGATGCCAGCGGATTTTTCGCGAGCTCCACCGCGATATAGGCGTAATCGAGATTCTTCAGGCCTTCGCCGGTTTCGCTGTCGGGCAGGAAGAAGTTCCACAGGCCTTCTTCCTTGGCCTTTGCCTTGGCCTTTTCCAGCACGTCGATCTGGCCCGGCGTGAAGCTCCAGCGATCCTTGTTGCCCTCACCATGCCGGATGTATTCAACCAGTGTCGGATCGACGGTTTCCCGGATGAACTTCTTGACGTGCTCATAAAGCGGCCGCACCTGATCCGACATGCGCAGATCATTCAGATCATCGCCCGGATTGAGGCCGTAACTGGTCGCGCGCGGCACGTAAGCGTAAGCTTGTTTCATACAAAGTTTCTCCCGTGGGTGTTTCCTTCGCTGAAACTCATAAAGCACGAACGAGCTGCTTGATAGGTGTGAGCAGAGTTGCGCTGGCGAAGGAGCGCCAAACGGCGTTCGCCATTCACGGACATCGCACCATGCGTTTGAAACGCGCACCGCGCGTCGCGCTCCTGGCGCGAACGTGCTTGCCTGCCAGTTTCATTTCGAGGCGGAGACAGCAGGCAATGTTGCTTGCGCGCGTGGCTTGAGGGTTTGGACGCGACCTCGTTTGCGAGGATTATGCCGCGCTCCAGGGATTCCTAGCTTTCGGGAGGGGGAACGAAGCAGAGGATGCCAGCCTCCGGCGTGTAGCACAAAACCGCGCCTCCGGTCGGATTGCGGCGCTCGTCGAGAATTCTCTCCGTTGGCACCCGGAGCCAGAAAGTCGAAAAGACGTGCCACTTGTGGTCAACCTTGACCTCATAGCCTTGGCCATCCCGCCGCACCTCGGCGGTGCGGCAATCCGCGATTGAGCAACATTCCGCGCCCGTTCCCGGCTGTTTCAAACTCTTGAACCAGGGGGCCAATGCCGGATCCGCGTTGTCGGGAGGCAGGGCATGGACCGGCGCAACGGACAGTGCGATCGCTATTGCTTGCGTAACGAACGTTCGCATGCGGGCCTCCGTCAAGACATCTGCGCATCGCGCTTCCGCGCCCCGGCCATCAGGACAATAAGCCCTATCCCTGACACCGCAAACCACACGGACAGCATATTGAGGATCATTGAACCCGGCACGAGACGGTTAGGAGGCCTTGCCTGTCAGCCAGCCCGGCCGGCGGCACCGGACCAATCCGTCGTTATTGCGATGATGGCGGCTTCCTGAAAAGATCGGCGGAATCTCCGGGTCTCGACGGGAGCCTTTCGATGGTTCGATTGCGCCTGATCTTCGCATTCATTGGTATCGTTCTGCCAATCGATGCCGGCACCGCGCAGGTCAAGCCGCCGCCGAGCGAGTGTCTTGCGATCGCGCAATCGATCCCGCGCGTGATGTTCGCGAGCCTGTCCACCGTCGCGGCGGAGAAGGGCGAGGTGACCATCACCTATGCCGGTCACTCGACCTACATCATCGAGACCCCTGGCAATGTCACCATCGCCACCGATTTCAGTGGCGCCTACACTGCGGGTAAATCGCCCAACGTTGTGACAATGAACCGAGCGCACTCGACACACTATTCGCTCAATCCCGATCCGCGCATCGCTCACGTGCTGCGCGGCTGGAACGACGGCGAAGGTCCGGCGCGTCATGCGCTGACCGTCGGCGATACCCTGATCCGCAACGTGCCGACGGATATTCGCGGCGGCTGGCGCTCCGGGCCCGACACGGTGATGCAGAAGGACGGCAATTCGATTTTCATTTTCGAGGTGGCGGGTCTCTGCATCGGCCATCTCGGCCATCTGCATCATCCGCTTGATGAGACGCATTATGCCGCGATCGGCCGCCTCGACATCGTGATGGTGCCGATCGACGGCACGTACACGCTGTCGCTTGACGGCATGTCGGAGATTACGCGGCGGCTGCGCTCCTCGATCGTGCTGCCGATGCATCGTTTCGCGACGCCGCTGAGCGACTTTATCGCGCGCATGAACGGACAGTTCGAGATGGACATCCGGCCCGAGCGATCGCTCTCGGTCTCGCGCGACACGCTGCCGAAAAAGCCGACGGTGATTATTCTGGATGGGGTTTGAGGTTTCCATCCTTCGAGGCTCGCCGAAAGCGGCTCGCACCTCAGGATGAAGTCTTTGTTGTTTCGTCACCCTGAGGTGCGCGGCTTGCCGCGCCTCGAAGGGCGACGGGCCTACCTAGAACGCCGCGGCCAGATCCTTGGCGCCCTGAAGATTGACCTGGTTGTCCATCCGCGCATCCGTCGCCGCCAGCAGCTTGGCGACGGTGTTGTTGCGGATCGCCACCGGATTGCGCTCGTAGCCGTTGCGCTGGAAGAAATTCGAGGTCGGCACCACTGTGCGCATCGCCTGCGGCATCGACACCATGTCGAATCCGTTGCCGTCGCCGGTCAGGTTCATCATCTCGAGCTCGGCGGCGCTGAGCGGCCTCGTGTATCCCTTGCGCCTGGCGAAGTTGACCGAGTCCATCAGCTTCAGCGTCTGCAACAACGGCCCGACATCGATGTCGAGATTGAGCGCATGAACGGCGATGCCGCGCGGCGTGACGCCGAGCTTTTCATGGGCGCTCCATTCATTGGGCACGGTTTTGCAGAACGTAATCATCTGCTGGACGATGGCGGTCTTGCGCTCCAGCGCGGCCTTCTGCGGTCCCGGCGCCTGACGAATCTTTTCGCCGAGGGTCTTCAAGATGAGACCGCCGTGTTCGGCGAGCAGATCGATGGTGTTGGTGGTCAGAAGCTGGTTGTAGCCGAGCGCGGTGGAGATCGCGCGGGCACCGGGGCGGGTGCCTTCCAGTCCGGCCTGCACATCGTATTTGCCGTTGCCGCCGGATTCGAAACTGTAGATCCGCACCGCCTGATCCCGGGTCAGGCCGAAACTCGCAGCCACCTGCGCATAGGCGCGCTTGTAGTCGATCTCGGAGGCGGGCTTGCGGGGCGTGAACTGGAAATGCTCCTGCGCATTGCTCAGAAAGTCCGCCACCACGGGGAGCGGCTTGCGTTCCGACGGCGGCTTGGCGGGCGCGGACGGATCGACGGGTTTTGGCGGCCCGCTATAGACCGGCGGGTGGGTGAGCACATAATCCTCGGCGGCGATGGTCTCGCCGCTGCGCCGCTTGGCGTTCCGCGCCCGCCGCTTGTCGCTAATCGATGTCCAGTAGGCCGACGCCTTTTCATCGAATGGCTGGCGGACGGCGTTGTATTCGGCGAGCTTGCGGCGATACTCCGCCATCGCCTGCGGTGTCTGCGCGACGGACATGGACGACAAGGATATGGACGACAGCGTCGCCGCCAGCGCGGCGGCAGATATCAACGACATCGTCCATCGAAGAGATCTCACATAAACACCGCGACGTTCTGACGGCTGACCAATACCGGCTGTCTATCAGCATTCCAGAGAGTCGTCGCCTGGCTGGAATAGCCGCTTGCGACGTTCTCGGCCCTGGTTTGCATAAGCCACCAGCCGTCTTTGGTCTCAAGCCTGTCGGTCAACAGGTCGATGGCCCAGGTCATCGTGCTGATCGGTCCGGGCGTCTTGAACAGCACAAGTGCCGCGGGCGGCGGCGCGTCGGTCAGCGCGACCAGGGCGGCCGTCGATGCCGGTCGCGCCGGGTCGGCATGGCGCAGCCACATCCCAAACTCCGGATCCTGGCCCTCGCTGAACGGTGCGTGGCCGCGCGCGAACCGCCCGTCGAAATGCTGGATGAAATTCAGTCCGGGAATCTTGCGGAAAAACGGCGGACACGTCTCCGGTTCCGGCACCGCGGGTGCGGGCAGGGCGCCGTACAGGGCGGAAGAGGCGCGCGCCATGCCGTAGCAAAGCGTGGCCCGCGTCGCGAGACCGGCTTCGCCGAAAAGGTCGACGCCGACGAACACCGTCGATTTACCCTTGCGCAGAACGGTCGGCTTGATCGTCACCGTACCGGCCGCCGGAGCGACGAAGCCGAATTGTGCGGAACGCAACGGCGGCAGCTCGCCGAACCGGCGCGCCACGCTTTCGAGGCAGAAGGCGGCGGAAAGACCGCCGTAGATGGTGCGGCCCTGAAGCCAGTCCTCCGTCGCCGTGACCGAACAGGTCTCGCCATCGGCTGTCATGCTTTCCATCAGTGCGGTGAATTCGATCATCGTGCAGTGCCTGCTCCTGAAATCCGTTTCCGCAGCTTTATCTGTGCGATGCACAAGAACAACAATCATGGCTGCCATGACTGTGGATGATCGCAGCTCGTGCTGCTCGCGCCGTGGAACTTCGCGCGGACTCACCGCAGACTCAATCTGTCAGTAAAGCTGACCGAATCAAGTTATCAACAGGCGTTTGAGCGACTCTTTCGAATCATTCTCGCTTCGCGATACGAGTTGGTTTCAAATGTGACGCTTGCGTGACTGTAGCGTTCGCGTGCGGGGCGACGATCATGAACAAAATTGTTTCGCCGAAGGGTCTTGTTTCAAGCGAGTTGTCGAAGTTGTTCGGCGATGTACCGAAGCCGGACCGCGCCGAGTGGGAGAAGACACTCAAGGCGCTCAAGCCCTGGCTCAGTCCGGAAAAATTCGCTGAGACCGAAGCCATTCACTGGCGCATGTTCGAACGCGCCAACCGTTGGCACGAAACCAAGTCGTCCCCATCGAGGGACTGACATTCTGCCTGTCATTGCAGGAGTGTGACTAGGCGCGCTCAAACGCCGCTGCTGGCCGGCGTTTCGATCGGCACGTCGGTTGCCTTGGTGCGGTCCGGCGTCTCGTCCTTCCACCGCACCGATCCCAGCGGCCGTTCCAGCATGCGATGAACCTTGATCGGCTCGGGCCCGAGATGAAACGCGATGGCCTTGAGCTGGATCTCGCGCTCCGACTGGGTCGAGCGGTTGCGCTGACGCAGATAATCGAGCCAGGTCGGGCAGTGATAACGCTCGATCCACAGTTCGGGGTCCGCGATGTCGCGCGCGATCGACCAGTCATAGGCGCCGTTGCGCTGGCGGATGGCCTGGAGTTGCAGCATCGTGGTGTAGAACGCACGGGCTTTCTGCTGGCTGACGCGATACTCGATCTCGACAACGATCGGCCCGCTTCGCTGCGAGATCGAAAGATTGACTTCCGGCTCTTCAAGCGCATCGACCGCGTCGTTGTTGGCGCCTTCGGTCGAGGGCATGCGCAGCCAGATCGCGAGAACCGGCGAGACGAACATCACAGCGGCAGCAATCAGCAGCGCCTTGTCCAGGCCGACGCCGTTGGCGACATAGCCCCACAGCCAGCTTCCGATCGCGACGCCGCCCGCGATCGCAGCCTGATACGCCGCCAGCGCGCGTCCCGCGACCCAGCGCGGCGTCGAGAGCTGCACGCCGATGTTGAACAGTGTCACCGCGATCATCCATGACGCGCCGGCCACGACCAGCGCGGCGCCGGTCAGCGCCGGCCAGCGGCTGAGCGCAAGAACGCCGATCGCAAGGCCCATGGTCAGCGCGCACAGGCGAACCGCGTATTCACCGCTGAGATGCGCGCGCACGCTTGAGATGTTGAGCGCGCCGAGCACACCGCCCATGCCGAAACAGCCCAGCATGATGCCGTAGGTTTGGGCGCCGCCGTGCAGGATGTCGCGGGCCACCAGCGGCAGCAACGCCAGCACCGAACCGCCCGCGATGCCGGTCGCCAGTGTGCGGTAGAGCACGATGCGGATCGGTGGTGAGTGAACGATATAGCGCACGCCCGAGACGACGGCACGGCGCAGCCGCTCCGGCGGCAGCCGCGACGGTTCCAGCGTGCGCTGCCAGAGATAGAGCACGACGATCAGCGGGATATAAAGCAGCACGTTGCAAATGAACGCGGCCACCGCGCCCGCCGCCGCGACGATGATGCCGCCCAGCGCCGGGCCGAAACTGCGTGCGATATTGTAGCTGATGCCGTTCAGCGCCACCGCCGAGGGAAGCGTTTCGGCGGGCACCTGCTCGCTGACGGAGGCCTGCCATGCCGGGCCGAACAGCGCCATGCCGCTGCCGATCATGAAACAGAACAGCAGCAGGCTGTTGGGCGTGATCGCATTGAGATAGGCGAGCACGGCCAGCGTCACCCCGCCCAGAAAACCAAGCGACAGCGCGACAAGCCCGACAATGCGGCGGTCGTACATGTCGGCGATGGCACCCGCCGCCAGCGACAGCAGCATGATCGGCAGCATCAATGCGGTCTGCACCAGCGCCACCATGCTGGCCGATGACGTCATCTGGGTCATGGCCCAGGCCGCGCCGACGCCGTTGATCATCAGGCCGAGATTGGTGAGCAGGCTTGCCAGCCAGATTCTGCGGAACACCGCGTGCCTCAAGGGCGCTGCGATACCGTCGGCCGACAGCAGCGATCGTTTGGCGGGCTTGTCGGTCGTCGTGTTCAAGACAGGAATCCCCGAGATTGCTTCGCTATTAATGAACCGGCAGGCAAACGATATGAAGCGGGAATGTGTTCCAATGAGGCGGCTTGAACAGGGATTTGCTACCAGCGCCACTGGCCGTCGGCGGTCCAGCGGGACCGGTAGCCGATCAGGCGCATCCAGCGGGTGACGATCTGGTCGAACCCGGTCACGTAGTCGCAGGCCTTGTCGCGCGTCCACTTCGCCTCGGCCCTGACATCGGCAAAGGTTTTCTCGCTCGCGTAGGAGTAGAGCTGAAGCGGCTTTGACGGGTCGCTGATCTCAGTGCGATTGGCGATCAGTTCCCGGTCCAGCGTGTTGAACACCACGCATGGCGTGCTGGCGTAGGTCATTCGCTGCTCATCCGCGATGACCTTGGCGTTATCCGGCGGCGGTTCGATTTTATAGGACAGCAAGATCGCAGCCGCTGCGAGCAGCGCGGCAAGGACAACGCCGGTTATAACCGGCCAGATCAGCCGGGGACGCCTGACAGCTTCTGCTCGGTTCGCCTGCGACATGAACTTAATACTAGTGTCCCGTATCCGACGTTCGCTTTACTTTGCAGCACCCTTTGAGCGAACGTCGGATACGAAAGGACACTAGCAAATTATTACTCGAGTGATCCTTTGGTTCTGACATTCGTAAAAGTGCCTGCGGTAGATGTGATACGAATGTCAGAACCGGATCACTCGCATTGCCGACGGAAATGTTCCCTGACGCCGCGGCGGATCAGACATCCGCCTCGGCGACAGGGCACAATGGGTTTACTCAGGCTTGATCTTCGCGAACTCGGCCACCTTGCCCCACTTTTCTGTCTCCGCGACGACGAACGCCTGCATGTCCTCGGGCGTATTGCCGATCGGCTCGCCGCCGAGCTTGCGGATGCGATCGACCCCGTCGGGCGACTTGATGTACTTGATGATGCTCGCGTTGAGCTTCATCACGATGTCCTTCGATACCTTCGCCGGGGCGGCGACGGTGAACCACGACGCCGCGTCGTAACCCTTCACGGTTTCGCCGATCGTCGGGATGTTCGGCAACAGCGGCCAGCGATTCGCGGTGCTCACCGCCAGCGAGCGCACATTGTTGTTCTCGGCAAAGGGAAGCACCGCCGGCAGGTTGTCGATCATGACATGAACCCGGCCTGCCACCAGATCGGTGAGCGCCGGCGCGCTGCCCTTGTAGGGAACATGCACGATATCGATGCCGGTCATCGACTTGAACAGCTCCGTCGACAGATGCGCCGTGCTGCCGAGCCCTGGCGTTCCGTAGAACAGTTGCCCCGGCTTCGACTTCGCCAGCGCGATGAATTCGGCGACTGATTTTACCGGGACCTCGGGGTAGACCGACATCAGGTTGGGAACGCGGGCGATGATGGTGACCGGCTGGATGTCCTTGATCGGATCGTAGGGCATGTTCTTCTGAACATACTTGTTGATCGCGTGGGTGCCCGGCGTACCGACGATGAAGGTGTATCCGTCGGGATCGGACTTCGCGACGAAATCGGCGGCGATGTTGCCGCCGGCGCCCGGCTTGTTCTCGACCACGACCTGCTGGCCGTATTCTTCCGAGAGCTTCTGCGCGACGAGACGTCCCAGAATGTCGGTGGTGCCGCCGGCGGCGAAAGGCACAACGAACTTGACCGGGCGATCCGGCCAGGCGGCGGCCTTCGAGGTCTGGCTCAGGAATGGCGTCGCGCCGAATGCTGCTGCGCCGGCAAGAAGAGTGCGGCGGGTAAGGTGCGCGGCTGCGGGCGTGGAAGCAGGTCGTTTCGTCATATCGGTAAAATCTCCCAGGTTTACCCGCTCTGCGGGCCTTGTTTTTGATCGCCGCTGGCCGGCTAGTGCCAGGGTTCTAGAGCAAGCTCAGCGCGTTGACTATTCCATACCCGTCGCGAGGAGGTTGGTCTGCAAGCGCCGCCCTTCTTCTTATCGCAGTGCAGCAAATTATGTGACGGGCGGTAGCGCCGCCTGCGCGACGGCGGAAGGTTCCTCATACCTACGTCTAACTGAGAGGCTGAACGCGGCGCCTGGCCGATCGGGCGGGTTGACCGCGACCGCTCATCCGTCCACTTTCCCGCGAATTCAAACGAGGACTCCAATGAAAAAGAAACTGTTCGTTGCCGCGGCCGTTGCTGCGATGTCGCTGTCCGCTCCCGCTGCTCGTGCCCAGCAATTCATCAATATCCTGACCGGCGGAACGTCTGGCGTTTATTATCCGCTCGGCGTTGCGATCGGAAAAATCTACGGCGACAAGATTTCCGGCGTGAAGACCCAGGTGCAGGCCACCAAGGCGTCGGTCGAAAATCTCAATCTGATCGAGCAGGGGCGCGGCGAACTCGCGTTCACCCTGGGTGACTCGCTGAAGGCGGCGGTCGATGGCGACGAGGAGGCCGGCTTCAAGAAGCCGCTGGGCAAGCTGCGCACCATCGGCGCGATCTATCCGAACTATATCCAGATCGTCGCCACTGCCGACAGCGGCATCAAGACGCTGGCCGATCTCAAGGGCAAGACGCTCTCTGTCGGTGCGCCGAAATCCGGCACCGAACTCAACGCGCGCGCGATCCTGAAAGCCGCGGGCATGGCGTACAAGGATCTCGGCAAGGTCGAATACCTGCCGTTCGCCGAATCCGTCGACCTGATGAAGAACCGCCAGCTCAACGCGACGTTGCAGTCAGCGGGCCTCGGCGTCGCGTCGCTGAAGGATCTTTCCAGCTCGACACAGATCAACGTCGTGTCGGTCCCGAAGGCCACGGTGGACAAGATCGGACCTCCGTTTGTCTCGGTCGTCATTCCGGCCAGCACCTATACCGGCCAGAAGGAAGACGTGCCGACCGCGGCGGTGGTGAACTATCTCGTCACCAGTTCGGCGGTGTCCGATGATCTTGCCTATCAGATGACCAGGCTGATCTTCGAGTCGCTGCCGGAACTGGCCAATTCGCATATCGCCGGCAAGGACATCAAGCTTGAGACCGCTGCGGCCGGCAGTCCGGCGCCGCTGCATCCGGGCGCGATCCGCTATTACAAGGAAAAAGGCCTGATCAAGTAAGCGGTCAGGACTTTTGTTTGGGATTTGAAAGAGACGTCATGCCCGGGCTTGTCCCGGGCATCCACGTCTTTAATCGACGGTCAGGCAAGGCGTGGATGGCCGGGACAGGCCCGGCCATGACAAGTTTGAATATTGGGACATGAACGCGACCAGGCGCGCGGGGATTTAAGCCAATGATTTACGAGCATGGCACCGAAGAAAAAATCAAAGTCGAACTCGACAATTTCGAGCACGGCTTTCCCGAAGGCTTCGGGCCGGGGATGTGGGGCCATCTCGCCTATGTGATAGGCATTGTCTTCGCGGTGTTCCAGCTCATCATCGCGGCATGGAATTTCCTTCCGAGTCAGGCGGTGCGCGGCATCCATGTCGGATTCCTGCTGTTGCTGACATTCGGCCTGATCGCCAACTTCACCGCTCGGACGAATTTCCAGCGCGCCGTGGGATGGATCATCGGCGGCATCGGATTTTTCTGCGGTCTCTATCAATACCTGTTCTATGCCGAACTGATCCAGCGCGACGGCGATCCGACGCGGCTCGATCTGGTGGTGGGCACCGTGCTCGCCATCCTGATCTTCGAGGGTGTGCGCCGGATGATGGGTCTGGCGCTGCCGCTGATGTGCGGCGCGTGTCTGCTCTACTGGTTCTTCGGGCAATATCTGCCGTCGCCGCTCAATCATCGCGGTTATGATTTCGACCAGATCGTTACCCATCTGTCCTACGGCACCGAAGGTTTCTACGGGGTGCCGATCTACGTGTCGGCGACCTATATCTTCCTTTTCATTCTGTTCGGCTCGTTCCTCGAACGCGCCGGCATGATCAAGCTGTTCACCGACGTGTCGCTCGGCCTGTTCGGCGGCACGCGCGGCGGTCCGGCGAAGGTCGCCGTCGTTGCCTCCGGCATGATGGGCACGATCTCGGGCTCGGGCGTCGCCAATGTCGTCACCGTCGGCCAGTTCACCATTCCATTGATGATCAAGTTCGGCTATCGCCGCGCGTTCGCAGCAGGCGTCGAAGCCACGGCCTCGATGGGCGGCCAGATCATGCCGCCGGTGATGGGCGCGGTCGCCTTCATCATGGCGGAGACGCTGGGTGTCGATTACTCGGTGATCGTCAAGGCCGCCGTCATTCCAGCGATTCTGTATTTCGCCTCCGCGTTCTGGATGGTGCATCTGGAGGCCGGCAAGTACGGCCTCACCGGCATGAAGAAGGACGAAATTCCAAGCGCCATCCGGGCGCTCACCAAGGGCTGGTTCCTGGTGCTGCCGCTGGCCGCGCTGGTGTTCATGCTGTTCGAGGGCTTCACGCCGCTCTATGCCGGTTCGATGGGCCTTGCGCTCACGGTTGCGCTGATCCTCGGCGCCAGCATCGTACTCGGCTTTTCCAGCATCGCGCTGCGCTACGTCTTCTGGATCGGCCTCGCGCTGGTGGCGGGATCGCTGTTCCGCAACGGCAGTTCTGTCGACATCCGTTATGTCGCCGCCATCGTTGGCGCGCTGGTTCTTATCGCGGCACTGACGCAAGGCGGACGCGCGACGCTGACGGCCTGCCGCGACTCGCTGGCGGACAGCGCCAAGTCGGCGCTGACCGTCGGCATGGCCTGCGCCATTGTCGGCACCATCATCGGCATGATGACGCAGACCGGCGTCGGCACGATTTTCGGAAGCTGGGTCATCGGCCTCGGGGAGAAGAGTCTCTTCCTCGCGCTCATCATGACCATGCTGCTATCGATTTTGCTCGGCACCGGCATTCCGACAATCCCGACCTACATCATTGTTGCCGCGCTGGCGGCGCCCGCGCTCGCCAAGCTCGGGGTGCCGCTCATCGTCAGCCACATGTTCGCATTCTACTACGGCATCATGGCCGACCTCTCGCCCCCGGTTGCGCTCGCGGCTCTGGCCGCCGCGCCCATTGCGAAAGAGAATCCCGACAAGATCGGCTGGGAAGCGATGCGCATCGCGCTCGCCGGCTACGTGATCCCGTTCATCGCGGTCTATTCGCCCGCGCTGATGTTGCAGAACGGCGATCCGATGCAGGCGCAGCTCGGCTTCTACGGCGCGGTGGCGTATGCGGCGGTGAAGGCACTGGTCGCTATCGGCCTGTTCGGCATGGTCGCCATCGGCTTCCTGTTCGCGCGGATGAGCGTCACCGAACGGGTCGTGGCATTCATCGCGGCAGGTTGTCTGCTCGGTGAATTCCACTACAGCGACGGGGTCGGCTTTGTGGTCGCGATTCTTGTCGTGCTCTGGCAATGGCGCAAGAAACCGGGTCCGGTGACGGCGGCCGCTTAAGCGTAATGTCTGAGGTGCTGGTGTGAGTCTGTGTCTTGCCACCGCCGGCGTCGTGAAGTCGCTGGCGGTTGCAGCGTTCACGTTGTCATGGACCCATTCGGTCGAGAAGATCGAATGGCAGGAGGACTGGCGCGTCACGCCGCAGGGACTCGAAATCGTCGAGGCCCGCGTCAAGGGTTCGGGCGCGGGCATGGAGCCGCCGTCCGAGGCACGGCTGGCCGATGGCTGGTTTCGCTGGAAGCCGCAGCTCCCGATATTGCCTGACGTCGCGCTGGGAAATTCCGGACTGGCGGGCGAGTGGCGGGTGTGCCGCGATGGCGCATGCCAGGATCTGTCCGCCATTCTCGGGCGGCCGGTCGGCACCAGCGTCACCACCATGAGCGTGTGCAAGCCGGATCAGGCCACAAAGGCGCTGGACGCCAAAACGCTGCTCGCACGCGGCGACGGCTTCAACATCAAAGGCGAGTTCGACCGCGCCATCGCCAATTACGACGCCGCGCTGAAGGCCGAACCGGCGCTTGCCGAGGCGCTCAACAGCCGCGGTATGGCCTGGCGCGCCAAGGGCGATCGCCGCCGCGCGCTTTCGGATTTCGACGCGGCGCTCAAGCTGAAGCCGGACTATGAGGCCGCGCGGGCCAACCGCAAAAGCCTGTTCAGCGAGATTGAGCGCCTTGGCGCGCAGATGCCGCTGAAGGGAAAGGGAAATTGACGCAGCTCAAGGGACAAAAACTCTTGTATGCTTCAACGAAAATACGAGACGCATTTGCCTCTCCCGCAAGCGGGAGGACAACAAGAATTCATTCGCCGGGAGGCAACGAAATATGACTGCGATATTGAACAGCCGCTATGCCGAGGTCCACGCGCGTTCGCTGCGCGATCCGGAAGGGTTCTGGGCCGAAGCGGCGCGCGAGATCGACTGGATCGAGCCGGCGAAGAAGATCTTCGATCCCTCGCAGGGGCTTTATGGCCGCTGGTTCGCGGGCGCCGTGGTCAACACCTGCTACAACGCGCTGGACCGTCATGTCGCGGGCGGCCGTGCCAGCCAGACCGCGCTGATTCACGACTCGCCGCTGACCAACACCGTCACCAGGTTCACCTATGCTGAGCTCCTGCACGAGGTGCAGACGCTTGCCGCCGTGATGCAGGATTTCGGCGTGGTGAAGGGCGACCGTGTCATTCTCTATATGCCGATGGTGCCGCAGGCGATGGTGGCGATGCTGGCCTGCGCGCGGATTGGAGCTATTCACTCCGTGGTGTTCGGCGGGTTCGCTGCGAAAGAACTTGCGACTCGGATCGAGGACGCCGAGCCGAAACTCATTCTCTCCGCGAGCTGCGGCCTCGAGCCGGGCCGCATCGTCAAGTACAAGCCTCTGCTCGATGAGGCGATCAGTCTTTCAAGCGCGAAGCCGCAGGCCTGCATCATCCTGCAACGTCCGCAGGAAACCTGCGATCTGGTCAAGGGCCGCGATCACGACTGGAGCGAATTGCGCGAGGCCGCCATCAAGGCGAAGAAGTCGGCGCCTTGCGTGCCCGTGCTGGCGACCGATCCGCTCTACATTCTCTATACGTCCGGCACGACCGGAAAACCCAAAGGCGTGGTGCGCGACAACGGCGGGCATCTGGTCGCGCTGAAATGGTCGATGTTCAATCTCTATGGCGTGAAGCCGGGCGAGGTGTGGTGGTGCGGCTCCGACATCGGCTGGGTGGTCGGCCACAGCTACATCATCTACGGGCCGTTGTTACACGGCGCGACCTCGATCATGTACGAGGGCAAACCTGTCGGCACGCCGGATGCCGGCGCGTTCTGGCGGGTGATCTCGCAGCATGGTGCCGTTGCGTTGTTCACGGCGCCGACCGCGTTCCGCGCCATCAAGAAGGAAGATCCGGGCGGCGACTTCATCCGCAAGTATGACCTGTCGAAATTCCGCACGCTGTTTCTCGCGGGCGAGCGCGCCGATCCGCCGACGGTGGAATGGGCCGAGCAGCAACTGAAGGTGCCGGTGATCGATCACTGGTGGCAGACGGAGACCGGCTGGTGCATCGCCGGCAATCCGGTCGGCCTCGGCACGCTGCCGGTGAAGCACGGCTCGCCGACGGTGCCGATGCCGGGCTATCAGGTCGATGTCGTGGATGAGGCGGCGAAGCCGCTGCCGCCGAACACCATGGGTTCGATCGTCATCAAGCTGCCGCTGCCGCCCGGCAACCTGCCGACGCTGTGGCAGCAGGATGAGCGCTGCAGGGAAGCCTATTTCACGGAGTTTCCCGGCTACTACAAAACCTCCGACGCCGGTTACAAGGACGAGGACGGCTATGTCTTCGTGATGGGACGCACCGACGACATCATCAATGTCGCCGGGCATCGGCTCTCCACCGGCGGCATGGAAGAGGTGCTGGCCTCGCATCCCGATGTCGCCGAATGCGCCGTGCTCGGCATCAGGGACACGGTGAAGGGCGAGGTGCCGTGCGGCTTCCTCGTGCTCAAGGCCGGCGTGACGCGGCCGGTGGCGGAGATCGAGAAGGAGATCGTCGCGCTGGTGCGCGAGAAGATCGGGCCCGTCGCGGCGTTCAAGCTCGCGATCACCGTGGCGCGGCTGCCGAAAACCCGCTCGGGGAAAATCCTGCGCGGCACCATCAAGAAGATCGCCGACAACGAACCATGGACCATGCCCGCGACCATCGAAGACCCGGCGGTGCTGGAGGAAATCAAGACAGCACTCAGCGGCCGAACCTGACAGGAGGAGTTTCCCATGAACGAAGACGTCTTTAACACCAGTGTGCGGAAGTTTCTGAAACAGGTCGGCGTGACCTCGCAGCGCGAGATCGAAAAAGCCGTGCGCGACGCGGTTGCCGGCGGCGGCCTGAAAGGCAGCGAGAAACTGCCCGCCAAAATGGTGCTCACCGTGGGCGGGGTCGCGCTTTCCTTTACGGTCGATGGCGAAATCGAGCTCGGATAGGCTCTGGGAGGGGCGGCAATCACAGTTGTCATCACCGGGTCTAGCCGTCCGAAGGACGGCGTCGCTTCGCTGGCGTATGACCCGGTGATCCACGCCTTGCTTTTGCCAGTTGTCGAGGTCAAAGACGTGGATGGCCGGGACGAGCCCGGCCATGACGAATTTTGGGAAACATAACGTGGCGGGTATGACGCGGATGAAACTCCGGCTATCGACAGCTCTTGCCGCCGCCCTGCTGTTGGCAGGTTGCGCCCAGTTCGAACGAAACACGTCGCCACAGGCCACTGTGGATGACGACGCGGTTTGCCGCGCCGAGGGTGAACCCGGTTCGCCCGGTTATGTGGCCTGCCGCAAGAACCGCGACGTCCAGAGCAGCCGTGCGTCGGGCAGCAATTCGCGGATCGAGCGCTCCCACCGCAATCTCGCGGAAGACATGCTCAACAATCCGCGCTAATGCTGTCCGGTAATCCGGTTCTGACATTCGTAAGGACGGGACACTGGCGGCGCGGCACGAATGCTGCGCGTGATGGAGAAATGGCATGGCGGTCCGGGACAGCAACGGCAACGAACTGAAAGAAGGCGACACTGTCGTCGTCATCAAGGATCTGAAAGTGAAGGGCGCATCCAGCGGCCTCAAGCGCGGCACGGTGGTGAAGAACATCCACCTCACCGACAATGAAGACGAGATCGAAGGCCGCACCGACAAGATCAAGGGCCTCGTGCTGCGCACGGAATTCCTCAAGAAGGCGTGATGTCTTGAGTGCGTGCCTGCGCCGCGACACACAGGGTGTCACCCCCGCGAAAGCGGAGATCCATAACCACCTGACCTGGCGTTTGGCCGAAATGGGCTTGATGACAGACCTCTGCTTACCGGAAATCCAGGGACTATGGGTCCCCGCCTTGGCGGGGACGGCGCCGGTCTCGACGCAGCCGTTTTTTGAAAGCTGAACATGATGAGTTTCGCGAAGCGATATTTTGCCGGCCTCGTTGCCGCGATGCTCGCGGTGACGTTGCTGGCCTTCGAGTCCGCGCAGACCGCGCCGGCGCAGGAGCAGGGCACTGCCTCCGATGTGCTGAGCAAGGATGCCGTGCTGCGCGACGCGGACAATCCCGTGCTGGGAAATCCGCAAGGCGACATCACCATTGTCGAGTATTTCGACTACCAGTGCCCCTACTGCAAGAAAATCTCGCCGGTGCTCGACCAGGTGGTCAACGAGGACAAGAAGGTGCGGCTGGTGCTGAAGGACTGGCCGATCCTCGGCGATCCGTCGGGATACGCCGCGCGTCTGGTGCTGGCCGCGAAATATCAGAACAAGTATGAGGCCGCGCACCGTGCGCTGATCGTCAAGGTCGGCCGCCTCACCGAGGCGGTGATCGACGACACGCTGGCGCAGGCCGGCGTCGATCTCGCCAGGGCCAAGGCCGATCTCGCGGCCAACAGGGCGTCGATCGATGCGCTGCTCAAACGCAACAACGCGCAGGCCGAAGCGTTCGGCTTTCGCGGCACGCCCGCGTTCGTGGTCGGCACCTTCCGCGTGCCGGGCGGGCTGACCGCCGAGCAGTTCAAGCTGGCGATCGCGGATGCAAGGAAGGCCGCGAAAAACGGGGCGAAGGGGAAGTAGGCACCGGAGAATGGGTAACTCAAATTTCGTCGAATGCGCCGGTTGTTAAGAACAAGATCGCCTTTGACTCTGTTGCAAGAACTGCTCTAGCTTTAGAAGGTTGTATTGATGGAATAACTCAATCGGTTTTTTTAATGGTGATGACCTGCTCCCCTGAATCGCCCCCGATTATAAGTTAGGGTTCTGTTCTCCAATCGAGGAGACGGACGATGCGTAAGAGCAGGTTCACGGAAGAGCAGATCATCAAGATGCTGAAGGAGCACGCCGCCGGGTTGTCGGCCGGCGATCTGTGCCGGAAGTACGGCATTAGCGATGCGACATTCTACAAGTGGCGTTCGCGCTACGGCGGGATGGAGGTCTCCGAGGCGCGCAAGTTGAAGGCGCTGGAGGAGGAGAACCGCAAGCTGAAGAAGCTCCTGGCGGAGTCGATGCTGGACGTGTCGACACTGAAGGAGATGCTCGGAAAAAACTTCTGAGGCCCAGCTTGCGCAGA